>NZ_CP091915.1 GCF_022063185.1 Nostoc sp. UHCC 0870 | reverse complement strand
GGAGGAACATCGGAATATTTAGCCACTGAGTTGAAAAACTTGTTTACTTATACCGAGATTTCATGGGCAGCCGAACTAGAAGAGGACGTGCGTTTGGCTTTCAATCTGCCACCAAAAAAAGATGCTATGTGTCTACGTTTCACTGATGTGTATGGATTATTTCGTTACCAAAAGACTACATCAACTATGTCATCCCATCGTGCGTCCTAGTAATTTGAGAAGAAGGAATATGAGAATGTTTGAAGATGTTGAGTTTCGCTTACGAAGTAGAGTTAAGAGCAATAGCCCTGAAGCAATGCTGATTAGATATTTAAACTCCAGGAATACTCTTTATCCGGCGAGGGACATGGTGATGATAGCTATTAGTAGCTATTGGCTTCCTTTAGCATATCAAGCTGAAGATCAACCCATAGATTTAGAGCCGCATATTCGTGCTTGTCTTTACCGCCTTGAACTGCACTCTTCATATTTGATGGGACTGCTGGGTGAAATCCCCTCTAAAGCAGCCACGATGATTGCCGTAGACAGAAATACTCTCCAAGAACTGGAGCGACCATCCAGAACTCCCATAACAGAACAAAAACAGCCTTTGACTGATTGGTTAAATCCTTTTTCAACTTCGTTTAAGTAGGAGTGTATAATTATGTATCAACCACAAGAACTATTTAACAATCTCTCACCAGAAGAAATTAGTCGGACTTTGCGCTTGAGTGAGATGGTTGAAAAAGAAACATACACTGAGGATGAGGCAGAACGTTTTCGTCAATGTCGGTCTTTTATTGAGCAAGGTGGTACTGACGAAGAGGTGATGAGTTTATTACCCCCAATTGTTTCTGTGACAACTACTCAAGACAAGGGAGCATCTGATACCAAGAATGGGAAAAAGTCTCGAAAAAAAGCGCAATTACCATTAGAACCATTAGATATAACTGAATTACTGATTGCGGCTCGTGAACAAGGTTTTAAACTCACACTGACCCACGCTTTAAATATTTTGGCTTTCTGTGGGCTAGGCGAAAAGGATGAATATTCTCCCCAAGAGGCCGAGCATTTCCTTGCGGCTTGTAATTTGGTTAGCCAAGGAAAAACCGAGCAAGAGATTGCCGCACACTTTGGAGTTGGTGAATTGGATAATAATGTAGACATTCAGTTGACCATTGAAGAAACGGAATTGCTGATAGAGCAAGGAGGTGATCAACTTTTTGGGGAAATGTTGCGAGATAAAGCGGAAAAACACGCGGCTGTTGCCCCTGCTTTGTACTTAAAATATTTGTCAGAAGAACTAGCAACAGACTCATCGCGCCAGGGTTGGCGAAACTTGCTAGAAATGATTAAAGCTCGTGCAGTGGGAAAGCCTCGACCCCAATTTACCTCGAAGGTGCAAGTGCTACAGCCATCGATGCACTTGAACAGTTTGCCAGCGAACTCAGAGAATGGTTTGACTTCCGATTAGAACAACAACGCCAAACTATTGAGATTCAGGCAGTAAAAGCTTCTGATGTCAAGGCTAAGATACTGGCTTCGCAAAAACTAGAGAATCTGCAAGAGTGGAATGAAGCCAAGGCAATAAAGAACCAACTCAAAAAACAACGCTCTGACCAATTTAAGTCCACCTTATTCTGGGTGGGGATGTGGGTTGGTTCAGGTCGTTCTGGGGTGTTGATGTTTCTAACTTGTGCGATGGTGTTTTTGACAGGAGGGTTGTGGTGGGGTACTAATCTGCCTAAAGCGATTTCTTGTCCTGCTGAAAATAGCTTGTGCTATCAACTGCGTTGGGATAAATCATCTGTGATTCTCCCAGAACAAGTTAACCAGATATTGAAAGATTATCAGCACTCTCAACAACGTCGTCGTAGGTAAATAGGAATTATGTCAGATACACGAGAACTTAAGCCTTTGAATGATGGTTTGCAAAAGATTGAGCTTTGGAATGATTGGTCTGATATCTTTTTGTCTACCCCGGAAGAGCGTATTGAACGATTAGAAGTTTTACTTTGCCAGAAGGTATACAGGGGTGAAGATATTTCACAATGTCTCACGGCTTTGGAATATATTCAAAATCGTGTAACTGAGCAAAAGTTAGAGCCAATTGTCCTGAAACGAGTTCAGTTTAAACTAACTGTGACTTCGTGGTATAAAGTCAGTCAAACTCTTTTGGCTTTGTTGATCGTAATTACTTGTTTTGGTAGTTTACTGATGTTACTCACTTCACCACCTAGTTCTTTGCCTCAGATTACCAAGCCACATTCGCCCATTCAGATTCCGAAAAAGAACTGAGGCAAAACATTGTAGGGAAAGCGATATCGCTTTCCCTAAATCATCTTTAAAAATAAGGCGTATCTTTGTCAAAAGGCAGACTACTCGGTTCTTCAAAGTTCCGCAAGTCCTGTTCCATCTGCTTGAGACGTTCCACATAAGTCCGGCTGGAAGCACGCAATCTATTCATTTCCTGTTCGCCAAAGTTGATGCCTCTTTCGGCATCTCTTGCCGATACCCGATTATAGTTATCGACATCAATCTTTTTACGGCGTTCCATTTCTGCAAGCCAATTCTCACTAATGCCCTTTGAGAGTGCAATTTCTATATATTCCGCCCTGAGAGTGCCATCAGCATAAAACTGCTGCTTTTCTTCTGCCGTGAAGAAGTCGTATGCCGTATACACAGGCCAGGGTTCGGGGTCAGTTTCGTCAAGGTGTTTCCATTCGTCATATTCTTCTTTTAATCTACGGGCATAACTATCAATTGCTCCTGGATGTGCGCCCTTAGCTAACTTTTGCTGTCTTACTTCATCTTTCAATGTTCCATCAGCATTAAACTCTTTACCGTGCATATTTAGCCAACGTTTAATTCTTGTTCCTGACATATTAAACTCCTGAAAAATTTTCAATACTTAAATAAAAATATGTCTCTACAATTCAAACATTTCGACACTAGATTGAATCAATGGATTCATACGGATGAGGATAATAAGAACCCACAATTAATTTTAACTGAAAAATTAGATAATACCCTACTAGAATTTTATTTTCCAGGTAAACAATTTTCTTTCGGACATATAGATGAACATAGTAAAGCATCAGATTTAAGAAATCATCCAGATGGGCATACTCTTTTATTATCCTCTAAAACCCGATTACTATATGGTGAGCCGGAATGTTTGGAAGTGATTGATAAATTGTGTCCTGATAGAAAAGACAGAGGGGCTTACGGCTCTATTTTTTTAGGTTCTTGCAAAAATGCACTTAATGAAGAATTAAACATTTTAATTGTAGATGATTCTAATGGTGAGAATGGAGGAATCATTGACCAAGAGGATGCTTTCAAGTTAGTAGGCGATTGTTATGGACAAATCTCAACTGAACTTTATGATAAGTTAACTAAGCGGGAAGAACAACCAGATAAAAGCTATCGTGTGATTCAACAGCGTTTTGGGTGGAGGGAAGGAGATGGAGAAGACGCTAAATATCGTTTCGGAAAAGGGACACTACGACCCTATAGATTAGATAAAATAAAATATGCTAATCCCAATAACGAACCCAAAATCGATTTAATAATTCCGATATCCAGTTTCAAAGGAACAGACAAAGATAATCCTAATGGAGCAAATAAACCCCAAATCAAACCAGGATTATACAAACAAAAAATCTGGCTAGGTGAAAAATCTCAGTCCGAGCGCGGTAAAACAGCAATATCTCAACTGTTAGTATCATTCCCCCAAGGGATTAAGGACTTCGCTGAGGAACTAGAGGCGCAGGCTCAAAAATTAGCCGATAATCAAGATGACCCCAGAAAAGTAGCTCAACTTTACTGTGAGAAGTACGAGAAACGTAAAGCTTTTACCGAGTCACAAAAAACATCTTTAGAACAACAAATTACTTTGGAAGTTGCTGATGGCTTACTGACTAAACAGTTAGAACTCCTCACTTGGAATGAAACTGATGAAGAATTTGAAATAAACGATGGGTATGACCAATCCCAAAAAGATGATTTATTGATGTATAAACTCATCAAAACTGATTTGATTAGCGGACATAATCAGCTTTTAGAGACCGAGAAAGCGAGAAAAGAACTGAGTAGATTTGTTCAAAATGAATGGGGAGATATTGCCATTGGTAGAACTCTCACTTTTGATAGGGGCATGATTATTCCCTCCAAGGAACTGAAAAATGGTGAAATCTGCGTACCTTGGATGGATGATGGAGAAAAGGTACTGAATTTCCGTTCTCCCTTCCTCAACTCCAATGGTTTGTGCGTCTCTACTAATAAACTTGTTGATGATTGTGTAGCACCTGATGGTACAGATTTACAAGGAATCATCATAGTAAATGATGAAGACCACAAGCGCATATTAGCAAGACTTGAAACTGAAGAAATAGCACCAGCCGAAACCGAATCAGAACGTCAGGGACGAGACTTTGATGGCGACTGTATTGGTGTAGCACCAGCAAGCAAATACCCCAACTTCACAGCCGAAGCAGAGTATAGAAATCAGAGAGAAAATGCTTATGCTCCTACTGTTAAGCTCAAAAAACAATCATTTTATCTACCCGATGGCACACAACCACCATTTGAAGAAATTGCTATCCACATGAGCGATAGTATCAGTGTCGGGGTAATTAATAATCAAGTTACCGCACTGGAAGCCTTAGAGTCAGAAATTGAGATATTAAAAACTTATGGAACACTTGAGCAGAAATCAGAATACTTAGACCAAGTTGCCAATCATTACCAAGGTTTATTTGAGGCTGAAAATTATCAGAAACCCAAACCAATTAGGGCAGAATATAGACCATATATACAAGATTTTGTCAATCTAGCCCAAGAATCAAGAACTCCCGAAATTATCCAACAGGCGATGGATGTTAACCGCAAAATGTATCGCCAAATGATTGAAGAAGGGTGTTATCAAAATCAGATAGCAGTGGATTTATTTAAAAGTTCTAAAACGCCCGAAATGGATTTAATCAGGGAAAATAAACGCTATTTATATAGAGATGTTAACTATATTAAAGATAAAAAATCTAGAACAGCTTATTTAAATTCCGGTATCACAACTTCAGGATATTCACCAGTAGAATTATTAGTTAATCAAACGAATAAATATTTTCAGCAATCACAGTTAGAATCACGCCCCATAATTCAGTTTCAGGATTTATTCAAGGGAGTGGAATTTACACCACAGCAAAAATTGAGTGCGATCTCCGCCAAATACGAGTTTGACCAGAAATTTAATGCCGCCGTGACAATGGAAAGGCGACGGGAAATAGAAAGAGGCCCCAGTGCTGTCATTCAAACGCAGCAGGGAGCGCAAATCGAGATTACCAATCTTACTCGCTATGGACACCCCAGTATCTGGCAAGCGCAGAGCATAAACCTGAAACTAGAAGCGATACCAGAAAAATACCAAACCAAAGAACGTCCACATACACTATTAGCGATCGCTCAGATTGATGGGGAACTAGAAGACGGAAAACCCGCATACCGGAAGTTGGGGACAGTCTCTGTGGAGTCGGTAGAGCATTATCAACTCAAGCCAGGGATGTCTGCTAATAACACCACTTTGGTTGACTTAAAGCCAGAACTGAGCCAGGGACAGACCAAATTAATGTTTGGGCAGGCTTACTCAGCAGCAGAAGCATTTCGAGAAAGTATACCAGAACAAGAGAGATTATCGGCGGCAGCCGCAGCGTGGAGTGTTGGTGCAGCTAGACAAGACGAACTAGAGAACAAAGAATCACCAGCAAAAGCACAGAAGAAAATACCCAACTTTGTATTTGCAGCATTTGGGGATGAAATTGTCTCCCGGCTGGAGCAATTGCAATTTACTGAGTTGAGATTAGGGACACTGGGTAATGAAGCGAATAATTTCCGGGATAAAGTATGGAATTCAGATGAAAAGTATCCTGTAGAAATCAGGGCATCCCATCATCCACCAGGACATGAACGTTACGGTTCAAGATTAGTGTTTGTGCAGGATAGCGATGGTGAGTACAAAGAATACGCCATACTAGAACCGAGAACAGGGCAGTTACCCATCGGTACTTTAGCACAAGCCAACTTTGTTCCAGGAGAAACTTACACAGCGAACGCCACCGTTTCAGTACCAGGGAGAGAAGCAGCAGAGTTTACTATTAGAGAAATCAGCAAGTTTTCTTATGCGGGGCAGTCTTTCCAGTCCGAGCCAGTGACTTTGGAGATTGGCTCAGTACCCGTTCCAAACTATGCAGTCAAAATTAAATTAGACGGTAAAGTTTTGGGTGAACTAGATACTGATTCAATCAAACAGCTAGAAGCATTTAACTATATTAAAGATGGGAATCAACTGAGCTTAAAACTGACGACTATATCTGAGAGCAAAGAAAACGCATTTGCGATTGCTACTTCACCCAACGGCAATTTACTCAAAATTAATAAGATTAACTTTTATGACTATCAAGGTGAAACATTCAATGATGATCATTACCGAAAACTGACGTTAGAAGTACCACCCTCAAAAACCAGAGATGCAGTATTTCTTAATGGTGAACCGTTGGGAGTATTGCACTTTAAGAAGGACAAGGAAGCACTCAAAGAATTGGGAGTTCTCAACTTTGGCAGACTGACCCCAATAAAGGCGACGCTGCAAAGCAATTTTACGATCTCGGTGATGAAAGTTGACCCCCAAACAGTTGAATATCCTGAAGTATGGACAAAAGAAACTCAGGTTTTTGGTCAACAGTTGAATAAATTGCAGCAGCAACAACAGCAACAATTTTCGTATGCTGCACCCATTTTACAAAAAATCAAAGAGCGACCCACAATTTTATATGCAACTCCAGAAGACAAATTGCTGGGACTAACACAACTAGTGGTGGATAACCATAAAGTCGAAACTGTAACCAAATGGTTGACCGAAAAGAATGTTGCTCTAGCTCCAGTGTCACCAGAAGATGTACCACTGGAAACGAAAAAGGGACTGGCTGTGTTTAACTTGGTTAATTCCTCTATTCCCGAATCTGTCTATCAGGCGATGACCAAGAAATTTGGGGATGTGATTGAGTCTGAAGGTGTGTATCAGGAGAAAGTGCGATCTCTGCCCGATAGACCAAAATCAATAAAACCACCACAGTTAATCGTTAGTACAAAAGAACTAAAAGCAGTAACGTTACCGCCAAATCCACAGTCTAAGCCACCACAGCTACAAATTAGTACGAATGAACCAAAGACAGAAACCGAAGCCACAGCTAGTGTGACAATTGATAACTTGAGAGAATGGTACAGTGCTGCGGATAAATTAGGGAAACCAGAAGCCTACAAACAAAGGATTGTGGAAGTTGCTAATCAGTTTAAATCTGGGAGGCAATTATCACCCGAAGCATTGACGGCAATGGGAAAAGATACACAAGAATATCAGTCGATTAGTCGGCTGACCAAAATTGCTCAGAGAATAGGTGACGTTTTGGGGCAACCTGGGGAGGATGGTTTTACTTGTGTGCGAGGGAAAATATATGATTTATCTTTTCATGCCGAATGTAAGGATTTAGCGATCGCTCAAAAAGATGGGGAGGTAATTTTGAGCGTGCAATCAGGGAAGGTGCAGAGCAATAAAGTAACGCCAGAGATTTTGCAGGCTTTCGAGGATGCTAATACTCAAATAGATAAAAACCAAGCCCAATTTAGAGCGAAAAATCGGGAATTTCACCGATAAAAAAGCTTAAGGTGTCATTCAAACCCTATACCATTCTTATTTTGCTAATTTTTTGGTAAACCCCCCCCGGAGTTATCAGTGGGTTCTACGCATGAAATCTCAAAAAATAATTGTTTTTGGCTTAAAGCTTGATGTACTTTGCCAGTAATCAGCCTTGTTAACATTAACCTTGAGTAAAGTCAGATCCGGTTCATCCAGACCTTTAGGAAACCACATTTGCAGTTGCGGCTTCCATTTTTCTTCTATCTTGTTACGGTCTTGCAGCAGTTGTCCTGTACCTGATATAGAAATATATCGTTGTCGATCAGGTGAAACAAAACTGACATTGACATACTGATGGTGTTTAATTTCTGTTGCCTTATGAGAACTGCTGTAAATAAAAAACCACAGCACACCATCAGCGTCGATATTGCCATTAGTTGACATAGGGCAACTATGCAAAGTTCCATCTTCATCAACCGTAGTCAACATCCCACTGTCAATGTCTGCTATCAGTTCACGTAGGTTCTGAATTTCTTGATCGCGGTTTATGGAAGAAGAAGTTGTCATTACTATCAGTCAAGAGCTTTGCAAACTGCTCTCCAGTATTCACTTTTCTTTTGTTAATTACGTGAGTCCAAAGACAGAATTATTCTAAAATAGCCTTTTTTATATATGTCCATAGATATATGTTCATCAATTTTTGAATTAATTAGATTATGTTTGGTATTTCTAGGGGTTCTCTCGCTGAAGCAGCCTATACAGGCTTGTATCTTGATTTTTTAGTCATAAATACTACAAAAGAATTAATTCACTCAATCTTTTTAGTACACTTAAAACTTGCTGAATTTCATTTGGTTTTTCTATTGATAAAGCATCGGAACGGGCATATTTTGGCTTTTGTGCCTGAACTAGCTTGATAAAAACAAACTCTCTACCATTGACAAGCAAACCAAAAGTTGGTCGTTCAGCATTGGGAGTGTCGAGTATGTAAGCAAGTGCTTGAGGTAGTGCAGATATCACATCAAATTTAGTGCTTTTAGATTCAATAACAAGTATCCAAAGTCTTCTATTTACGACTAAAACATCAATACTCCCTTTAACAACGACGCTTTCATCTACAGCAGAAATTTCAGTGGAAGTTTCTGTTTCAATCTCGAAATTTGGTTGATAAAAACCAGCTAAATCAAGTAGTGGAGACAACACAACCATCTTCACTACTTCTTCAGACATGGGGCGGCGTTTAGTTAAATTTAAATAATTGCTTTTTACTCGTTCTAAAGATGATTTCTCGATATCCGTTAGTAACGGTAAATTTTCTATCCATTCTGGGAAAAAATTAATATCGGTAACTAACTCTAATCCAAAGTTTTCCTCCAGTTCGTAAAGACTGATATCCCGCGCTTGGATTGTTTGTACCATAATTAATTAGGGAATAAGGGATACATTTGTATTATATAGCAGGGAATAAAAACTTTGTAAATGCTCAGATTCAGTCGAAATAGTTACGATAGCATTAGTGTCGGCGGATTAGAGTAGCTCGTAGTTATTGGGATGCTCTTGAGAACGCTCCTTGCTGGGGTGAACGAGATCAGCTATGGTAGGCGGTTAAGCCGTCGCGGATTAGCACTTTGCGTTATCGTAGTGAGAAATACTTTGGCGTACATAGAACATCGTCGAAGTCGGCACGAAAATCAAGGTAGAGGCAGTTTAAGCGTAAGCTAGAAATAAAACACTTGGGTGCTATGTCGATTCCAGCAATTTCTGAAGCAATAATACGCCACAACTCAAACGCTTTATCCTACAGTCGTGGTGAAGAATATTACCGCAAGGGAGCAATCGCTGATCTCAAAAAACGAGGCAATCTGATTCAGGCAGAGGTGGAGGGTAGCGAAATTACACCATACCAAGTCAGTATTCGTTTTGATGTAGGCGGAATTACCTCAGTTTATTGTACTTGTGCTTATAATTATGATGGTTGGTGTAAACATATAGTTGCCACCTTATTAACCTGTTCACGTCAATTAGAGAAAATTGAAGAACGTCCAACCCTGGAAAAATTATTAAATCACCTTGATCTTGTCCAAGCACAGCGATTACTGCAAGAACTGGTGGAAAGTAGACCAGAATTAATTGATGATATTGATGAGTTTGTAAGTTTAATAAATTTGCCGAAACCGATAGAAAAAAATCCTTCTAGCCGTCAAAGTAAAATTGATACATCACCTTTTCGCTCTCATGTCAAGCGGATTTTGCGGGATGGATTGAAGGAATTAGAGTATGGTACAGAAGATGACCCATTTACCGATGATTTACTGGCTGTAATTGGGAAAGCACGAGAGTTGGCGGAAAATGGAGATGGTAAGAATGCGATCGCTATTCTCGAAACTATCACCGCCACTTATGCCGAAGAATGGGACGAGTTACTAGATTACGGCGGAGATAGTTATTCCATTGCAGAACCTCTTGACAGCGCGTGGACAGAAGCAATTTTGTGTGCAGAGATATCTAAAGGAGAAATAGTAGATTTGCAGGTGATGTTGGAATCATGGCAAGACGAAATCAGTGCTGACTTTAGTATGAGTTTGTCAGCATTGCGTCAAGGTTGGGATTACGAACCACTGCAACAGATGATGCAGGGAGATGACACCGCAGAACTTTGGGAAAATGAAAGACCAAGCTTTGCTGATGATTTAGCATTTATTCGCTTGCAAATTCTGGAACGCCAAAATCGTTACACAGAGTATTTAAATCTAGCTTTAGCAGAAGAAATGACTCTGCAATATCTGACGCAATTAGCAGCTTTGGGAAGAGTAGAGGAGGCTATGTCTGCGGCTAAAATCCTGATGGAAAGAGCAGAAGAGGGTTTTGCGCTAGCAAAAATATTGCGAGAAGATGGGTATTTAGTTGAAGCATTGGAAATATCTCAAGCAGGTATACATTTATCCGGTAACTGTTTATATGAATTTGCTACTTGGACAAGTGATTTAGCCCAAGGATTAGAGGATAATGCCACTGCGTTAACTGCCAGCATCATTGCCTTCAAAATTAAACCATCATTTCGAGACTATAGAAAAGTGGAAGACTTGGCAGGAGAAACTTGGTTGACAGTCAAACAAGATTTCCTACAAACACTCCGAAGTCAACCAGATTGGGGAATACAAGAAGCAAAGGTTGATATTTTCCTGCATGAAGGATTAATTGATGATGCAATTACAACAGTAGAAAATGATAGTTACTATGCTTCAAAATTGGTTCATCGAGTCATGGATGCAACAGTTTCTCATCGTCCTGATTGGGTAATTGATAACGCTCGCAGACGGGCAGAACCAATTATGGAACAAGGGAAAGCTGACCGTTATGATGCGGCAGTTAATTGGCTGAAAAAAGTAAAAACTGCTTATTTTCAACTTGGACAAAAAGCTGAGTGGTCTGCTTATCGCTCAAAACTAGAAGCCACTCATGGACGTAAACGTAAATTAATGGAATTATTTAAAGAACTGAATAAATAGTAAGCTGACGCACATCTAAATTTGATCATTTAGCACTTGAACCCATTTGCAGCCTTAGATTACCTCATAAAACTAGATCACGAACAGTTTATGACTACTTTTGAAATTAATTCCACAAAACTACAAGCACAACTCGCTAAAAAATATTTCGAGTTACACCCTTCTATACAAAAAATTATCCAGTTATTTTCGGTAATTTATGCACCCATAGACAAAAATTCCTTGGTAAGTTGTCTTAGTACAACGGGTGCGTTGGATGAAAATAATAAACCTTGGGGTACTAAAACCCTCAGTCCCCAAATTGATAAATTGGTAAAATCAGGTTTATTAGTACAGGAAAGTAGATCAGGTACTGAATGCCATCCTTTACTCACAGAAATAGCCACTCGTCATGCTGTCCAAACCGGACAGTTTGAAATTCTAGTCACAGCAGTGGAGGAAAAGCTACCCATACGGAAGCACTGGCAAAATGAATCTCGGATGTTCCAAAGTTTACGCCAGTGTATCAGAGAAATCCGCATAGGTTTTTACCGCCAAGACCCTGATTTTATTAATAAGCAAATTGAAGATTACCAGAAATACAGTAGACATCTCCAAAATAGTATTATTCTGTGATAAAAGAACATTAAAGCGTTATTTTGACACAGAAGCATGAGCAATATACTGAATTACATTGAAGAGAATCCTAAACAAACCCAAAGGTTAATAGGTCTGGAATATGAACAGTTACAACAATTAATCATAAATGGGGAAAGATTATATCATGAAAAAAAAGCTTTACTGGAATCTAAGAAAGTGAGAATTATTGCTGGTGGAGGAGGTCGGAAACCAAAATTATCTATTTCTGAACAAATCATTTTAACTTTAGTGTATCTCCGACATCTGACAACCTTTCAACTTCTAGGTATTCAGTTTGAAGTAAGTGAGTCTACAGCCAACGATACGTTTAACTATTGGTTGCCTAACTTGCGAGAATTACTGCCATCAAGTTTGCTTGAACAAGTAAAAAAAAACGCTTCTGACTATGAAGTAGTAAAAGAAATGCTCACAGAATATGAATTAATAGTAGATAGCTATGAACAAGTCAGAGAAAGACCTAGAGACAATGATGAACAAAAGAAATATTTTTCAGGTAAGAAGAGTAATCATACATTTAAAACTCAAATGATTATTTTACCTGATGCTAGTGATATCGTTGATGTTGTGGCAGGTGAACCTGGTCCAAAAAGCGATATAACTTTGTTCCGAGAATATCGTTCAGAGTTTGATGCCAAACAAAGATTTAAAGGAGATAAGGCATATCTTGGAGAAGATTTAATTACAACTCCAATTAAGAAACCAAGAAATCAAGAACTAACAACTGAACAGAAAGAACAGAACAAAATATTTTCATCTAAACGAATCTTTGTTGAACATCGAATACGGTCAGTCAAAATCTTTCGAGTTGTCCAAGAGAGATTTAGGTTAAATACCCGCAAATATAAGCAAGTAATTTTGACGATTTGTGGGCTAGTAAGGTTACGGATTCGAGGGCTAATATTACCATTAGAAATATCAGCTATATCATCAGGTTAAAATTATCGCATATAACTAGATATTTTTGCCTAATTATCAACAGCAAATATCTCAAAGTCTTATTTCATCGTACAGAATAGCTAATTTAAGATGATTGCATTTAGTGGCTACAGCCTAGCCAAACAAAGGCTTTGACTGTTTTCGGAGATGTCTATTTCAATACTATAGGCGGCTTATTTTTCATCCTAGCACTTTTAAAAGATGGTTCAGCACAACGCCTGCGAGAAGCAGAAGATTACGCCAATCTGATTTCCCGCCAATCAGATCATTGGCTGAGGTTTATTTATGCCAGACTGGAAATGGTACTGCAAGTCCAGCAAGGTGATATTACCAAAAAACAATTTGTAGTCAGTTCCCATATTTCTTCCGTAGAAGAAGAAAATAGCTTACAAACATTGTTTTGTTCACTATGCCTTTACTGGATGGATGCTGATAGTGCCAAAAAACGCTTACCTAATTTACTAGAGCCATTATATAGGCGATCGCTCGCCTCCGGTCATCACTGGTTGGCAATGGAAACCGCAGAACTCCTATCCCGGCTTAAACCAAGCAGTAACTATCATCAACAAGCAGCAACACTGCGAGAAGATAGCAGTTTCCATTCCATCGTAGACCTAATTCAACCCCAAGAAGCTTGGGAAATGTGCTTAAATGCCCTAGCGAATCTCCAGAAAGAATCACAAACACACCCAAAAGCAGAGTCAGAACTGCGTTTAGCATGGTTCATTACCTTCTATCCCAGCAGATGTGTCTTGCAACCAAAGGAACAGAAAGTTAATGCCAAAGGAGAGTGGAGTAAAGGTCGTCCTATAGCCCTCAAGCGTCTGAACAGTGGATTATCTGAGTTTGATTACATCACATCCCAAGATATGCGGGTATGTAGTTGTATTGAGGTATATAGTGAGGGCTATTACGGCAAAGTTGAGTATATGTTCAATGAAAAAGCCATCTCTGCCTTAATTGGACACCCGTTGGTTTTTTGGGAAGATACACCCAATATCCGTGTAGAAATTGTTAAAGGAGAACCGGAACTACTAGTCAAAAAAGAAAAACTTGGTCGTATCGCCTTGGAATTTTCTCCCAAGTTACCAGAATCACAGAACATTCTGAATATTAAAGAAACCCCAACCCGGATTAAAGTTATTGAAATCACTGCCGAACATCGACGTATTACAGAGATCCTTGGTAAAGATAATAAATTAAATGTGCCGGCGATCGCCGAGAAGCAAGTTTTGGCCGCCATTAATGCCGTCTCTGGCATCGTCACCGTGCATTCTGACATTGGTGGCGGCTCAGAAGGTGCAGAAGAAGTACCCGCCCAGACTCTCCCCCATATTCACCTCTTACCAGCCAATACTGGCTTGAAAGTCACCATTTTGTCCCGCCCCTTTGCCCAAGGTGGCCCCTACTACCGTCCTGGTGCTGGTGGTGAAACTGTCATTGCCGAGATTGACGGTAAGCGTCTGCAAACCAGACGCAATCTGCCCGAAGAGAAGCAACTGGCCAAAAACGCTGTAGCCGCCTGCCCTACCTTGACGCGAACTGAAGAACAAGATGGTGAATGGATTATAGTTGACCCAGAGGAATGTTTAGAACTGCTGCTAGAACTGCAAGCATTGGGAAACAGCGTAGTCATGGCATGGCCAGAAGGAGAAAAACTACGTGTTAGCCACCATGCAGACCTGAAGGACTTTAATTTATCAATTCAACGTCAACAAGACTGGTTTGCCGCCACTGGTGAGTTGAAATTGAATAGCGACCTAGTGCTGGATATGCAGCAGTTACTAGAACTATTGGAGAAAACCCCCAGTCGTTTTATCCCTCTTGGTGATGGTCAATTTCTGGCTTTAACCCAAGCTTTTCGCAAACGCCTGGACGAATTGCGGATGTTTTCGGAAAAACATAGTAAAGGTATCCGTTTTCACCCATTGGCAACATTAGGATTAGAGGATTTTGTCGATGAAGTAGGTAAGGTAAAGGCCGATAAACACTGGAAAACACATATCCAGCGTCTCCAGGAGGTGAAAAACCTCCAACCAGAACTCCCATCTACATTTCAGGCGGAACTACGTGACTATCAAATGGATGGATTCTGTTGGCTGGCGCGGCTGGCACATTGGGGTGTGGGTGCTTGTTTAGCAGATCAAATGGGACTGGGTAAGACCGTGCAGGCTTTGGCTGTCATCCTCAGAAACGCCCATGAGGGGCCAACCTTAATTATTGCCCCGACTTCCGTGTGCATGAACTGGGTGAGTGAAGCCCAGAAGTTTGCCCCAACCCTAAATATTATTCAATTTAGTGGTGCTAACCGCCAAAAATTACTGGATGGGTTACAACCGTTGGATATGTTGGTATGCAGTTACGGTTTATTGCAGCAGGAAGAAGTAGCGCAAATGCTCTCTGGGGTACAGTGGCAAACGATTGTTCTGGATGAAGCCCAGGCGATCAAAAATATGACCACTAAACGTTCCCAGGCAGCCATGAACCTGAAATCTAATTTTAAGTTGCTGACTACTGGGACTCCCATTGAAAACCACCTGGGCGAATTGTGGAATCTGTTCCGCTTTATTAATCCTGGATTATTGGGTTCTTTTGAAAGCTTCAATCAACGCTTTGCTATTCCCATTGAAAAATATCAGGATAAACTTGCACGTAATAAACTCAAAAAACTGATTCAACCATTTCTGTTGCGACGGACTAAAAATCAGGTGCTAGAAGAGCTACCTTCTCGTACCGAAATTCTACTTCATGTGGAGTTGAGTCAGGAGGAAAAGGCATTCTATGAAGCATTGCGCCGTCAGGCTATATCTAAACTCAGTGAAAGTGGTGCAGAAGCCGGAAATAAACATTTGCAAGTTTTAGCTGAGATTATGAAACTGCGTCGCGCTTGCTGTAATCCCAGCTTGGTGATGCCTGATACTGAATTATCTAGTTCCAAGTTGCAACTTTTTGGTGAGGTGTTAGGTGAACTTCTAGAAAATCGCCATAAGGCATTGGTGTTTAGTCAGTTTGTTGACCATTTACACATCATCCGAGATTACTTGGAGAAGCAAGGTATTCATTATCAATACTTAGATGGCAGCACTTCCGTAGCCGAGCGCAAAAAAAGGGTGGATGCGTTTCAAGCAGGGAACGGCGATGTCTTTCTCATTAGCCTCAAAGCGGGAGGTACAGGACTCAATTTAACTGCCGCCGATTATGTCATCCATACAGACCCCTGGTGGAATCCCGCCGTGGAAGACCAAGCCTCAGACCGCGCCCATCGCATTGGTCAACAACGCCCAGTGACAATTTATCGCTTAGTAGCAAAGGATACTATTGAAGAAAAAATTGTAGAATTGCATCACCACAAGCGAGACTTAGCAGATAGCCTATTGGAAGGTGCTGATATCAGTGGCAAGATATCAACGGAAGCTTTGTTACAGTTGATTAGTGAAGGTTGAACTTCCCACTACGAGATTATAAACCAAAAGTTAGCAACACGGTTGCTAACTTTTTGCGTAGGAACTAATTGTGACTTGAACCATTAAATGAGCTTTTATCTCAAGATATGCTTCGCAAAGTAGGTTTTCATTTTATGGTTCACTATGTGATAACGAGTTCATTTTTATTTAATGAACGCAGAGGATAGCGATGCCTTCGGCGCGGCGTAGCCATCGCCCACCAGAATTATCATAGGTAGACTCAATTCCTATAAAAACGATAGTTCTGAATCATAATTAGGGCTTGCTGAGTAAACCCTAATTACCCTGCAAAATCCTCCGAGAGAACAATGCTGGTGTTAGAAATGTTGGGCGATCGCTCTTTCAACAATCACGCCATCTTGCATTTGAATCACCCGCTTTGTCTGATCTGCTACGGTTGCATCATGGGTGACAATTGCGATCGTAGTTCCCTGTTGATTTAATTCCGTCAGCAGATTCATAATCTCGTGAGAAGTTTTGGAATCTAAAGCCCCCGTTGGTTCATCTGCTAACACTAAAGCCGGATGATTCACCAATGCCCGTGCGATCGCTACTCGCTGTTGCTGTCCTCCTGAAAGTTGGCTAGGGCGATTTGTTAAGCGATCGCCTAATCCGATATTTTCGAGGGCGGCGATCGCAGATTTCAGGCGTTGCGAACGAGGGACATCTGCATAAATCATCGGCAGCATAACATTTTCTAGTGCTGTTAATCGGGGCAACAAATTGAATTGTTGAAACACAAAGCCAATATACTGATTGCGGATATCTGCAAGTTCATCATCATCTAGCGTCGTCAACTCTCTACCGTCCAAGATATACTGTCCACTCGTAGGACGATCCAGACAACCAATAATGTTCATCAGTGTTGATTTCCCTGAACCTGAAGCCCCCATAATCGCCACATATTCCCCATCTTCAATTGATAAATTAATTTCCTTGAGAACGGGTACATCCAATTCTCCTAAGTGATAGGTTTTGGTAATGCCTTCCATCGAGATCATAGTTGCCATAGCGATCACTCATTGTGTAGTGCTGAAATTGGATCTAATTTGGCAGCATTCCGCGCTGGGATACCGCCAGCCAGAACGCCAACTACTAATGAAAGGCTAAACCCTGTCCCAATCGACCACAACGGCACAATAAACGGAAATTTGAACACAGTTGCGGCAGCAAAGGCGAACCCGATACCCAATCCCACACCAATCACACCGCCAACCGTGGAGATAACGATCGCCTCGGTTAAAAATTGGCTCAAAATGTCTGTGCCGGTTGCGCCCACAGCTTTACGAATGCCGATTTCTCGTGTTCGTTCCATCACCGAAACCAGCATGATGTTAGCAATGCCAATGCCACCGACGACCAGGGAAATACCTGCGATCGCACCGATCATCAAGGTAAATGACCCCATCACATTGCTGAAAGTGCTGATAATATCAACTAAATTGATAATCCGAAAATCATCGACGGCTGAAGGATGAATGCCATGCCGTAGACGCAGAATATTTGTCACCTGAAATTGAGCCGAGTTCAGTTGATCGCCATCACTTGCTTCTACCCAGAATCCATTAATTGCTACACCCGTCAAGGCGTTATTGCCCACAATTTGGGCAGACATATTGGTAAGGGGGATATAAATCAGATCGTCTAGATCCTGTCCACCCGATGTTCCTTTTGATTCTGCCACCCCAACCACGGTGTATCGCTTGCCCCGAATCCGCAAATCAGTTCCAATCACAGTTTCGTCTGCGTTGAATAATTCATCTCGCACCTTAGAACCGAGAAACGCCACAGGTCGCCCAGCATCTAAATCCCCTTGATTAAAAAATAGTCCCACTTGGGGATGAATATTTTTCATCGTTGGGTAGTTCAAATCCGTGCCTAAAAGGGTCGTGGCGATGTTGGTATTGCCCCGGACGACCTGAATTGAACCACGTTGTAAGAATGCCGAAACCGATTTAGCGGCTGGGACTTGTTTGGCGATCGCCTGGGCATCTTCCCAGGTTAGTGTACTGGCTGAACCTGCGCCTTGGCTGATACCGCCTGTTCTGGCTGCCCCTGCGGAAACCAACATCACATTTGTTCCCAAGGCTTGGATTTGTAACTCTGTTGACTTTTGTACGCCCTGTCCCACAGAGGTAATCGTAATCACCGAGGAGATGCCAATAATCACCCCCAACATAGTCAAACCTGTCCGCAGTTTATTACCCCACAGTGTTTCGACTGACATGATCAAAACTTCACTGAAAGATACCTTACGCTTTCCCGAACGGCGCGGACGAGTTTTTGTCTGTAAATTAGTAAGTTTTTTCATGAAGGTCTGCCATTAGCTGTAGAAACCTTACGAGTTCCAGGTGGAAAGCTGAGTAAAACGTTTTCGTTTCCAGTTAAGCCAGATTTGACCTCGGTTTTGTCATTTACTGTTGTCCCTACGACAATCGGCACAAAGACCGAATCGCCTTGATCCTTGGCGACAAACACACCCTGAGCATTGTTTTGTTGCACGATCGCCCCAGTCGGCACTACTATGACATTTTTTAACTCTCCAGCTTTAAAGTCCACAGTCACATTCATTCCTGATCGCAATAAGCCTTGGGGATCTGGCACTGATGTCTTCACTTCAAAGCTGGTCACGTTCTGCACAACACTTGACTGGGTGGCAATTTGCGTCACCTCTCCGGTAAAGGTTTTCCCTGTATAAGCATCTGCCTGAATTGTTGCAACTATACCCATACGAATTTGGGCAATGTTCGCTTCTGCCACATCGGCAACAATCTGGTTCGTGGATGCAAGAGCCAAGATGGAAGAAGATGAGGCAGAGGAAACTGAACTACCTGCTGTGGTGGGTGTAACAAAAGAGCCAGGATCAGCAAATTTCCGGGCAACAATCCCACTAAAGGGGGCGCGGATCACCATATCGTTGAGGTTTGCTTGGATAATTTGCACCGCCCCCTGAGCCGATGCCACTTGAGCGCGGGCTTGCTGAATATCTTCCGGTCGTGACCCCGCTTGAGACAACGCCAGAGCTTCCTGTCTCTGCTTCACCACTGCCCTAGCTTGAGTAATATCTTCTGGACGAGTCCCCGATCGCACTAATGAAGTAGCTTGTTCTGCTTGCTTGACTTGAGTCTGGGCGCGATCGCGGTTAGTGCGGAAGGTATTCAGACTTTGGAGGGCGATCGCACCTGAGCTATAGAGTTTTTGATTTCTTTGCAGATCATCTTCAGCTTGACGCAAGGCATATTGAGCATCTTTCAACTGAGCTTGGGCTTGGGCAACTTCCTGGAGTCGATTTCCATTCAGCAATTTTTGGAGATTTGCCTCTTGTTCAGCCAGTTGTGCCTGTGCTGTGGCAATATCTTCAACACGATTCCCATTTACTAGTTTCTGCACATTTGCTTGAGCCGCAGCCAGATTCCCCTGAGCCTGATGTAATTGCCCCTGAAGATTTGAGTCATCCATATAAGCAAGTATCTGCCCTTGTTGCACAGAATCACCTTCTTTCACCAGCAGTTGCTTGAGAATCCCTGACGTTTTAGGACTCACATTTACTGATCGTTCGGGTTGCACCGTCCCATTTGCAGAAACCGTGATTGGCAGATTGCTCCGCTTGACTAAAGCCGTTTGCACCTTATTCTTTGCCTGTTGTTGAGGCACTACAACCAGTTGGTGATAAGCAAGATAGCTAATACCAATCATAGGTATCAATATCAGTAACCCAAGTAGCCATTTATTTGCTTTTAGCTTACTCAGTCCATTCGGCTTTAGTTCCTTTGGTTTTACCTCTTTAGGTTTTATCTCTTTAGGTATTAGGGAGATGCTCATAGGTAATACCTCTAATTTATAAAATGCAAAAGTGCGGCAAGCATATAAAACTGTCTATATAATTTTATGATTTGGGAAAATTATCAGTAAAAAATTAAAGTATGAATACTCTTACAATATAACAAAGTGATGTTTGATTTCTAGGGTTATTTGGTTGATTTAAAAAAGCTCACCTTTTCATCTTAGGTATGAGAATAAATCAAGCGATTACTAGAATTAAATCAACAATATACTAGTTTTTTCACCATATTGTCTCAGTTTTACTTGGAGATTTTTTAACCTTTACCTTGTTGTAATAGTCCCACAAGTCTTGTCAAAAGCAGCAAAGAGTAACTCATCACCATATAAAATATTTTTAAGGACGATTTAAATAAGGTTTGAATTGTATAACTTATACTAAAACATTCAAAAGGCAGAGGTTATATTTTTCAAAATTTGTAAATATTAAATGTGTGGTAAAACTCAAGCATAGCTTTAATTTTAAGCTTGACGATCATAGAGCCAGATTTCAGAAAATAAACATACTAGAGTAATTATCATGAGTACTGCAATTGATAACTTCACTAAAAATCTGCATGACAATCTAGAAGCAGTTGAAGAACGGGTAAAATCGCTGAAGGCAAGTATTCAATCTGCGCCGAAAAAAACTCAAATTGAGATTGAATCCCAACTTGAAGAAGCGAAAACAAAGCTGGATGCTAAAAAACAAGAATTCGACGAGTACCGAGCAAAGCTGAAAACTCAATTTGAAGAAAAAGAATCTGAGGTGAAGTCCCATGTCGAGGAATGGAAAACGAGCCGCAAAGTAAAGAAGCTTGAACATCGGGCAGATAAAGCTGAAAACCATGCAGCTACAGCAACCTTTTTAGCGATCGCCACCATTGAAGAGGCTGAAAAAGCCACCTTAGAAGCGATCGCCGCCAGACTAGATGCTGAAGCTGCTGCGGTAACTACGAAAAAGTAAAACCAAGCTTGTTTGAGAACTATTTGACATACATACAAGAGCCAAATTCATGACATATACACATACCGTTGTTGCCCATTTCCCTTCCCACGCAGAAGCAGAAAGGGTTGTATTGGAGCTACAAAAGTCAGGCTTCGATATGCAAAAGCTCTCAATCATTGGTAAAGACTACCAAACCACAGAAAGTGTCCGGGGATTTCTCACCTGGAAAGATACAGCTAAAGCAGGGGCCGCAGGCGGTGGTTATTGGGGTAGCTTCGTCGGCGGTTTATTTGGCATTTTAGCCGGGGCTGGAGTGGTATTTATTCCCGGATTCGCGCCGATCATCATTGCTGGCCCCATTGTGGGAGTATTGGCAGGTTGGTTGGAAGGAACCCTTGTTGGTGGCGCTAGTGCTGCTGCTGTTGGCGGACTGGCTGGTGCGTTATCCGGGTTAGGAATACCCAAGCACGAGATACTCAGGTACGAGACTAAAATCCAAGCAGGCGAGTTCATCATCCTGGTGACAGGTAACAAGGATGATGTTAGTCAGGCGAAGCAAATGCTAGGCAAAATCAGTCATGAAATCAGCTTGTCTGTCCCTGTTTAAGGCTTTGAACTATTAATCTGCCAACATTAGACATCTGGTGAAAAGCAATGTAGAGACGTAGCATTGCTATATCTCTACAAAGGTTATGGATAACGCATATTTAAATTCGGTCGATGTTTAAAGGAATCATCATGGTAAGTAAAATTGACATCAGCAAATCTGTGCCGCGTGAGCGATGGGGTGAATTTTTTGATCAGTTTTCCAGTGGTAATCGTGGACGGCATATTTCAATCGAAATTATCAATTCAGAACTCGGTGACGAAGAACTGATTCAGAACGCACCTTTGATGGCAATGGTTTATGATCGTCCTGGAAAGGGGGATGATTTGCTGATTGAAGTGGGTCGAGATGAAGTGACATACGCTCACACCATTGATTCACCAACTGAAGTTTTAACGGGACAGAACTCAAACGGTGTGATGATAGCGGTTCGGATTAGTGACGCTGCTGGGACAAAAACGTTGATCCAGCTACAAGCTAGTTAAGCTACAGCAACAGACTCACGGAAAAATGCGAGAGTCAGTAGATCCATATATGCGAGGTCGCATGAATGACAGGAAATCCTATGTTCGTTCTTTATGGGATTGCTGCTGTATTGCCGATTATGCGTCAGCAAAAGTCTGGTCACGTCATTAACCTATCGTCCGTGGCTGGACATAAGGTGTTTCCTGGGTCAGCAGTCTACTGTGCTACTAAGTATGCAGTGCGAGCAATCTCTGAAGGACTGCGACTAGAGTCAAATGGTGAAATCCGTTCGACTAATATCTCACCAGGAGCGGTTGCTACTGAGTTGACTACCACCATTACCGATAAAGACACAGCAGCAAGAATTAATCAACTTTATGCGATCGCTATTGATGCAGATGTCATTGCTCGTGCAGGGCAAACGCACCAAAATCCTGAACATCTTACACAGCAGGGCTTTCAAAATTTATTAACAAAACTAAACAATGGGCGAAACCTTTGTCTAGTAAGCATTCTAAAAATAAGGTGCGTTTGCCCTGATTGCTCGTGCGATCGCCTATGCCATTGAGCAGCCCAATGATGTTGATGTGAATGAAATCATCATTCGTCCAACAGGTCAAGAACTTTAGATTTAGGTTCACAAAAGACGTAAGACACGATTAAACCAAACTCATCAGGGAGTCAATTGTCATGGTTAAGAAATTTAATGCTTATTTGTTAGGTGGTGGTATCGGCTCTTTAGCAGCAGCCGCCTTCATGATTCGCGATGGCGGAATTCTTGGCGGAAATATTTTTATTTTAGAAGCAAAGCCCCTTCTGGGCGGAAGTATGGATGGAGCCGGGAACCCTACAGATGGCTATTCCCTGCGCGGGGGAAGGATGTTAACGACCGACAATTACGAATGCACTTGGGAGCTTTTCAAGTCGATTCCCTCCCTGAGTTCGCCTGGTAAAACGGTATTTGACGAAACGATGGAGTTTAATGAGCAGCACAAGTCAAATTCTATGGCGCGTCTGGTTGATAGCCGACGAGCGAAGGTGCCGGTAAGTTCGATGGGCTTTTCGATGCAAAATCGTCAGGAATTGCTAAAGCTCACCCAAGCTAGTGAAGATGAGTTAGGTGCTACTTGTATCACAGATTGGCTTTCTCCAGAATTCTTCGAGACTGAATTTTGGTATATGTGGGTGACTACGTTCGCCTTCCAGCCGTGGCACAGTGCTGTTGAATTCAAGCGTTACTTGCATCGCTTCATGCTGGAATTCTCTCGGATTGAAACCCTCGCTGGGGTTAAGCGCACTATTTATAATCAGTACGATTCATTAATTCTTCCCTTACAGAGTTGGCTTGCTGCTCAAAATGTCAATTTCCTCGTCGATTGCCAGGTGATGGATCTGGATAGCACCACCGCAGAAGGTAAGTTAGTAGTGATAGGCATTCATTATCAGCAGAGTGGTGAAAGCAAAACCATTGCGGTTAAAGACGGCGACCTGGTTTTTCTGCAAAATGGCTCAATGACTGATGCCTCAAGTTTGGGATCGATGACAAGTCCGCCGAAGAAGTTGACTAAACAAGACTGCACTAGTTGGACTTTGTGGGAAAAGCTGGCGGCAGAAAGCCCAGATTTTGGTAATCCTGCTGCTTTCAATAGCAGCATTGCCGAGTCTCTCTGGGAGTCTTTTACCGTAACAATTAAAAACTCCGCATTCTTCGATAAAATCGCCAAATTTAGCGGCAATCAAGCAGGGACTGGCGGGCTGATCACGTTTAAAGACTCAAATTGGCTGATGTCAATTGTACTCGCCTATCAACCCCATTTTATAAATCAGCCTGCTGATGTACAAGTCTTTTGGGGATATGCCCTTTTTGGCGATCGCGTCGGTAATTTTGTACCCAAGCCAATGAGCGAGTGCAATGGTGAAGAAATTCTGCGAGAACTCTGCGGTCATTTACGATTCGATTTGGATATCGTGGAATCGGCAAATTGTATTCCTTGCAGAATGCCGTACATCACAAGTATGTTTATGCCTCGTTTACGTAGCGATCGACCCTTACCGATTCCTCATAGCTCAAAGAACCTGGCTTTCATCAGCCAGTTTGTGGAAATTCCTGATGATGTCGTCTTCACAGTTGAGTATTCGGTGCGGGCTGCTCAGATGGCAGTCTATGAATTTCTAAATATCGATCGCCCGATCCCACCTATCTCGCATCATGACAAGTCACTGCAAGTAGAGTTTAAGGCTTTAGTCAAAGCGTTTAAATAAGTTTTAACTTTCCGTTTAGCACAGCTTTTGATCTACATAATCAAGGAAACTATTTTATGACAACCGCCAAAAACCATAGCCACTATTTTCAAAATATTAGCCATCTGCACAGCATACTTGCACCTATTATGTTGTTACCTTTATTGCTGACAACAATTACAGGAACTATTTTTCAGATTGTTGATTTAGCAGGTAAAAAAGATGGGTTTTACTGGTTATTAGATTGGCACAAGGGACATTTTGGCGCACTTAATCTAGAACTCATTTATCCCTTCCTGAATGCTCTCGGCTTGTTCATCTTGCTTTTTACAGGAATTTCTATGTGGTTTCATATGCAGCATAGTTCTAAAAAGGGTTAGCTGAATAAAGTGAAAACCTAGAGAAATCAATGACTAATAAAAGGTGAAAAAGGCAGAGGGCAGGAATCAGAATTCCCTTCTGCCTTTCTTGCTAATTCAAGGGAATTTCTCCATCCGCAGGCATTCCCGGTTTTGCTAGTCTTTCTCGTTGTTCCAAGCTCAGTTTCACACCAAATACCTGTTGCACGCGATCGCTCTGAAAATAAACGTTCTCTGGGGTAAAGGAGGCTTGAGAATCTATAGCGGTAACGGTTGCTTTAAAAGACTTTTGGTGTTTGGGATCGTTATCTAAATAAACATTGGCAAGTTGTCCGACGCGAACTTGAGCAATTTGCCCACCGGGAATAAAGCCCCGCATATAAACTTGACTCAAGTCTACAACTCTCAGCAAGGGGCGCGATGGTAGAACCACTGTACCAGGTTCAACGCTGCGTGTCGTAACAACGCCATCAATCGGGCTTTTCACCGTCAGATTATTTAAGCGACTCTGAATCAATTGTTGATTCGCTTGGGCAGTTTTCACATCAGCTTGGGCAGCTGCTATTGTGTTGCGTGCCTGTTGTGCTTGTGTCTCGAATCGGCTGACATTAGTTTGTTGTCGCCTTGGATTTAAGGTTGTGGTTTGTGCTTGCGTCAATTTTCCCTGAGCAATATTAACGGCTGTTTGTGCCGCTTCCACAGCCGCTAAACGGCTTTGCAAAGCAGCTTTGGCAGTATTGTAAAAAGTTTGCGCCACATCATAGCGTTGTTTGGTTTCAGCTCCTTCAATCGCCAGATGGGCATAGCGATCGCTATCTACCCGCGCCTGTTCAACTAATGCCCGCGCTTCTAAAACTCGTGCTTGTTCTTGTTTCACAACGGCCTTTGCGGTTGAGACAAGGGCGTTAGCTTCCGCAACTTTACCTTGCGTGTCACCTTGGGATTGCTGTAAATTCAGATTAGCATCTGCGAGTTGATCTGCGAGAATAGAGATTTGTAACCGGGCGTAAGCTTCTCGTTGTTTTGCTGCATTTACCTGGGCTGTGGCTGCGCTCAGTTCAGATTGTACTTCTTCATCACTAAGACGCACTAATAATTGTCCTTTTTTTACTGTATCTCCTTCTCGCACAGTAACTTCCTCCACCCGACCAATGCCTTTGGTGCTGACATCGGTTTCATAACCTTCGATCCGTCCATTGAATTGAATGATGTTTGCAGGTTGGGGACGAAAAAACCCATACCATATTCCAAAGCCGACAGATGCGATCGCCACAGTCCCGCCCAAAATCCACAACCAGCGTCGGGGTTTTTTCGGAGTAGGAATTTTTGGATCGTCAGGCTTTTGAGGCGTTGTAACAGATTTTTGAGGAATTGTAATAGGTTTTGAAGAATCAACTGTATGTGACATAAAATACACCCTGAGTTAACTTAATTGACTACGGTAGCGATTTGCACTCACCAGAACTGTCACGGTTGCAAATACAATCATGGCGATCGCATTTAAACCCCAAACTTCCAACCCTGCACCTTTAAGAAGAATGCTGCGGAGAATGATCAAGTAATGATAAAGCGGATTAATTTGGGCAATCCAGCGAAATACAAGCGGCATACTATTCACCGCCGTCACCGCACCGCCTAATAAAATAATGGGAATATTGAGAAATATCCCAATCAAAATTGTTTGCAATTTGTTCTCAGAAAATGTGGAAATTGCCAGTCCAATGGCAACACCAATCTGAATGTAAAGAATAGAAAATAGCAGTAATAAAAATAAATTTCCGCGAAAAGGTAAGGCAAAAACCCAGTGAGCAACAAGGAAACAAATCAGCAATGTAGCTGTGAGTAAAGCAGATATCGGCACAATTTTAGAAATCAAAATATAAGTCGATGCAACTGGAGTCATCAACAACTGTTCTAGTGTTCCTTGATCCTTTTCTCGAACCGCTTCCACAGCCGCAGCCAGAATTGCACTCAAGGTGATGATTGCCCCCAGTACACCAGGAACAAAGAACCAACTATCAAGCATTCCAGGATTGTAGCGCAATGTCATTTCAGTTTGAACGGGGACTTCTAACCCAGTTGACACAGGTTGATAGCGTTGGAGTAAATCTAAGTTAAATTGAGTTGTAATTTGGCTGACATAGCCCTTTGCAAGTCCAGAACTGTAGGCATTAATTCCATCAACCACAACCTGAACTTCTGATTTTCCAGTTTGTAGCAAATCCCGATCAAAACTAGGTGGAATGATTAATCCCGCATCGACTTCTCCCCGTTCGACTTGTTGGGTGAGAGTTTGTTGACTGTTGGTGTGGCGAGATGCTAGAAACACATGATTTGCAGTAAACGCATCCACAAAATCTCGGCTGATTGTTACTTGATTTTGATCCAAAATACTCAGTCGTAAGTTTGTCACATTGGAATTCATCACATAGCCAAAAATCACCATTGAAATAATCGGCGCGATCGTGAGAAAAATCACCAGTTGGCGATTACGCAATAGTTCAGTGCTTTCTTTGATTAACAGAGCTAATAGGCGGCGATTTATCATCATTGATTTTTTAATACCAAATTAATATGAAGTTGCATAGAATCAAATATCAAGAATAATTAAACGCAGATGGGCGCAGATAAACACAGATAAAGATGAATTAATCAAACCTGAGTTCGGGTTAAAGATAAGGAGGTAAAAGCCACTCCAGTTGAAGGCTAGGTTTCTTAGGTTGATGACAATAAGCGATTAATCCGCAAAGAACGTTAACGCAAAAATTAACAGGGCTGACGCCGGGGTACCGGCTACCGCTTCGCTATCGATGTCTGGAATGCTCAATTTGAGAAATATTTTTGAGTTGGTCATTAATCGTCTCAATAATTGAGCGTTTACGGGACAAAAGCTTGTCATGAAGACGCATTAGCTTATTCTTCATATTGCGACGGGGTTTGGCAAAAAATTCAATTCCGAAGTCTTGTAAAAGTTGAGAAGCAAGTTTTTGTGAAACATAACCTCTATCGGCAAATATTTTGCCAAACAGACCACTCAGTAAATCGGGTACTGGTTGACGGTCATCGACATTACCAGGAGTCAGAGATACATTTAAGAGTTGACCAAACTCATTGACGACCAGATGCAGCTTAAAACCAAAAAACCAATCCACAGAAGTCTTGCCACGAGCGGCTAAACCTTCAAACACCTTATGCCTAGAAATCCGACGATTATGACATACCTTCAAGCAAGTTGAATCGATAAAACCGATACCTGTACATTGTCCAAAACAATGCTTCAGATAGACACACAAAGGTATCAAGGTTGATGGCATCCATTCAATAAATCGTTGATAAGAAGGAAGACCTGGAAATGCAGAACTCCACTGTTGTTTCACTTGATTTAAATAAAAATGCTTGAAATTCCGGTAGTGATTTTGATGAAAAGCGATGATAATTGTCATGATTTCACTTAAACATAAGCTTTTAGCACGAAAACGTTTTATTCCTCCATGATTTAACAATTTTTTGTGCCATTGCGCTTCAAACGCTTTACAGAAATCATCTACATGACAGAACAAAGCATCTAAACTAAACATAGGACAGGCTGCTGGATTTGTTGTTATTTTCAGCTTACTACCTGTCCTTTTCCTTATCCCGAACTCAGGTTAATCAAGGTATTTCAGGATAATATGCAACTTTACATAAAATTTGTAAAAATAGGGCTTTTCGATTTAGATTTAATAATTTATGCCCCGCTTTATTTACCTGTTTTTATTTTTTATTAGAACTTTGCTAAAAATGTTATCTCTCTAATTTTAAAAAATCTATTTTTTTCAGAGGATTTTGATGATATTTGTGTAGACTCATGATTGTTCTCCTACAGGTTGTTGAGAGCGCGATTCTATGGGGAATGCTAACCAACACCAAAAGTACAGAAAAATAAATCCAGGGATGATGATCGCTAAAATAACGGTAACAATCCGCACACCCATGACTGGTAAATTCCATAGCTGAGAAAGGGCATAACACACACCTGCGAAAACTTTATGACGACTGCGATGAAATACAATCCTTGGTATGACAGGAGTATTAGCATCTGATCGCTTGACCTTGAGAATCAAAGAAATCAGTAGTCCGATCGCACCAAAAATGGCTGATGGAATAGCGAAAATCGCCAGCCAGTGAGCCATGAACATTCCCGAAATCACGTCTCCAAGCCAAGATGAGGACGGACAAATAAAGCGAACTGCTTCTGCTGAACAACCAAAGCGTTCAGCTAAACCCATCCCTCCCCAAGTAACCAGGAATGGAAAAATTCCGTAGAGGATACATATACTCAACAAAACTAAATGTCCACGGGTGGTAAGCGATCGCGTCATGGAGATTGCTGCAAGTGCTGGTCCTACAAGCAACAGGATTGAAATCAAAGGCAAGTAAATCATATATTTTATTAAACTTAAATAAGCTCAAATGAAGGTTTTTGATTTAGATTTGATGGCTGGTTTTTAGGGTCAATCAACGAGCCGAAATCGTTTACCACTTTTGGAGCGTTGTAGATGGGATTTGCAACTCAATCTCCTGATCCATAGCCACAGGTAAAGTCAGGAGAATGCCCTCACTCAGTCGCTATTTGAGGTTTTTCTCTACCAAGTTTCCACAGCAAGATGACACCCAAGCCGAACATATTGACTAGGAAAATTATTAAACTTCCGAAAAATGGAATGAGCGTCAGAATAGTCACCACAGCCAAACCTACCAAAAACTGCTGCTGTAAGGACCAGTGACGATTACTGGCTAGACTTTGACCAACAAAAAGTGCCACGGCTAATGATCCGACTAGAGAAGTGATAATCACCGTCAGACTTAGTAGTGGAATCAAGGGAATACCAATCAGCGTAATCGCTAGAAACACACTCACAAAGATAATGCCGACTATCGCCCCCATTCCCCATAAAACAGCCAAACTGGGGTGTTGACGCAATTTTGTAGCCAAAGAAGGCAGGAACTGGGGATTGGTATGTAAAATAATTAGCCCGAGAATAGCTGCTAGTACGGCGTTACCAATTCTAAAAATGGGACCCAGAGAAATAGCGTAGAAGAAGCTACCTCTACCTCGATGGGAACCATCCATCATCCCATGTCGATCATCGGTGGTATACCTACTACCAATATTCGCACCTTCTTCTTTGACGATTTTGCCGCCAAAGGAGTAAACATCACCCTCTACCTGCACTCCTTTTTTTAGGATGACATCCCCGCCAAATGCGATGGCAGTATTTAAGACTCTGGCATTAGGGGATACTGTAACACTCCCCCCAAAAGCCAAGGCATTTTCGACAACTTGATTCTCTGGTACGGTGACGCTACCACCAAAGCGAATCAGGTTGGTATTGTTGATATTGATGTCAGTCTGCGCTAGGGCATTACCTGCAAATATTAAGCAAATAGTGGCGATAAAACCCAGAATTAATTGTTGCCATTTCATAGATTTTATCCTCGTGAATTACATCATGATGAATTCGCTTCATTGGATAGTTGCATTGCTGCAAACTCAGCCATCCGCAAAAGCAGCAAAGCAAAGACGATTCAGCATTATTCTTCAGGAATTAGATATATTTAAAAATCGGCGATATCACAAAGTGCTTGCCAAGGACATCGCTAATACTCGTTCCGACCTAATAATAAATGAAATTCGTTCTGCCTGAATCTACCCCAGGGATGGACAATTCCATTCCGGCTCTTGGTGAAGATAAACACAAGCCAATAACAAATTGTCTTGCTTACAGCTATTTACCTGAAAACTGCTATAAACTCCGCGACTCGTTAAACTTATTTACTATCAACGCAGTCTTAGGTGGCGATCAACTAGGAGGAATGCTTTGCCACAACTCAGCTGCAACAAACCTCGACAAATGCCCCACATTAGTTGTCGCAATGACAACATTTGGGACTGCGAGAGTCATGGCTTGAGCGACCAAAATCATATCACCGTCAATTGTTTTGTCACCTGCTGTCGGTTGTCCTTGCTGCCGAGCTTGTGCCCAAAACTGAGCCGCTTGCTGCATTGCAATCGTTGTAATTGGCAAATACTCAAGAAACCTGGATAAATCATCTAAACGAGCAATACCCTTTATCTTATTTGCTCGCAATAACTCACGCCGAACCTCGTAATCTGCAATTTCTGGAATAATGACGCGGTTTCCTGCTGTAACGTGAGTCTGAAGCCATTGGGCGCAAGCAATACTCTCAGCAGATAACTTCGGATTTGTAACCAAACCAAGTGGGCCAGTATCTAAAATAATGACTTGGCTCACCAAGTTATACCCTTCATCTCAAGTGGAAACAGCTTGCGCTCGGATAGCCGATCGTCATCTAAAGCATGAATCAAATACTGACCTGTCTCTTGTTGTTCTGCCCCATCCTCATCATCAATCCAAGACTGGAGCAAGTTGACCGCTTCAGTTTGTTTTTGCTTCAACAAAATAGAATTTTCTAAAAGTTGCAATGCCAATACCTCTACCGAAAGCCCGTGTTGATTGGCTTCCTGTAACAGGTACTGCTCTAACTCTGGTGACAGGTCAAGGGTTAGTGTCATAGTTCTTTCGAGAATACGCCTTAATATTGTAACTCTGTAAAGTTAGGAGTTAGGTCTATCCAATACACCAAGGTCTTTCGCCAACCTGCTCCAGGGAATATGTTAGGTGGTGCTGGATACTTTAGCAAGATACTGACTTTTCCCGTTAAGTCATGAAATAACGAAATAACAATGGTTTCAGGCTATATTTGATTATCAATAACTTAACATTAATGACAAGAACTCACGAAAAAATAGGGCTTTGGGCTAGACTTATATTAAGCGATCGCAAACTCTAAAATCTCCAAAAGCAGCAAAGCAAAGACGATTCAGCATTAATATTTAGGAATTAGATATATTTAAAAATCGGCGATACCACAAAGTGGTTGCCAAGGGCATCGCAATCAACTTTTACCATACTCTTGTACGAAAAAAATCTGTCCAACTGCTTTTATATTTTGCTTCATAACCCGCAACAAACGATTCTCTAAGGTTCTTAAACTAAATCATCTTGGGCAATTTCTCGATCGATTTGTTCGGGATTTTGTTCGTAGTAATGCCAAGCTGCACTTAAATCTTCCGCAGTCAATCCAGGATAATTTGCCAATAATTCTTCATCCGGCGCACCTTGTTGACGATATGCTACCAAAGTCCATACGGGAATTCTTGTATTTCTAATTCGCGCTTGTCTCCCGCAAACTCCAGGTGTAATCTGAATCGGATTTTGCAACATTTGCACGTAATTTAATGCTTGGTCAACTAATTCCTCTGGTAGAGCATCGACTGACCAAAAGCTTCAGATGCCCAATCAATAAGGTCAATATAGCGAATACTTTCTAACACCTGCTTGCGGCGATAGATAGCCTTTGTATCACAACCATAGTCTTCTAATCGTCCGCTCCAGCGCGTTGTTGAGATGCGTGAGTGTTGAATCTAACACAGCCATTATCCTGTTTTGGGATTATCCGAAAATAGGTTTATTGTGATGAACGTAAAATATAGTGCAAAAAAAAGCACGATGAAATCTATATCTAGCTATAAGTATGACATATTTCGTCGTTGTATGATTGCGGCTCGAAAAGAAGCACAACTTACTCAGGAATCTCTCGCCAAATCTCTTCAAAAACCGCAATCTTTCGTTGCTAAATATGAGAATGGTGAGCGACGCTTAGATGTTGTTGAGTTTCTCATAGTTACTCGCGTGATTGGCGTAGACCCTTGCGCTATTCTTAAGAAAGTTGAACAACAAATATCTGAAGCATCTTGTGAGGAAAGATTATGAACACACCAGATGTAATCAGACTCGCCTCGCAGTATTTGGCTAATTTATCGGGGCATACGTTTGATGTTTTAGATGTGTCTAAACCAGTGACAGTAAATGCAGCCGTCAATTTAACTAAAGTAATCTCAAAGCTTTCACCTTTACTTGGAAATCTGATCGAATTTAATACCGTTGAATTCTTAAATAAGCAAGATGATTTTGCTGGATTTGGAGTGTGGGAGAGGCAAGATCCAGGGTTTCCAGACACAATTTTTGTCGGGAATATTCAACCAACACCAGGATTGGAGATTAAAGCATGGTTTCCGTTGGCGACAGAAATAACCGCGCGGTTCAAAAGACATCTCCGAAAACAGTCAAAGCCTTTGTTTGGCTAGGCTGTAGCCACTAAATGCAATCATCTTAAATTAGCTATTCTGTACGATGAAATAAGACTTTGAGATATTTGCTGTTGATAATTAGGCAAAAATATCTAGTTATATGCGATAATTTTAACCTGATGATATAGCTGATATTTCTAATGGTAATATTAGCCCTCGAATCCGTAACCTTACTAGCCCACAAATCGTCAAAATTACTTGCTTATATTTGCGGGTATTTAACCTAAATCTCTCTTGGACAACTCGAAAGATTTTGACTGACCGTATTCGATGTTCAACAAAGATTCGTTTAGATGAAAATATTTTGTTCTGTTCTTTCTGTTCAGTTGTTAGTTCTTGATTTCTTGGTTTCTTAATTGGAGTTGTAATTAAATCTTCTCCAAGATATGCCTTATCTCCTTTAAATCTTTGTTTGGCATCAAACTCTGAACGATATTCTCGGAACAAAGTTATATCGCTTTTTGGACCAGGTTCACCTGCCACAACATCAACGATATCACTAGCATCAGGTAAAATAATCATTTGAGTTTTAAATGTATGATTACTCTTCTTACCTGAAAAATATTTCTTTTGTTCATCATTGTCTCTAGGTCTTTCTCTGACTTGTTCATAGCTATCTACTATTAATTCATATTCTGTGAGCATTTCTTTTACTACTTCATAGTCAGAAGCGTTTTTTTTTTACTTGTTCAAGCAAACTTGATGGCAGTAATTCTCGCAAGTTAGGCAACCAATAGTTAAACGTATCGTTGGCTGTAGACTCACTTACTTCAAACTGAATACCTAGAAGTTGAAAGGTTGTCAGATGTCGGAGATACACTAAAGTTAAAATGATTTGTTCAGAAATAGATAATTTTGGTTTCCGACCTCCTCCACCAGCAATAATTCTCACTTTCTTAGATTCCAGTAAAGCTTTTTTTTCATGATATAATCTTTCCCCATTTATGATTAATTGTTGTAACTGTTCATATTCCAGACCTATTAACCTTTGGGTTTGTTTAGGATTCTCTTCAATGTAATTCAGTATATTGCTCATGCTTCTGTGTCAAAATAACGCTTTAATGTTCTTTTATCACAGAATAATACTATTTTGGAGATGTCTAAAGATAGCCAGAATCACTTTCAGTTCGATCAAACTCATGTCGTGATGTTAGCATGGCTACCTGAAAAGATTATTTATGGAAAACCTCGTATTCTAGATGTATGCGTTGTATCTGGATTGTCTGTGGCTCTGGCTAGAGATACTCATTACCATAATCCGCCAGATTATCTTGTTTTAGAACCAGAAGATACAACCCAAAGGACATCAAACCTCCAGCAAACGAACACCAGTGGCTATAAGTTTCAAGGCTCTACCAGTGAGCTTTTAGATGCTCAAAGAATGGTTGAGGCTTGGGGATCTGAAGCGAAAATCTACAAGCCAACTAGAGAATATCAGAAACTTCTACGTGAGTTATTGATACGATACAAGTATAGGCTAGATACCAATTTCGCGAAAATGGACAGAATCGTACATCCTGGTATTGAGGAATTCAAGAAACGTGTTTACAACATTGAAGTCTCTGGTATGACAGTTGGACAATGGAATAGACTTTTATCCAGTCGCCGAGAAGATAGTATCGCAAAATCACTACAAGAGTATTTAGAGATCAAAGAAGAGAGCATTGATGAACTTCTTGATTAAATCGCTGAACTCCGTAATAGAAATAGTCTGGGTCAATCTCACAAGAGTAAGCTTTACGGCTAAGTTTTCGAGCTGCTAGAGAAGCACTAAACAGTCCTCCAAAAGGTTCCCATACTATGTCAGATTCATCACTTGATGATTCAATAATCATACTCATCAAATCAAGCGGTTTCTGGTTAAGATGCAAAGCTTTGCCAGAGCTTGTTTTAACTCTTTCATCGCCGCGTAAGGGTTGGCGTTCCCATACATTAGTAAAACCATGAGGGCATCTAAATTTTGACCGCATCTTACTCCAGTCCTGCCCTGTCAAGGATTGATTACCATTTATAGAGAAATAAGGTTTTCCATCAGGTCTACCATTCTCATTTGCATAATTTACCAGCCTTTCAAACATCTCTGGAGGTGGGAAATACCATAAATGTCCTTGATCGAAATATTTTCTAGTGGCGGCATCCACTACGCCACATGCGTCATTTGCCCGTCGTAACGGCAATTTAGACCGTTTCCATTCATTCAGTAACCAAGCTTTTAGGGTAAGTTCGTTAACTTTAACCTCCCTTACATATTGGACACAAACCTCCGTGACCACTGGAAATCTACGGATTTTTTCTGTGTTAACATTCCCTGCTATGTGACCTTTGCCCTTATTCCAAACGTTGCAATTAACATACCGCCAACCATACTTTTCTAAAATTGGATGTATTACAGCCCAACCAATTTCTGAGTTCCAAAACCAGAGTGTTGTACACGGCATTGCAGCTTTTGACCATTCTTCTATATGAGGTTGATACCAATCCGGTAAATCAATGTGATCAGATGTATCCCCTTCAAAACCAAGAACCCCATAAGCCCCATCCGAAACGATTACCGTAGGTTGCTCCCAGTCTCTATAGTGTTTCAGACTATCGCCTAGAGATAAAGCAACGTATTCATCGCTCCATGCAGAAAAGTTAAGTTTTGCGTTTAGGTTAACAAATTTTCCGCGACCAACTGTACTAGTAGCTTTCCGTTTCAATGTGCTGGGAGCATTTACCTCTGGATTAGATCGATTCATTTATTGACTTGTGTGGGTCTAAGAGTTGGTTGAATATTACTTTATCCTGTTTTGGGATATTGGGAAAGTAGGAAATAACAAAATTAGCCACAAATGTTGCTGCATCAACACAAAACCAAGCACTTCATACAGTTTTATTTCTCTACAAAGAGGTATTAAAACAAGATTTAGATTTGAAGGTTGATGCGGTTCGTGCTAAAAAATCTAAATATTTACCAACGGTTTTTACAAAAGATGAAGTTTTGTTAATTATTCAAAAATTATCTGGCGTACATCAACTTTTAATTAAGTTGCTCTATAGTTGCATTCGCCGCATTCCCCACCAAGCGATCGCAAACTCGACAATTCCCAAAAGCAGCAAAGCACCGATGAGATGCCAAGTTCCAAACCAGCCTGAACCCCGCACAAATACATCCCGACAAAGTTCGATATAATACCGCACGGGAACTAAGTAGGAAGCAATGGAAAATGGAAACGGCACTGTATTGAGGGGAAACAAAAATCCTGCTAGCAAAAAGGCAGTCAGCACTTTAATGGTGCCGATCGCTTGTACAGCCGCGCTTTGGGTGGTAGTAAAAATGCCGATGATTAATCCGAGTTGTACGCTTACCCAGATGAATATGGGAGTGCCAATAATTAAGGGGGTGGGATCGCCAATCACGCGGACTTGAAACAACAAAAAACCGACAATAAACAGAATTAAAGCTTCTCCCAATCCCACGAGGGTATATGCCAAGGATTTACCTAGCAATAGTTCCGAGGCACTGAGGCTAGAGGCGTAAAGCTGTAGAATTGTCCCTTGTTCTTTTTCTCGCACTAATGCGATCGCTATCAACAACGGCGGAAAGATGGCTAAAATCACTCCGTAACTTCCAGGTACAATAAATAATGATTCCTGTCGTCCCGGATTAAACCAAAGTCGCACTTGAGAAATTACACCAACAGAGTCAGCAAGTTTACTGAGTTGGGCTTGTACAACTGACAAAGTTGTTCCCTGAATCGCCAATCTTGTTACCCGTGCGTTGATCACATCACTGCCATCAATCACAACTTGCAGATTTCCAGTTTTACCCGCTTGTACCTCAGCAGTAAAGTCTGGTGGAATGGTGACTTGCACTTGAGCCGTTCCCCGGTCGATGGCATCGGGAAAGCGTTCGCCTTGCCATTGTGCTGGGACAAATAAATTGGTGGCGTACAGTCGTTCAACATAACTCCGGCTGAAGCTTGTCTGATCGAGATCGCGCACCGCCAGAGCAATGTTTTTCGCTTCCAGGCGAATTGCATAGCCAATAATTAGCAGCGCAATTACAGGTAAAATGAATGCCAGGGCAACACCTAAGCGATCGCGCACAAACTGCTCTAATTCTTTGAATAATTGATTGCGAATCCGGCGAATCATCATGGCGGCGCACCTCCGGCTCGTTGCACTTCCCCAATAAAGGCATCTTCTAGGGAAAATGGCATCGGTTGAATATCTGTAAGAGACAGATTTGCCGATTGCAGATAAGACCGCACTTGGGGCAGTTCTGCGGTAGGATGATCGAGAACAACGTGGAGGCGATCGCCAAAAATGGAAACGCGCCACGGTTCGAGAAATTGCCGTAAGCGATCGTAACTTCCTTGCAGTTCGCCAATTTTTAACTCAAATAATTGACCAGGTTGTGCGGCTTTAATCTCACTGGCAGAACCTTCAGCAACTTTCCGCCCTTCAACCATAAAACACATCCGGCTACATTGTTCCGCTTCGTTCATATAATGGGTTGTCACCAAAATTGCCGTCCCATGACGAGCAAAATCATTAATCAATTGCCAAAATTGCTGTCGTGCTAAAACATCTACGCCAGAAGTTGGTTCATCTAAAAACAAAATTTCCGGTTCATGGATGACGGATGCGCCAAATGCTACCCGTTGCTTCCATCCACCGGGGAGTTGTCTTGTCAGTAAATGTTCTTGTCCTTCTAATCCCGAAATGGATAACACCCAACTAATTTTTTCTCGCTGCTGACGGGGTGGAATGCCATAAACCCCGCTATAGAACTGCAAATTTTCCAGAATGGTTAAATCATCGTAGAGGGTGAACTTCTGACTCATATAGCCGATGCGTTGCCGCAATTCTGCACTGCGAAGATTACCTGTTTCTCCAGCCAGAGACATTTCGCCAGAACTAATTGGTAATAGTCCACATAGCATTTTGATGGCGGTGGTTTTTCCCGCTCCATTTGCACCCAGAAGTCCATAAACATCGCCATAGCGGATATCAAGATTCAAATCCACAACGGCGTGAAAAGAACCAAAAACGCGATTGAGATTCTGTGCAGATATGGCTATTTTCGCCTTTGCAGGTTCAGATATTGCCAAGCTTTTGACTCGCGGAAATGCCAGAGATTTTGGTACAGAACCTTTTTGGCGTAAGAGTGTGGTGAAAACGTTCTCTAGTGTGGGTGATTCTGGTTGAATTTGCTCGAACTGTACATTGTTTTGAGTCAAGCGATCGCGCACAAAGGCAATTCCCGATTTCACATCTTTTACCAAAACTTCCAGGCGATCGCCTAGTGTAGACACCTCTACAATTTCACCTGTGACAATCAGGGCTTTTTCTGCTTGAATTAGCTGCGAAGTGCGGATAATTAAGCGATTTAAGCCTAAATTCCCCTTGAGTTCTGAGGGAGAACCCATTTGCTGAATTTGTCCGTTGTAAATTAATGCCACGCGATCGCACCGTTCGGCTTCATCTAGATCGGGAGTCGCAACTAGTACGGTAATATTTTGGGCAGTTAATCCAGCCAGAATGTCCCAAAACTCACGCCTAGCAATGGTATCTACTCCAGTTGTTGGCTCATCGAGCAATAATACTTGCGGTTCAGCAATTAATGCACAGCACAAGGCTAACTTTTGCTTCATCCCACCGGAAAGACGACCGGCAAGGCGATCGCGGAATGAATCGAGTTGCATCAACTTAAGATACTTGGTGCGTCGTGCTTCAAGTTGATTTTCGGGGACAAGTCGCAATCCTGCACTGTAATAGATATTTTCATCCACACTCAGATCGGGATAAAGAGAAAATTGTTGAGTTAAATATCCAGCGTAATTTCGCGCATCGCGGGCAGGTAATCCCAGAATTTTAGCATCACCTGCGGTAGCCTCCATCACGCCACCCAAAATATTGAATGTGGTTGTCTTACCTGCACCATCAGGCCCAATCAATCCAAACAATTCGCCACGGCGGATTTGCAGATCGAGTCCGCGAATTGCAATGGTTTTACCATAGTGTTTGTAGAGTCCCCGAATGTCGATTGTCACCTCATTTAAGTTTAAAGAAGCAGCAGGAATTAACTCATGGGAAAGTTTCATAGGCTAAAACCTTGCTCAAAGAATAAAGACTAATCGTCACGTTGTTGCGATCTGAATTCAAAATTCAAAATTCAAATCCTCCTTTTTCCCTATTGACTGTTAAGCGTTGACAGTCAACAAACCTACATACGATATTTCACAAATCATTTAGGACTGCTATCTATCCATTTATTTTCGCTTGTTTTGGTAAAAATAAGTATAAAATTTTTCAGTTAAATATCATGTTTAATTCAATGATTTCATTATGTATGAATTGTCCGTATTCTTATAAATATTTCCAAAGGAATAGATGACATTATTTTTATTTACCTATTCAGATACAGGAAGTATTTGATGTTTTATGCTTTAGTGGAAAATTAGGGAAGTAGTCAGTGATTTTGTGGAGGTTGATAATTATCTTACAAGTTGGCTAGCTAAATACACAAAGTTAATCTATAAAACTATTTTTATAATCATTCTTATCATCACAATTTATCAACTTCTGAATTAACAAATATAGGTAAGGATCATGTGGATTAGATGGATTGCAATTATTGGTGTTTTCATCATAGTCTGCTTGGGAATTGCAGCCATTTATAGTGGTTATCGGTGGCAGTTGGATACTGATAAATTACGCGCCAGATTAACAAATGGACAGGAAATAATTAAGCCCAAAATCTATGACCAAAAGGAAATTGAAGGCTTACCAGCCCCTGTACAGCGATTCTTTCGGACTGTGCTTAAGGATGGACAAGCGATCGCATCTGCGGTCAAACTCTCTCAGCAGGGGCAGTTCAATATGAGTGAAACTGAGGCAAAGTGGAGTAAGTTTACCGCCACACAGCTTGTGATCACCCAGCACCCCGGTTTTGATTGGGATGCACGTATTCAGATGGCTCCCGGAGTGAATGCCTTTGTCCATGATACCTATCTGTTAGGAGAAGGCAACTTACAGGCTTCATTATTCGGTCTTTTCACCGTTGCCAAAATGCACGGTACGCCTGAATCGAATCAAGGTGAATTATTGCGGTTTTTTGCAGAGACGGCGTGGTATCCCACGGCTCTGTTACCTAGTCAGGGTGTGCGCTGGGAGGCGATTGATGACACATCCGCTCGCGCTACTATGACCGATGGTACAACAACTGTTTCCCTTGTATTTCAGTTTAATGACGAAGGGGCTATCGCCACTATTCGGGCTGAGGGTCGTTATCGAATGGATGGCGATAAGCTGACTGCGATGCCTTGGGGCGGCAGATTTGGGGAATATTCAGTTCGCAATGGGATGCTGATTCCCTTAAAAGGTGAAGTGGGATGGGAGCATCCAGAAGGCACTCGGCTCTATTTTAAAGGAAAGATTACAGAAATTAGCTATGAGTTCGCGGCATGAATTGCACCCATCGGAAAATAACCCATAATTGAGAGGTCAGTAATGCCAACTGCAACGGATTTTAAAGACTATTACGCAGTTCTGGGAGTCAACAAAACCGCAACCCCTGAAGAAATTAAACGCGCTTACCGCAAACTTGCCCGAAAATATCATCCTGACCTCAATCCTGGAGATAAAGATGCAGAAGCGAAGTTCAAAGACCTGAACGAAGCGAATGAGGTACTTTCTGATCCAGAAAAGCGGCAGAAATATGATCGCTTTGGTCAGCACTGGAATAATCCTGGTTACACTGAAGCGCCACCACCCAGTTCCACTAATGTTGGTACAACTGACTTCGATCAGTACAGCGATTTTGATTCGTTTATCAACGATCTGCTGGGTCGAACGAGACGTAAAACCTCCACTGGTGGCTTTGATGATTTTAGTGGTGGATTTCGTTCTCAAGCCCCTGCACCGGATACTGAAGCCGCCATTGCCCTGACATTTTCCGAAGCGTTTCACGGTGTTCAAAAACGGCTGCAACTCGATGAGGAAACAATCAACGTCCGTATTCCCTCGGGTGCAAAGCCTGGGAGTAGAATTCGCATCAAAGGTAAAAGTCGTCCTAGTCCATTCTCTCAACAGCGTGGCGATTTATATTTAACTATCGAAGTGTTACCCCATCCCTTCTTTCGATTTGAGGGCGATAACCTGGTTTGCGAAATTCCCATTCGCCCTGATGAAGCGGTTTTAGGCGCAGAAATTAGCGTACCAACCCCCGATGGTAGCGTAACGATGAAAATCCCTAAAGGAGTGCGATCGGGGCAATCCCTCAGACTGCGCGGCAAAGGCTGGACATTGCCAAAAGGGGGACGAGGTGACTTATTTGCCAAACTTCAGATTGTCACGCCGCAAGATCTGAGTGCGATCGAGGAAGAATACTACGAAAAAATCCAGGCAAATACTAGCTTTAACCCACGTACCCAATTAGAGGAGATTAAGTTATGACCTTCAGCCTTTCAAAAACCGTGGTTTCACTCGAAGGCGAACAACTCTACACCTTTGAATATGCCGCATCAATAACTGAGACTTCGATGAGCATTGTGCAGGTTTACGTTGAGTTAGGCGTAATCGAACCCATTGGTGATTTGCTGCATTCCCGTGCGATCGCGCGAATTGCTCAGATTCAACGCTTGCGTCAAGATTTAGGGCTAAACTTAGTCGGAGCGGCAATGGTGCTAGATATGGCGACGGAAATTGCCCAATTACGGGCGCAGCTAAAGGTGTATCAGTCTCATCCTTCAGCTATCTGAACCAACGCTCAAAGCCGACGTTAGATCAAGAGCGCAGTGAGGTACTGCAACAGTTAGAAGATTGGCTAGAAACGCCGATGTTGGTGCTGGGCTGTGGTGGACAGCAATGGTGATGACTACGATTGGGTCTGATTACTTTCCGAAAACGGCAGAAGGGCGGGTACTATGTTTTTTCCTGGCACTGTATGCGTTTGCGATCAGTGGTTATGTGACAGCAACTTTGGCAACATTCTTTGTAGGTCAGGATGCAGAGAATAATGAAGCAGAACTAGCTGGTGTGAAATCAATTAAAGCCTTGCAAACAGAAATTACCGCACTGCGAACTGAGATTCAAGCTTTAACACTCCAGGTTCGCCCATTTTTTTCTGAGTTAGCCAAAAAAGTATACCTATAGACATATTCCAAAAGAAACCAAGTAGGTATAAGTTCGGGTTCATGGCAAAAGAACCCATAATTACAAACGAACGAGTTGATGATATACCCTTACTGCTAAGACAACTGGAGCATATGGGAGTAGAACAACTAATCGATAAACATTTTCCATGTCATGGAAACTGGCAAGGACTAAACCTAGGTAGTGTGGTGGTAATTTGGTTAACACACATATTATCGCAAGCAGACCACCGTTTGAACCATGTTCAAGCTTGGGTGAGTAAGCGGTTAGAAACGTTAAAAAGCTTGACGGACGAATCTTTACGCTCACTAGATTTGGCAGATGACCGTCTGCAAGCAGTATTACGTTACCTATCTATAGATGCAAACTGGTGTTCATTTGAGTCGGAACTAGGAAGTAGTTTGTTGCGGGTGTACGATATTGTCCCAGAACAGGTGCGGTTAGATAGTACAACAGCTTCAAGTCATTGTGGAGTAAACCCACAAGGGTTATTTCAATGGGGTCACAGCAAAGACAATCGTCCGGATTTGGCGCAAGTGAAAATAATGCTATCGACATTAGACCCATTAGGAATGCCAATAGCGACGGAAATATTGTCAGGAGAAAAAGCAGATGACCCATTATATATTCCAGCAATAGATAAAGTACGTTCAACACTAAAAAAGTCAGGATTGTTATATATTGGTGACTGTAAAATGTCATCAATAAAGACAAGAACTCATATAGTATGGGGCGGAGATTTTTACTTATGTCCTTTAACAGCCAAGCAAGTATCTAACGAAGAACTAAGCAAATATCTCCAACCAGTTTGGGATGGTCAACAAGAACTAACAACTATAGATTACGAATATGCAGATGCAAAAAGCAAAAACATAGCTGATGGCTTTGAAAGAGAGATTATCCATGAAATAGAGATTGATGGACAAGAAATATCTTGGTCGGAAAGACAATTAATTGTGCGCTCGTTTGCGATTCAAAAAACAGCAGAAAAACATCTACGTGAACGAATACAGAAAACAGTAGATGCTCTAGAACAACTGAAAGTGCCTCGACGTGGCAAGAAAAAGCTCACTTCACACTTGGAATGGTTAGAAATATGTGAAGCTATTCTCAACAAATATAAAACCAGTGGATTATTTCAAGTTGATATTCAAACAAAAAAAGTTAAAAAAGTTCAACAAAGATACCGAGACCGCCCAGCTAGAATAGTAGAAGAAGTATCGTTTGACCTGAGTTTTAAGATTGACGAATCCGCAGTTAAAGCACAAATCCAAATGTTAGGCTGGCGGGTTTACGTTACAAATAAACATCAAACTGAATTTAGTTTAAAACAAGCAGTTCGTGCCTATAGAGATGAGTACTTAATGGAACGAGGATTTGCGAGGCTGAAAAACTTTCCTCTTTCCTTGACTCCGATGTATTTACAACGTGAAGACCATATTACTGGTTTAATCAGACTACTTTCTATTGGTTTGCGAGTTTTAAACCTTTTAGAATTTCAGGTTCGCCACAATCTAGAAAAAGAGAAAGAAAAACTTGCGGGTCTCTATGTTGGCAATCCGAAGCGAGAAACTGCAAGACAAGGGCGCAGAAATAATTCTGGCTGCATTTAAAGAGATTACATTGCTATTGATTGAGGTTAAAAACGAAATTTATGCTCACTTGACTGCTCTTTCACCTTTGCAAAAGCGTATTCTTGCTTTACTGGGCTTTCCAATCAGTATTTACACCCAACTTGATGGTCAATCTTTTACTCCTGAGTAGTCTTTCTTCTAACTCCCAAAAAAATGGGCGAACTGGGAGTTAACACGTCGAGATTTAAATAATTCGTAATTCGTAATTAAGTTTTGTATCGTATTCAATCAATTTATTCAGGAAATAAAACAACCGCCTATCACAGTAAAATCATAAGCCAAAGTTGTTAATTTCACTGTGGTAAGCAGTTCTAAAATTCAATGTGGAACTAGTGAACAAAGGATATATCAATGAAAACAAAAGTAGGGCTGTGGATTGACCATAGGAAAGCTATTGTCGTGACTGTTACGGAGAAAGGGGAAGAGATAAATGAGATTATATCGGAGGTAGAAAAACAGCCCCGGCGTTCTGGTGATTCACCCCTTAAAGGTGCTTATGAATCGCGTCAAGTACCCGCAGATGATAGCCGCCAGAGAAATTTTACGGGGCAACTCAACATTTACTATGATGCGGTCATTGCATATATTCGTGATGCAGAGTCTATTCTAATATTTGGGCCGGGTGAGGCAAAGGATGAACTCAAAGAACGTCTTGAAGTAAATCACCTCTCTAGCCGTGTTGTAGGTATTGAAACAGTTGACAAGATGACAGATCGTCAGATTGCGGCGAAGACTCAACAGCACTTTGCCAAGTCGCGTTAAGTGTAGCGACCTGCAATGCTAATCGCTCAAACCTGCAATCATGACATTTACAAACCAGGATTAAATGCAACTATAATTACGCTTCAGCCAGGATTATTTGCAACTGAGCCAGGATTAATTGCAACCAACCTGCAATCATCGGTTTGAGCCAGGATTATTTGCAACTAACCGAAAGTCCCATCAAACGGTAGGCAAGAAAGTTTGCTCAAAAAACCCTTTGACTTATAAAAAAAAATAGTTGAATTTCAGCCAGGATTAACTGCAACTATAAAGGTAAAAGAAACGACCGTTTTCTTTACCACTATGATTGATATCCAAGTCCCCCTAGAATCGGCTCAAGTTTGGTAACGAAACTCGGTAAAAATATTATCGGCAACATATACTGTGAGGTAACGGGTTTATTTACTGACTTGTTGGGGTTCAAGTAATGTTGATCGGCTACGCGCGAGTTTCAACAGATGACCAAAAATTGAACCTGCAAATGGATGCCTTGCAGCAAGCTGGTTGTGCAAAAATTTACTCAGATCATATAAGTGGAGTGAAAGCAGCAAGACCTGGACTAAACCAAGCACTGGAAGTAGCAAGGACTGGTGATGTCCTAGTGGTGTGGAGGTTAGACCGCCTGGGAAGGTCGCTCAAAGACCTAATCGAAATCATATCCCAGTTAGATGATAGAGGAATTGAACTCTCTAGTTTGTCAGAATCCATTACTACCACTAATAACAGTGGCAGGCTAATTTTCCATCTGTTCGGTGCATTGGCAGAATTTGAACGCAATCTCATCCGTGAACGCACAACGGCGGGTCTTGTAGCAGCGCGTGCGCGTGGTCATAAGGGAGGTAGACCAAAAGCACTAGACCGAGCAAAACGCCAATTAGCAGTAAAGCTTTATACCGAAAGGCAACACACCATTGTTGAAATCTGTAGACTCATGGGGATTTCTAAACCAACTCTCTATAACTACATCGCTGAGATAAAAACATAACATGGCACACAAGGAAATCCCGGTAGAGGCACTCATCAACTTACGCCACCGCCTCGACGGATTACCAAGTCGTTGCCAAGAGCGTCGAATTCTCATTGAACAGACATCTGCTCTATACGGTGTGTCAACAGATACTCTGTATCGCGCTCTGCGTAACTTATCACGCCCCAAATCCATCAACCGCTCAGATAGTGGAACACCTCGAAAGCTATCACAGGCTGAAATGGAACTTTACTGTGAAATCATTGCGGCGATGAAAATCCGCACCAGTAATAAGAAAGGGCGACACCTCTCAACTGCACGGGCGATTGAACTACTGGAAGATTTTGGGATGGATACACCAAATGGCTTTATCCAACCGAGCAAGGGTACGTTAACTAGAAGTACCGTCAACTATTACTTGAAAGTATGGGGATATGACAATGAACGAATGACCCGGCAACCTCCGGCGGTGCGTTTTCAGGCAGAATACAGCAATGAATGTTGGCATTTCGACCTGAGTCAGTCTGATTTGAAACACGTAAAGCAGCCATTGTGGGTGGATGCGGGTAAAGGTAATCCCCTGCTGATGCTTTATAGCGAATGTCATGGACTGCCTAAGAATCAAGCTAGTCACGCATCTGCCCAATGGCAAGGATGGTCGTCGGGTGACAGCTCGTTCCAAGGGCAAAGTAGAAAGACCGTTTCGGACGGTAAAAGAAGCTTACGAAACTCTGTATCACTTTCACGAACCGGAAAACGAGGTAGAGGCTAACCTTTGGTTGCGCCAGTATCTGTTGCTTTACAACGATAAGCCACACCGAGAGTCCCCACATTCGCGCATAGAAGATTGGCTGCGAAATCTCCCCAAGTCAGGTTTACGCGCAATGTGCAGTTGGGAGCGATTCTGTAACTTTGCCCGCGAACCGCAACGTAGAAAGGTTGGTTCCGATGCCAGGGTATCAATTGAAGGCGTAGCTTATGAGGTAGAGCCAGACTTGGCTGGTGAAACTGTCGTCCTTTGGTGGGGTTTATTTGACAACGAGCTATATGTTGAGTTTAGCGATCGCCGCTACGGCCCATTTTACCCGGTTGATGGGCCAATTCCATTACATCGCTATCGCAAACACAAAAAAACTAAAACCGAAGAACGGGCAGACAGGATTGCGGATTTAGCAAAGAAACTGGGTTTGCCACGGACAGCATTGGACAAAAATGCCGATCTCCAATTTCTAGTGGACAAGTATAAAGAACTTGAGCCGACTGTCACACCTTTTAACGACCCAGACCCATTCCAAGAATTTACATATCCCAGCATAATATTCGCTAAATTGGCGATTTCAGATTATCTAGCGCAGCCGTTGGCCAAATTATCTCCTGAACAAATGGCATTTATTAATGCACTGCTAACTGAAACCCTCAACAAAAAAGTGATTATTGACCGGGTAAGGGAGTATTTCCAAAAGCCAAAAGGAGGGGAACAAAATGCTTACTGAGGTCATGGAACACTTTAGTTTGGTTAAGGAGTTTCCCAAAGCTGGGTACTACGAGACTGAACACCAAAAACAAATGTTCAAGGATATTAAAGTGGCAATTCATTCGGGGAAGTTGGTTGCCATTACAGGAATTATCGGGTGTGGTAAAACAACGACTTTACGACGTTTGTTTGACGTTTTGGAGAAAGAAGGTAAAATTACCGTCTCAAAATCGCTTTCTGTGGATAAAGACCGAGCGACACTACCCACTCTGATTGCTGCCTTATTCTATGATTTATCCACAGATAAGGAAATTAAAATTCCGAAAGACGGCGAAAAACGGGAACGGGAATTACGTGACCTGATTAGAAAAGGTAAAAAGCCTGTAGCACTGTTTGTGGATGAGGCTCATGACCTACATTACAGTACGCTGACGGGACTTAAACGTTTAATCGAGGTAGTTGAAGACGGTGGTGGCACACTTTCGGTAGTGCTGGCTGGTCATCCCAAACTGAAAAATGATTTGCGCCGTCCCACGATGGAGGAAATTGGGTATCGGGCGACGGTCTTCTCTTTGGAGGGGATTGTCGGTAATCAACGAGAATATATTGAATGGTTGGTATCTGAATGTACTACGGATGATACTTCTATCAGTGACATACTAGAGGCCTCTGCTATTGAATTACTTGCTGCGCGGTTGAGAACTCCACTACAAATCGAACAACATTTGACACTAGCTTTAGAGGCTGCGTACCGAGTTGCAGTCAAGCCTGTTACTACGGTGATTATTGAGTCGGTGCTATCGAAGCTTCTTGATGATTTGGAACCAACTCTCACTCGGCATGGCTATAACGTGAGGGATTTGGCTGAACAGTTCAATGCCAAACCGGCTGAAATTAAGTTGTTGTTTCGTGGTCAACTTGACCCAATGCGTGCGCGGGAGTTGCAGGAGCAAATGTTGGCGGCGGGATTGCCACTTTGAACTAATTGAAAGCGCAATTTCCAGCAGGTTCATTTATAGTTGCAAATAATCCTGGCTCAAACCGATGATTGCAGGTTGGTTGCAGATAATCCTGGCTCAGTTGCAAATAATCCTGGCTGAAGCGTAATTATAGTTGCATTTAATCCTGGTTTGTAAATGTCATGATTGCAGGTTTGAGCGATTAGCATTGCAGGTCGCTACAGTTAAGCACCCAAAAGATTTACCGAAAATCAAACCGATGAATCCCCAACTCTCCGCATTTTGGAGCTTGTCCACGGATCAAGTGCTTCAGCAGACGCACTCTAAAACCTCTGGGTTAAGCCGTCAAGATGCCAAACAACGCCTGAGCGAGTACGGCGCAAACAGCCTCAAACAAAAACACAAATCGAGCGCATGGATGCTGTTGCTTAATCAGTTCAAGAGTCCGATTATCTTGATTCTGATTTTTGCGGCGGTGCTATCGATTTTTCTGAAAGATGCGGCAGATGCCATAATCATTTTGGCGATCGTTCTGATCAGTGGGCTATTAGGATTTTGGCAAGAGCGAGGAGCCTCGAATGCTGTCGAAAAATTATTGGCATTAGTGCAAGTTAAAGCAACTGTTTTGAGGGATGGGGAATCTCAAGAAATCCCCACCGAGGAAATAGTCAGGGGCGACATTGTAGTGCTTTGTGCGGGTAAAAATATTCCAGGTGACTGTCTCGTTTTAGAGTCGAAAGATTTATCAGTGGATGAAGCAGCACTGACAGGAGAAACCTATCCAGTTGACAAGTTACGACTATTACGAATCTTCTGTAATGCCCGGGAAATCGTTCGCTGACTAATCGGAACTTCCCATAACTGTGCCATCTCTGCTTGAGTTTTATCTCCATGTGCTTTAACAAATACCCGAAACTTCTCCCAATCACTGATTTTGCTGTTCTGTTGGGATGCTTGCCTCGGCTTTGGCTTAATTTCCCCTGTTTCGGCTTTGCGCTCAAACCACAAGTTAATTGTATTGCGACTGATATTAAATAGTTGGCTCGCCTCACTTTTCTTGAGACCATCCAACTCAATCGCTTGCATTACTTTTTGCCGGAAGTCATTACTGTAAGGTTTAGCCATTGAAATCGGGTAGTCCGAAAGTAATCATTATACTCTACGTCCTAACTTGGCTGGCTATAGCTATACCTGCGGAAACTGGACTAGCCCAACGTACCAATTCCCTCTATATGGGAACCAATGTAATTAGTGGAACGGCGATCGCAGTAGTTGTTCATACTGGAAAAGAAACTGAATTCGGCAAAGTATCAGAACGGCTGAAACTCAGACCTCCCGAAACCGAATTTGAAATCGGATTGGGTAAGTTTGGCTACTTTCTCATGGAAGTAACGCTAATTTTGGTAGTGCTAATTTTTGTCGCTAACGTTTATCTCCATCGCCCAGTACTGGAATCCTTTCTATTTTCTCTGGCACTGGCGGTCGGCTTGACTCCTCAATTGTTACCTGCGATCGTCAGTGTTAACTTAGCTCGTGGTGCCAAGAAAATGGCAAAAAAGCAGGTGATTGTGAAGCGCTTACCTGCTATTGAAAACTTTGGCAGTATGAATGTGTTTTGCACCGATAAAACGGGGACGCTGACGGAAGGAGAGGTGAAAATTCACTCTGCGGTTGATGTGGAGGGCAAAGAAAGCGATCATGTTCTACTTTACGCTTATTTGAATGCCGCATCTGAGTCTGGTTATGTGAATCCCATTGATGCAGCGATTCGCGAACACAAAACCTTCGATATTTCTAGCTATCAAAAGCTAGATGAAGTGCCTTATGACTTTAACCGCAAACGTCTAAGCATTCTATTCAAAAAAGCGGAAAATGCGGTCTTCTCCCAAGGGGAGACGCTAAAAGCGATAGCGCCAGCGTTAGCGACGGAGGAGCGTCTGGGGTCTGCCCAAGTAGAGCAATTTTCCAAGACAGAAAATACGCATTTAATTATCACTAAAGGCGCACTGAAAAATATTCTGGATGTTTGCTCAAATGTTGAGACTGTTGAGGGGAAAACTATTGACATTGCAGATCAGCGACAAAAACTCCACCAACAAGCCGAAGACTTGGGCAGTAAGGGATTTAGAGCCTTGGGTGTGGCTTATCGCGATTTTAATCAAGATTCCTTCAGCAAAGACGATGAAACGAACATGACATTTTTGGGCTACCTGGCTCTGTTCGATCCGCCAAAAGCTGGCATTGCTGACACCCTCAAAGAGTTGGAATTGCTGGGAATCACCCCGAAGATGATTACCGGAGATAGCAAGGCGGTGGCGATGAGTATCATTCAGCAGGTAGGATTGCCTGAACCCAAGGCGTTGACAGGTTCTGAACTAGACAAGCTCAGTGATGAAGCTTTGATACATCGAGTACAGCAAACAAATTTCTTTGCTGAGGTAGAGCCAAACCAAAAAGAGCGGATCATTATCGCCCTCAAAAAAGCAGGGAATGTAGTTGGATATCTGGGAGATGGCATTAACGATGCTTCTGCGCTTCATGCGGCTGATGTTGGCATTTCCGTTGAGAGTGCAGTTGATGTCGCTAAAGAAGCTGCTGATATTGTGTTGATGGCAAAGGATTTAAATGTCCTTATCGAAGGCGTAAAGGAAGGACGGATTACATTTGCCAACACTTTAAAGTATGTATTTATGGCAACTAGCGCCAATTTTGGCAATATGTTTAGTATGGCGGGAATTTCTCTGTTTCTGCCCTTTTTGCCGCTTTTACCCAGTCAGATTTTGCTGACGAACCTCCTCACCGATTTCCCAGAATTAACGATCGCTACAGATCGGGTAGATAGGGAGTTAGTCAACAAACCTCGCCGGATGGATATCAAGTTTATCCGCAATTTTATGATTGTGTTTGGTTTGTTGAGTTCAATATTTGATTATCTCACCTTTGGCGCGTTGCTGTTGCTGCTGCACGCTCAACCAGAACAGTTTAGAACAGGCTGGTTTTTGGAGTCTGTCATCTCTGCATCGCTGGTTGTGTTAGTCGTTCGTACCCGCCAATCCATTTTCAACAGTAAGCCAGGAAAATACTTGTTGATGGCAACCCTGGCGACTATCGGAGTGACAATAATCATTCCTTGGAGACCGTTGGCAAGGCTATTCGGATTTCAACCATTGCCGTTGAGTTTTGTGCTAGTTCTGGGGGCGATCGTGGTGTTCTATGTGACTGCGGCGGAGAATGTCAAACGAGTTTTTTACAACCACGTAAAATTTTAATTTCTCAGTTAGTTGATGGGGAAGCATAGTCTGGCACAGGTTGGTGGAAATAAGCCGCCCATTTGAAATGTCTAGAACCCTTAAGCAATGGTAATTACGTTAGCGTAGCGGGGCGTAGCCCATTACGAATTACCCCAAGGGCTTGTACAAAAAGCTATTCATCTTCATCTCCTGATGGTCGTTCGCTCTCGCTTTGTTGGGTGTTCCATTCCAAAACAATACGCTCTAGCATTTCACCCTGCGTACAGTTATTTACAACAGCGTATTGCTTAATTAACTCTGTTACTTTAAGACTAATGTGGCGTATATCTAGTGGGTTATTTCTTGCCGTTTTCATGATCTTTTACCAGAATGTTTAAGCAGTTTTGCTGTTTCTTTTACTAACTGCTTCACCAAAGACTGTTGGATATACAGATGCAAGAGGATTCAGGATTTCCAGTAAAAGCGATCGCTGAAATTTCTTTTTCGCTTGAAGACATAAATGTTCGGAATTTTCGTATTAGCCTAGCTCCTATACTATGATTTGGTGCTGTTTGATTTTCTGAATTAGTTGATTAACTACGATACAAAGCTTATTCAAGATGATTTTTGCAATCCAAACCTCTTTCAGGAATTAACCAAAAGAATTATTGCCATTCCCTATCCTCAAGTTCCTTTATCGGCAACAATAAGGTGGCTTCAATTTCCTGCCTAATAGCAGCTGTCACCTCACAATTGCTATGCAGGCAATCGAGTAGTAACTGATTAGCATCATAGTAGCGTTGCAACACTTGCTCTTGCTCTTGCTCAGAGCTAAACTGCCACTCGTGGTTAATATTGCGATAATTAATCACTGTCTTGTTTACCTGTTGGGCCCAAGCTGAATAGTTCGTTTGCGACCATAGCTCAAACCGTTGTTGACTTTGACCAGAATTTGGCAACTGGTCAGAGAGTTGTTGCAGGGATTTATGGAGTCCAACATCCAGAACAATACCCAGAATGTTGCTCATAGCATCTCCGCAGGCGTGGATGTGGGCAAAGCTTTGGCTCCCATCAATTGCACACTCCACCAGCAGGTCATCTAATGCCGCATCCAGAAACATCCCTTGGTCGAGGCTGCTGGCTAGGGCAAAGTGAGAAGCTATGTGAGGAGTCCGACTCAAAGCAAGGTAAAATGCTCTCACTGTCGCATCTTTTGACTGGGTAGGAATAGTGCGAGATTTTTGGCTAGCCCAGGTCAAAAACTCTTGTAAATAAGCATCTTGGGCAACAAGTGTATCAATCTGTTGCTTCATCAACAGTACTAGAGAGTCTGCACTCCTGAGCATGGTGGCGGTTAACAAGAAGATTTCGCGCCAGTGGGGGTCGGTGATATGACTGACTAGACCGAATAGCGCTTGCCCAAATGCCTCTAAGTTATGGCTGGCAACGATTTTCCTCGCTGTGAAGTATTCTTGAAATGCTAGATAGGAAAAGGAAAAAATTCCCCGCGCCCGTTCTGCCAGTAGTCCATGTTGAGCCTCGATTGACTTCAGCACTGCTTCACTTTCTATTTGCAATTCTTCTGCATCCATTGGCAGGTTGCTTAGATTGTCAATATAATCACCAATGTATTGCTCAACGATGCGTTGCTCAAAAAAGTACTGACCCTGCTCAAATGTCGCGGCTGCAATCTGACTGAATAACTTGAGTTTTTGTGATAATAAAAACCCTCCATAAACGTCATCCCGTTCAACGCCTCTGGCTTCATCCCATTTGCCTAATAGAAGGTCTAAACCTTCCTTATAAAAGTCAGTCCGCTTAGTTGGAAATTTTCCTTTACCGTGAAACACCCAACAGGTAAGATGCAGAAATAGGGGTGTGACGACGAGTTGGCGAAATTGCCAATTTTCATCTAATTCCAACTTTTGAATAAACTGAACGGACTGCGCCTGTCCATCTTTTTGGCTGGTCTTGCTAAAAACCATAAACCATTTTTGAGCGAAGGCTCGGATTTGTTCTAAGGTAAATGGGGCAATTTCAACATCGGTAAAGCCTCGAAGTCTGAGTTTTTGAGCTGCTGTTCGACAGGTCGCCACGAACCGATTTTTGTGATACTTCTCTGAAAACCTCCGAATTTCGTTCAAGACAGCATTGCTTTGTTGATTAAGAACTTCATCCATGCCATCAAGCAACAGTAATACCCTACCTTCATTCAGCAAGGTTTCGATGACTGAGGGATCAGGAATTCCAGATGCAAGGAACTCCTGGCTGATGTATTTTAATAAGCTGAAATCGTTGGTAATCTTAGACTCTTGAGCAAAGTTTCTCAGTGTGATGAAGATTGGTACCTGATTTGCCGCAAATGCGTTTTGGTTACACCCAATGGCAAGATGTTGCAAAAAGGTTGTTTTACCTACTCCTGGTTTACCTAGTACCCTAATTTTGGAGTAAGTTTTAACCGCCTGTGTACCAGGTATCTGTTTCTCGTCAACTTCACCTAAGCCAAAACGGTCGAATTCTTTGCGATCAAGGTTTTGCAGATCGGTGATTTCTAACCACTGAAGGCTAGCAATCTCCTCCAAAATATTCACATCTATATATATGTCATTGATCGCAACTGGACGGCTAATATCCAATAACTGCAAAATACCACACTGGTCTTGAATTTTGTCGAAGCGTTGCGATCGCACTTTCTGCACTAGTTTATCAATATCCAGTACAGTCGGCTGGGCGTATTCTTCTAGTTCACGGAATTCTGCTGGAGGATTAGTCGTAATCTCCCGCCAATTCAGTTCTAAAATCAAACAAATTTCAATAAAGGTATGACGCTCAACTGGACGACCACTGAAAAACCGCCAAATTGGTTGTCTAGTCTTGAGGTTGACTTCTGCTGCTAGATTCTCTTGTGTCCACCCCTTACGGGCAAACGCTCTTTTAGCCTCTTGAATCCCAGTGAGTGATGCTTCAAGCGATCGCTTGACCATAGGACAAAGACTTGATCCTAAAATCAAGAACTCAAACTTTTATTAACATCTTTCATCCTAGAGCTTTTTTTTGTGGTAATCACTCTCTCCTTGGTTAAGGATATACACAATTAAGAATTAAGAAAAAATACTCTAGCTCTAGTGAGATCCTGTTAAATATATTAACTTTTGTAATAACTCAAACACTATAAACTTATTTTATACATTTCAAGCTTGTAGCAATACTTAATCTCAAGCATCCACCCCAGAACAATTTCCCATACCCTCGCCGAGGCTAAGTATTTAACCCACATTCCGCACGTCATTTTGTAGTATAAAAAGCAATACAAAAATTTGGAAGTAGTTACTGAATTATCCGAATATAAATACTAAATCTGTATTATCACTATAGTCAGCCTCGATCTCAATTCAAAATGATTTTGTTAGTGGTCTGACCATGAGCATCAATATCATAGATAATTGGAATTGCTGTTCCTAACTCAACATTGACAATCTCCCCTTCGGATAGGTTTTCCAGGTGCTTAATGATGGCACGAAGTGAGTTTCCATGTGCTGCAATCAAGACGTTATCTCCTGTGATTAACTGCGGCAAAATGCGATCGCAAAAGAATGGAACAGTGCGCTTCACCGTATCTGCCAAACTTTCGCCCCCTGGTGGAGGCACAGCATAGGATCGTCGCCAGAGTTGCACCTGTTCTTGTCCAAATTTTATGGCGGTTTCAGCTTTATTCAAACCTTGCAGTTCACCATAGTACCGTTCATCCAGCATAGCTGTGGGATAAACTGGCAGTTCCCGTTCGGGGCTACCCTTGTATTTATCCCAACCATGCCAGGCTTGATGCTTGATGATTGGAATTCTCCCGTCGCAAATATCATCGACTTCTGTTAAGATAATAATTGCTGTTTCAATAGCTCGAAACAGCATACTGGTAAAGCAAACTCTGACTCGATAATGCTTCAGTCTACAGGAGGCGATCGTTGCCTCTGCTCGTCCCTGTTCGCCTAAAGGAACATCAACCCATCCTGTAAATTTATTCTCTGCATTCCAAAGGCTCTGTCCGTGACGGATCAAAATTAATTTAGCCATTGTGTACTGCTTCGGTATGCGATAGCGAAGCGCTGCTGCAAGCAGATCGCGTGGTTCTAGAGTTCCAGGGTGTCAAAAATGTCACGCAGAATCTGTGCAGAATGAATAAGCTGTTGTTGCTCCATGTCGTTGAGAGTAAAGTTGACCCTCTTAATGACACCTTTTTCATTGACGACAGAGGGTAGGCTGAGACAAACATCGCTAATGCCATAGAAGTCATTCACCAGGGAGCTAACTGTAAGAATACGCTCCTGTCCACGCAGAATGGCTTGGACAATTTCAGTCGTTGCCAATCCAATGGCGTAGGAAGTACACCCTTTGCGTTTGATGATTTCGTAGCCAGCGTTTTTAACGCGCTCAAAAATCTCTTGTGCAGCCTTATCTACTGCCGAATTACCCTCTCGGTCATAGAGAGGCATTCCGGCAATATTCACCTTGCTCCAAACGGGCACTTCACTGTCGCCATGTTCACCAATGATGTAAGCATGAACACTGCGTGAATCAATGCCCATTTTCTGCGCCAGCAGGGTACGAAAACGGGCAGAGTCAAGCACCGTTCCAGAGCCAATTACCCTAGCAGCAGGAAAAGCGGAGAGCTTTAGTGTCACATAAGTCATAATGTCTACGGGATTGCTGACAATCAGCAAGATAGCATTGGGGCAATATTTGACGACATCTGCAATCAAGCTCTTAAAGATGGCAACGTTGCGTACAACCAAGTCGAGGCGGCTCTCTCCCGGCTTCTGACTGGCTCCAGCAGTAATAATTACCAGGTCTGCATTCTCTCCGACATCGGCAACTGTGCCAGCTTTAATCTCAACAGGTTCGACAAAAGGAATGCCATGCCTTAGATCCATGACCTCTCCCTGAAGCCGCTCTGTCTGAATATCTTGAAGAATTAACTCATCAAAACAGTTTTGGATCATCATCGAATAGGCACATGCCATCCCTACTTGTCCAGCACCAATAATGACACCTTTGCGAGGACGGATGCTGACTTTATTTTCAACACTGGGATTAGGCGTAAAGAGGGTTTCAAACATTTTTACTGCTGCAATAACTTAGTAAGCGATCGTCAACATAATTCGTAGTTACAATCAGTGGGGGCTTGTACCCTCTTTAATTACGAATTACGAATTAGTAATTATTTGGTCAATCTAAAATCCAAAATTGTTTGACCTTATGCACTTACCAGGAGTGGAGCGCCCGGAGTTGAGGTGTTTTCTTTAATTGATGCGTCTGCATCCGAGTCAAGACATCATCCAAAATCGTCACGGCTTCAGCAACAAACGGGCCCTTGTTGAGCATGACGCACTCAGCCCGCTCTGCCATTGCTGCATCCGTCATTTCTGCTCGTGAGGGAATGCCTTTCTTCACCAGATTTTCTAGCACCTGAGTTGCCCAAATCACCGGGATATGAGCCGCCTCACAGAGCCAGAGAATTTCTTCTTGCATTTCAGCCAGTCGTTGATACCCAATTGCGATGGCCAAATCGCCTCTAGCAATCATCACCGCAAAGGGTTGTTGACCTGCTGCTTGCACAATCAACTCAGGTAAATTACTGACGGCTTGGGGTGTTTCAATCTTAGCAACAATGGCAATTTCACTCTTTTGAGGCATCCGATTTGCTAACTCTTGCTGGAGCAGTTTAATATCATTCGCAGATTGCACAAAAGAATAGCCCACAATATCGGCATGGGTGGCAACAAAATCTAAATCCTCTCGATCTTTATCAGTAAGTGGGCTAAGTTGCAAATCTGTATCGGGGAAGTTAAGCCCCTTGTCTGGCAGAAGTTTACTACCCTTTAAACTCGCATGGGTGATGCGTAAAATAACACCCTGATCCGTAAGAGATTCTACACGCGCTCCAATACGACCATCATCAATCCAGGCAGTTGCGCCCACCTGCAATTGATCGAGTACTCCAGGGAGAGTACAATTTGCCTGGAAACACTTAGCATTTGTCATACTAGGCATATCACGGGTTAAGACAAGACATTCCCCTTGAAAGATGCGGTGTTTCTGATTAGGTGTCATTACTAAGCCAATCCGGGGCTTCGGCCCTGCCAGATCCATTAAGACTTTGCAGGAATTTCCGGTTTCTTTCTCTGCCAGACGGACATTGCCAATCATCGCTTCCCAAAGGTTAGCGTGATCGTGGGCACAGTTAATGCGTACACAGTTAGTCCCTCGCTGAAGCAGATCCCGGACAAATTCGTAATGGCTGGCGGCTTCCATTGGCAATGTCACCATGATTCTGACCCGGCGATGAGCTAAAGTCTGACCAAACACATCTTCGGTATGTTGGTGAAGTAGGCGATCGCCCTCCAGAAATGCCCCAATAGAAGGACGAATCGGCAAACTAGCCGAACTTACCTGACAGATTGCCCCCAGAGTGGCAATCACCGCATCTAAATTCGGCATGACTCGCGCTTCCAAACGACCCAAAGAAGATAAGCCCCAGGGGATTAAGGTAGCTTGCAGAGGACGTAGGTCATGTCTTCGTAGAGCCATGTAATGGGCAAGATTGAGTCCACTGCTGAGAAACTCTTGTCGTTGAATGCGCGAGATTGCTCCGCAACGCTGGCGCGAACGCCACTGGTAAAAAATGTCTTGCCCTTCTTGAACAACCACCTGACGCAATTTTTGCAGCGTATTTAATAAGACACAAGGATTAGATAGGTCTAATGCAAGGTAGTCAAAAGTATCTTCTTCCTGATTATGCTCTAGAGTAGAAATTGTCATTAAATAACCCTCAAAAGACTGTATTAACAATTTAATAACGAACCACAGAGGCACAGAGAACACAGAGAGAAAGATTCTAAAACTTAGTTTACGTAAGCATTTTTGGCTTGACAGACTACTAGTAGTCCACCACACTAACGGTGATGGGTGAATAAGTTCGTACTAAGGACTTTAGTCTTTGATTTGAGCGGTGAAGCTCTCACTACAAACCAAGCATTGTTGACTTGGCGTACTACTAGTTGAAACGATAAAAAATAATTCAGTGGCGATGAGATGCTGCAAAGCTGATTTAAGTAACTGTTACTTAATCGCCGTAATATCTCATCCATCTACAGGATGTGGAGCGTCAGTTACCCCAAAACCGGGGGTTGTGTCTTACCAAATTGCCAGCTAAGGAGCGATCCCAAGCCCAACAGACTCACAACAAACACTACAATCCCGCCCACAAATGGAATCAGCGCAAGTACTGTGACAATCAGCAACCCAATCAAGAACTGCTGCAAGCTGCTTTGCCGTTGGTGTAGCCTCTCTGTAAGAAAATCGCTTTTTACCACTTGTTGACCGATGAATAGTGAAATTCCCAATGCCCCAACCAATGATGTCAGACTCACCATCAACATCAGGAGTGGAATCAATGGAATACCAATTAGGGTGATTGCTAAAAAAATGTTAAGGGCAAATAAGGTAAACATTGCCCCAATTCCCCATAAGGCGCTTTTACCGGGATATTGACGCACGGTAGCTGCTAAATTCGGCAGAAAAGGTGGTGCGGTTTGTAATAAAATTATGCCCAGAATTGCACCGACGATCTCAGAGAAAATCCGAAAAACAGCCTGAAAGAAATACATCGGCAAAAATCGATCTCGATGACGGTAAATTCCCGTCATGCCTCGTTGATTATATTGACCGTTGAATGTGCTGTTTGAGCCGCCAATTGTGGCTCCTTCTGCTAATACGACTTTGCCACCGATCGCATAGGCATCGCCATCTACCCGTGCGCCTTGCTTGAGAATGATATTTCCACCGATAGCGATCGCAGTTTGTGTCACCCGTCCATTGGGTTGGACGATCGCCGAACCACCAATGGCAATAGCATTTTCTACAACTTGTTTTTCTACAACCGTGACATTTCCGCCCAATCGAATCAGATTGGTATTATTAATATTTAGATCAGTCTGTGCGATCGCATTTCCGGCAAACAGAAATACTATCGTAGAGATAAACACGATTGTCAACTGCTTCCAGCTCATGGTTAAGACTCCTAATTTTATTTTCCAATCTCGCCAGTTAAATTAGGCAATACTTGACCGAAGAGGCAGAGGGAATTATCTTCAACAATCTTCTCTAATCTTCTTCAACTAGTTTCACCTGATTATGTGGACTGTAATCTAAACAATTAATGGCTTGATCGGTTAGCACAGTTGATGGATGGACGGTGCATTTGAGATATGAATTATGACTAAAATATCGACAGTGAGGACACTTGGCTTTGTGAGGCAATTTGAGGCTAAATAAATACTGCTGCACCCGCTTAGGAATGAAGGCATAAATTAAAGTAGCGATCACCGAAATAATCATAGCGCTGACTACTATCAGGAAACCCATATCTAGCACAGAAAGAGTTTCTACTCCCCGATGATCTAGAGGGAGTGAATTAGCTGGCAGAGTTGCGATCGATTTTTCTTCCATGACTCCATTACGCTCCTATATTCTGTTATAAATAGGTTCAAAATGAAGATACTTAACATCATAGTCATTAAATCATCTCGTTTTTTATACTGTTCCACTACTTTGGACGAGTACCGTTTGATTTACTGCATGAATTAATTGATTACGATATAAATTGTAATCAAAAGCAATAAAAATTTTGAGGATACAATAACGGGTAAAGGTATTTTTTATAGCTTTACCCCTATAACTAAATACAGTTCAGTATGCTTTACTAATAATCACAGCTTTTAATGCTGCTGTGCTGTATCTACATATCTACAGGTTATACCCTGAGATATTGTGATTTGAACGATAATTTAGCCAAACGGTCACGAAATACTTCACTCTGTACTAGGACAACATATAGTTCAAAGCTATAAATGGAGTTCAAAAAACTCAAAACTTAATTACAGCAAGGAACATGGTCTTATAGTTCATTTGTACCGTACCGCGATGAGAGAGAAATAAAAATTCAGATTTCAGGCGATCGCTTTATCACTCAATTTTTGGCTAAACATATTTTTGAACCATATTGTGGGCATTTTGAACCAAATTTTGACCGAAAGTTTAAAATTTAAGGGTTAAATTAGTGTGTCTTGCTCTGCATTTTTTACCAAGTCAAAAAATAAAACTTTTGGTTGCATTATGGTTCGCATTTAAAACACGCGGACATAATTTGATTCATAAAGTTAGGTTTTTGATTGGCTAAAAACCTTGAAATTACGTTAACTTTTGGTCACGCTATGGTTCACAGTTTGGTCATGCAAGGAGTAAAATCACAGATATTTTTTTAATCAATTGTCAACTTTTCAAACAACCTCTAAGCAGGACTAAGAGTTTTTTGCAAGTTCTCAATTTTGTCTTGAGAAAAACTTGTTCTAATTAACTTTCCTCCAAAACGATTAAATTCTGCAATTATTTTCTCTAGATTAACGGAGGAAATTAGAACAAACAATGATGAAGAATTTGGTTTTAAAGATTCTTCAATTTCTGTTAAAAAACTACTATCAAATGTACCCTCTTTAATAGTAAAAGTGCGATGAAAGAAAACTGCGCTAATGATTCCACCCCAGAGTTCATTACTCAGGTCTCCAGGTTCAACCAAATCGTGATATGGTTTAACCCTAATCTTACCATCTGCATTTTTGGTAATCACAACTGCATCTTTCAAATCTGCTAAGTTTTCTCGCTCAAGTTTGAGTAGTTCTAAAAGTACTTCATCTGCTTTATATTTGTCATCGAAATTGACTACAACTAATTCACTCATACTATTTTTGGATTGTAATTGTTTAAAGGAAAAATGACTTTTTACTCGATCTGCATTTTACCTCATAGACCGCTTATTTTTAGTTTACGATACCTGCGATCGCTGCTACTGCATTTACTGATTCTGCGATAGACTTGGCGTAAATGGGAAAGCGATCGCCCAATCCAACCTTTCAAGCGCATGATGCTAAACGCGACGGTTTACCCAGTGTCCTGGCACCCATCGCCGAGATTGGTAATGTCCTGCCACCCATCGCCGAGATTGGTAATGTCCTGCCACCCATCGCCGAGATTGGTAATGTCCTGGCACCCATCGCCGAGGTTGGTAATGTCCTGGCACCCATCGCCGAGGTTGGTAATGTCCTGCCACCCAGACACGGCGTGTAGTATTGCGCCGAGTTTGTTCGCGCTGGGTTTGAGCCAATCGATCTGGTGCAACCCGGCCTACCTCGACGACACCGGAACGAGTTGAATTCTGCCTATCATTAACATTGAACTCTGCGGCTGAGGCAGATTTTGCCAAGACTCCAAGGGGAAGAGCAAGCATCAGGATAGCGATTATGCGTTTCATTAGATGTTCCTTCCGATAAGTTGAGAGTAGCTAGAATTAAAGCGGTTGAACTGGAATTTCCTGCCTGCTTGACACACTGACAAGTTCATTGCTGATACTCATCAATTCATTGCGCTCTTTTTCTGAAAGTTAGTCAATCAGGCAATGTTGTTGGACAAGATTTCAGATAACTCTCCTCGTTAACTACTCTGAGGGGCTATAGCTTGATTTCTTGAGTGAATTGATTCATTACGATATAAATCGTTACCAAATTCATCTTGACGGTTAGAGAGATGCGATAAATCGCCGTCTCTACAGGAAATTTATCCATCAATTATTTATGTTTTCAAAGCTTGTGCTGCAATCTGTTAGGGCTTTTATTTCTTTTTGCTTCTTGCCTGATCAAGCGTGCCATTCGGTTCAGTCTCTTTCTTTCTGGTTGGTTGGGATTGGAGTTGCCACCATGAGGTTTCGCTTGGTGAGCATAAAGTTTGCGGCGTGCTGGATTAGCGATCGCTTTGGCGTTAAGATGCGTTTGGGAGCGAGACTGACGAGACTGTGGGGTTTTCATACATATTCACCTGTGGAATCAATTCTGCAAAGACCTTATGAAGATGGAGTTGCGGGCTTCTATGTATTAGACATCTCCGAAAACAGTCAAAGCCTTTGTTTGGCTAGGCTGTAGCCACTAAATGCAATCATCTTAAATTAGCTATTCTGTACGATGAAATAAGACTTTGAGATATTTGCTGTTGATAATTAGGCAAAAATATCTAGTTATATGCGATAATTTTAACCTGATGATATAGCTGATATTTCTAATGGTAATATTAGCCCTCGAATCCGTAACCTTACTAGCCCACAAATCGTCAAAATTACTTGCTTATATTTGCGGGTATTTAACCTAAATCTCTCTTGGACAACTCGAAAGATTTTGACTGACCGTATTCGATGTTCAACAAAGATTCGTTTAGATGAAAATATTTTGTTCTGTTCTTTCTGTTCAGTTGTTAGTTCTTGATTTCTTGGTTTCTTAATTGGAGTTGTAATTAAATCTTCTCCAAGATATGCCTTATCTCCTTTAAATCTTTGTTTGGCATCAAACTCTGAACGATATTCTCGGAACAAAGTTATATCGCTTTTTGGACCAGGTTCACCTGCCACAACATCAACGATATCACTAGCATCAGGTAAAATAATCATTTGAGTTTTAAATGTATGATTACTCTTCTTACCTGAAAAATATTTCTTTTGTTCATCATTGTCTCTAGGTCTTTCTCTGACTTGTTCATAGCTATCTACTATTAATTCATATTCTGTGAGCATTTCTTTTACTACTTCATAGTCAGAAGCGTTTTTTTTTACTTGTTCAAGCAAACTTGATGGCAGTAATTCTCGCAAGTTAGGCAACCAATAGTTAAACGTATCGTTGGCTGTAGACTCACTTACTTCAAACTGAATACCTAGAAGTTGAAAGGTTGTCAGATGTCGGAGATACACTAAAGTTAAAATGATATGTTCAGAAATAGATAATTTTGGTTTCCGACCTCCTCCACCAGCAATAATTCTCACTTTCTTAGATTCCAGTAAAGCTTTTTTTTCATGATATAATCTTTCCCCATTTATGATTAATTGTTGTAACTGTTCATATTCCAGACCTATTAACCTTTGGGTTTGTTTAGGATTCTCTTCAATGTAATTCAGTATATTGCTCATGCTTCTGTGTCAAAATAACGCTTTAATGTTCTTTTATCACAGAATAATACTATTTTGGAGATGTCTATTAAATCAATGATTCCAGCAGAACGTAAGCACAAACGTGGAAAAAAGCGTGAAATCGAGATGCGGGAAGTGGTAAATGCGATTTTTTACATCTTGCGCGCTGGCTGCTCATGGCGAATGATGCCTCACGATTTACCAGCATGGCAAACTGTATACTCATATTTTCAACGTTGGCAGCGCAAAGGTACATGGCAAAAAATTCATTCAGTTCTGCGAGCGCAACTCAGGCAACTCGAAGGACGAGATGTAGAACCATCCGCAGGAATTATAGACTCACAAACAGTGAAAACAACTGAGAAAGGAGGGGTGAAGGGCTATGATGCCGGAAAAAAGATTAATGGTCGCAAACGCCATATCCTTGTTGATACGATGGGTTTAATTTTGATGGTTGTTGTACATACAGCTTCAATTCAAGACCGTGACGGAGCAAAACTGGTACTAGATAAAATTCAATACTCATTCCCCAAACTGCATTTAATTTGGGCAGATGCTGGATATGCTGGAAAACTAGTTGATTGGGTCAGGTATTTTATTGGCTGTGCAATTGAGATTGTTAAACGCTCTGATGACACTTCAGGCTTTAAAGTATTACCTCGACGTTGGGTTGTGGAACGTACACTTGCATGGTTAGGTCGTTATCGTCGTCTCAGTAAAGATTACGAGTATCATCCCCAAACAAGTGAAACCATGATATACGCCGCTATGACGCATTTAATGTTACGTCGATTAGCCCGTAATCATAGTCGCTCAACCGCTTAAGAATTATTTTATAAACACCCTCTTAGAGAGGCTGTGCCAACGCTTAGAGCGAGTCTGCGTACCCTTACAGGGGATCTTGCTACGCTTTTAGCGTCTGTCTGCGACACGCTGCGCGTACCCCTCCGGGGAAGCAAGCTACGCGTAAGCGTCCCGCAGGGAACGTAGAGAGCGTCGGCAGTTTGCAATATCAAAGCTTTGAAAAATACTAAGTACTGTCTTCAGGGATTATCGCAATGAACCTAACCGATCGCCAAGATACAGATTTTCTCAAATTTATAGGAAAATTGCCACCCCAAGACAATTACATCCCTGTTCAATCTTTTAATCAGGGTGCATGGTATTGGGTCGATAAAAACACCCCTTGCCTACAAATTATTTCGCTCGATCCACACCCGTGGGGTCAGGAGTGGGTAATTTCACTCATAGTAGATAGAGGGATTAAAGACCTCGTTGAATCACCTCCATTAAGTGTGAGCTTAAAACTTTCCCCTCTCCCACCCTTAGACAAGGTTACTTCTGTGGAAATAACTCGGCAGATAGAATACGGTAAGTTTGTCCACACGCAAGAGCAACTATATTACTTTGTGACATTTATTTGTCAAGGCGATAACTCTTTGGCAGAACATGAAAACCCACTGAGTGAGTGGGTGACATATTTGTTTTATCCGAAGGCGAAACGATGAGAGGAAAGGAACTTCCAACTAAAAAAATATACCATCACTAAGTCAGCAGGGGAGCAGGGGCGCAGAGGAGAAACAGAAAATATGACCTGACTAAAATAGTTAAGTAATGCTTGAGGCTAAAACAACGGTAAGTCAAGGTTTTCGGTATCTAGATTTACATAACTTTACAACGTGTCCCATTTTGCCGTTATCTCGGCGGATACCCATCTACGACTTCAACATTTCTCCCCTCGGGACGCTTGCGGCTAATAATAAGATTTACAAAAAGTGCAACTGCACACCAGAATTTTAAAAAAATAAAGCGGCAGGAAAACCCACCGCCTTATCACATTAGCCCAGAATCCCAATTACTGTCGCCAGCACACCAGCAGCACGCTCTCCAGTTGGTACAAACACCCGCTTGCGCCATTGAATAATTTCGGTGAAACATCCAACAGCCACAAGCTGATCAGCCAGTGGAAGGGCATCGACTATTTCTAGACGTGGCTCACCAGCAATATAAGAACGTCGCAAAGTTACGCCACCGGGCAACTGCTGAGAGTACCCTTCGTTCAGCACCAATGAAACCAATTCCTCTGGACTCAACAGCTTGTTCTTCATACCCAATTGTTCAGCCACAGATTGGATATCTACTGCTTGAACCATCCGACCAAGAATCTTCTGTCCATCCGAAGTTTGCAACCGAAAGACCCGGCTATTCTTCTGCGGCAGAATTTTCCAGATTGGTAGCAGTATGCCTGTCACAAGGTGAAGATAATCAGTAGTGAATCTGGGCAGTTCGTCTACCTCCTTCGACCACGCCGCAACAAATGCATCAGCCGCAACCTGCTGCCAAGTGGAAGATGAGAGCTTATTAACAGGTACGCGAGTCTCTTTCTGTGGTCGCACAAGCAGAACTCGTGGAACAACGCCACCATCAGAGTCAAATATGCTATGAGTAGGAATTGATACGGCTGCATTCCCAGACTTGGAGTTGATCAGAAATTGCCCCTGATACTTGTCAACAAACTCAAGCATTTCATCAGCAGTTCTGATGTTGTTCTTTTGAGTGCGTTCTATCTTCAAGTAATTGGTCACGCTACCAGTTTGAGGATGTGTATAAACCGATTCCTGGCTATCAATGGTAAACCGTTCAGCCCGAAGAGTTTCTACACCAACTTCAAAAATACCATTTGCGATCGCAGTTTCAATTTGTTGAGAAAGCAACAACTCGAAACGCTCGAAAATCACGTTTTGCATCCCAATCCTTAAAGCCAGCAGTCTATTAAGAAACTGTCGCAAGGGTGGGAGGTCTATTTTCATGCCCCCTTCCTGGGATGTGAGTGATAGTCCTGTCATCTGCTCGAATGTCCCTAGTGGAACTTCATAGAATCGACCTTGAAATATCTGCTTAAACAGTTCGTACAATGCGTACTCTGCATACTGGGATTCAAGGTTATCCTTAAGACATCTCCAAAATAGTATTATTCTGTGATAAAAGAACATTAAAGCGTTATTTTGACACAGAAGCATGAGCAATATACTGAATTACATTGAAGAGAATCCTAAACAAACCCAAAGGTTAATAGGTCTGGAATATGAACAGTTACAACAATTAATCATAAATGGGGAAAGATTATATCATGAAAAAAAAGCTTTACTGGAATCTAAGAAAGTGAGAATTATTGCTGGTGGAGGAGGTCGGAAACCAAAATTATCTATTTCTGAACAAATCATTTTAACTTTAGTGTATCTCCGACATCTGACAACCTTTCAACTTCTAGGTATTCAGTTTGAAGTAAGTGAGTCTACAGCCAACGATACGTTTAACTATTGGTTGCCTAACTTGCGAGAATTACTGCCATCAAGTTTGCTTGAACAAGTAAAAAAAAAACGCTTCTGACTATGAAGTAGTAAAAGAAATGCTCACAGAATATGAATTAATAGTAGATAGCTATGAACAAGTCAGAGAAAGACCTAGAGACAATGATGAACAAAAGAAATATTTTTCAGGTAAGAAGAGTAATCATACATTTAAAACTCAAATGATTATTTTACCTGATGCTAGTGATATCGTTGATGTTGTGGCAGGTGAACCTGGTCCAAAAAGCGATATAACTTTGTTCCGAGAATATCGTTCAGAGTTTGATGCCAAACAAAGATTTAAAGGAGATAAGGCATATCTTGGAGAAGATTTAATTACAACTCCAATTAAGAAACCAAGAAATCAAGAACTAACAACTGAACAGAAAGAACAGAACAAAATATTTTCATCTAAACGAATCTTTGTTGAACATCGAATACGGTCAGTCAAAATCTTTCGAGTTGTCCAAGAGAGATTTAGGTTAAATACCCGCAAATATAAGCAAGTAATTTTGACGATTTGTGGGCTAGTAAGGTTACGGATTCGAGGGCTAATATTACCATTAGAAATATCAGCTATATCATCAGGTTAAAATTATCGCATATAACTAGATATTTTTGCCTAATTATCAACAGCAAATATCTCAAAGTCTTATTTCATCGTACAGAATAGCTAATTTAAGATGATTGCATTTAGTGGCTACAGCCTAGCCAAACAAAGGCTTTGACTGTTTTCGGAGATGTCTATTCTATTTTAGACTGCTGGCTGAGAATTCAATCTGATAATCTACGCAAAACAAACACCACATTTCCAGCACAGGGTCTTGTTTTCAGTTTTCCCATAGCAGCAATTGCTCTAACAGATTGCCGAAAATCATCAGATGTACCTCCAGGGTCACACATTATTCTTGAAATACCATAGATTTCTCAATTATCCTAATATTAAGCAAGTAGTGCAAATTCCACCATGACCACAAGCATAGCCATTGCAGAAAAAATTACTACTCTCCGCCAAGTCAAAGAAAAACTAGGTTTAACACTTAGTGAAGATAGTCAATTTTTTACCGAATGGATGGCTGATTTACCTGCATTAAGTGAAGCAGAGCAAACAAGATTGGCACAAGTTAGACAAAATTATCTCTATCAAATCTCCTATGGCAATCTTTTAGAAGAAACTGTTAAAATGGTCGTCCTTTCACCATTACTGGAACTTGCAGGTTTTTATCAAGCACCTTACAGATTTCAAACCGAGGTATCCGTTGAGATTGAAGCACAGGGAGATAATCAGGAGATTTTACGAGGAAGAATTGATGTCTTAGTTTTGCAAGGTAGATTGTGGATTGTCCTCATTGAGTCAAAAAAGACAATCTTTGATTTAGAATTAGCAATTCCCCAGACATTAGCTTACATGGCTGTTCATCCCCACCCAGAACAACCTTTGTACGGCATGATCACCAACGGTAGCAGCTTTTTGTTTGTCAAAACCTTGGCTAAACAGTATGGCACTTCTGATCTATTTTCCACGCGATCGCAATATCTCAACAATTTATCTGGAGTTTTAAGAATTCTCAAGCACTTAGGTAGTATTATTACGGAGTCTTAAGTTTTTAACTCCAGCAGTTTAACCCTTTTGTACCAAATTGAAACAATCCCATCTCTCTCAGTTTCAGAATCAGGCTTGGATAATGGTTTTTCAAAAGTGACACAACAGGGTTAATTACCAACATTTTTAGTTGAGTCTACAGCTTGCAGTAAGTTCTACATTTAAGAAAGTTCCTGAGCGGGGTGTAATTGAACGCAACTGCTGAACAAAAGCTTTAAATTTGGCATTAGTTACGCCGAACCCAACTTCAGCGCAAGCAGATAACCCACCTTCTTTCGGAATAGGACCACCTTCTCTTGGGCTATATACAATAAATTTATCGACAGTACCAGTCCCAACCGCAAACCCGATCACTTGGCGAACTGTTTGCAAAACAGCATTATCTAATGCACCACCAATACTGCCAATACTGACATTAACCGCACGGCTTTCAGCTAATGCCGGCGCACTTATCGACAATATTGCTCCGACAATCATCAAACTGCTAAAGTTTTTCATTTTCTCTTCTCTAAAAAATTGCAAAACTAATACAGATATTTCGTTGCCTACTGATTAACATACGGGCATTATCTGAAGATAATCATTTATTAAAGCAGGGTTTAAGAAACAGCTTTTTAAAGAAAAATATAACTGCAAAAGTATTATTCACATACAACAACTATTTTCTATAGGAATCATATTTGATCTCTCAAAAAGACTGCAAAATAGTACAGGCAGAAATATCTGTCTAATAACGACCAATGATAAACCAGCATCTAGAAATGGCGATCACAGGTGGTTAATTACCCTTCCACATCCCATATTGTACCAAAAGCCGCCCTAGATGGTTACTGAGGTTGCCGAATAAGGACGAAGTTTAAAACCCAATTTTTCGATAACATTTCATCAAGCGATCGCGCTGGATGATTGGGAAAATCAACTGACCATTCAACGAGTGCGAGAAATTGATCTAGACATACACTTCACTTTCGCAGTGCCAATCTTCTTGGTTTAGGCGATGAACAAAGCACTCATCGTCACCGAAACAGCGATGCTCGATGAATTTGAAGCCAAGGCGTTCATAAAAGCGATGAACACGGGTATTGCTGGCTAGCGGATCAACAAGTATAGCTGTCACAAGTGGATCAGCAAAACATCGAGCAAGTGCAAGCCGCATCATTTGTGTTCCATAGCCTTTACCTAAATCAATCTCTTCACCAATCCAGATATCAATTGCACGAAGATTTGCCTCAACATCACCCCAGTAATGGCTATCCTCGCGTGCAGGATCAATGATCTGGATAAATCCGATGGGGCGACCATCAATTTCCGCAATCAATTGCTCTCTCCAATCGGGAGAACGAGCAAGTTCTACCTCCCAACCCCAGTCATCATTAGGATCTGAGGAAATCACATGAGGTTGCTCATCCCAGTGTCGCAACAAATTCAAATCGGCTAAGGTGGCGGAGCGTAGGTTAATCACAACTTGTTTGCAGACTGAACTTTTTTTCGCTTAGATCATCGTACAGCGTTGATCGGCTTGGTGATCGCCTACTGCGGGGTATAAGCTCATCGCATATTTTACTATCTCATCGTCGCCTTCTCGAATCAACATAGTCAACTCTCACAGCCAGCCCCATGCCCTATGTCAACCCCAAATTTTTCATCGCCTTCCACAAATTAGATCGTCGCTTGTGCTGGACTTTCCATTGGGATAACAAGCTCTGATAATTCTCTGGTGCTAACTCTTTCAAGGCAGACATCCATTGTGCATTTTTCGTATAATCTGAGTTTTGGGATGCTTCTGGTAATGGTACGAAATTGTGTAAGTTTGCTTGCCAATAAGCCATTACTCTTTCCCACAAATCGGGGGGTGCATATTCTTGGAGGTACATTCTCCTAGAAATATCATCCGGTGTTGATAGTTGATTAGATTGAATCACAACTTCATAAAATTTAGGTAATGGGGATTTTCCCTGGTACTTTATTTGGGTCAAATCTCTTGTTAACAAATGTATTACATTGTACTCCCTACCTAGTTGTGCCGGATCTCCAGGTAAATTCTCTAACCACTCGATAATTTGTTGCCTAAACCAAATATGTCCTTTTTCTTCAGTCGTAATACTATCGAGTAACCAATGTAACCACCAGGTATCTACGGTTTTTATATTTGTATAAAAATCTGAGTATCTGTAAGGTGTACCACGTTTAATTATCGATTCACGCCAAGAAGTAAATAAGGCTTGCTGAGTATTTTTACTAACTGGTATCTCAGCAAAAGCTTTGAACATTCTCGACCAGTCGTAACAACATTCAAAAGTAATCTGCTGAATTTCTAGAGCATTTGCCCGTTCTATTTCTCCCAATTCTCGAACAGCTTGCTGGTAATAGCGAAGTAAAGTTTTTTGCTTTTCACCATTTCCAGGATCGTAAGAAAATCCACCCAATGTTACAAATAGTAGCGAATTTTCTGGTGTCCAAGGATTTTTATCTTGTTTGTTTTTTAATAAGGCATCCAAAGTCTCTTGAATTACTATCAGACTTTCTCGATATTCCTGTTTAGTCAACAAATCCTCAATTACAGGTAAACCATTTTGCCATTGCTGGGAAATAGTCGCCCGAAGATTGCTCAAATATACCTCTGGTGTTGCAAATTGCTGCATTAGTTCCATGTAGAGTATATGCCAACAAGAGTGAGTATTCTCTAGGTCATACTTCCACTCTTGAACCTCTCGATTAGCTGTCATCCCATCTAAAACTAATTTTTTTTGCACATCCGGTAAATTAGAGAAGAAATCGATTACAGTATCATCATCTAAACTAGTGTTAGAAAACTTTTCTTCCCATTCTCTAATTTTTTGAGCTAATTTAAACCCATCTTGTCCTTGTGACTGCACTAACAACCATTCCCACTCCAACAAGCAGCTTGTTGTAGCTCCTTCCACATGAATACCATTAGCAATTTCCATCCAGTCGGGTATACCATCAGCGATTTCGCTTTCTGCTGACAACAAACTGGCTGCAAAACCATCATCATTACTAAAGCCATTCTCAAAAGCTATTTTTACCAATGGCTTCATCTTTTGTGCAACTGCTTCTAAATCTTCGACGAAAGTACAATCATCAAAATAAGGTTCTTCCCAGCTTACTTCTTGGACTATATATTTCCCCTCTTCCTGGGATGCTTGCCAAATAATTTGATTCCATTCTCCCCATAATTCCGACCAACTTTGAGCTAATTTCGCTAAAGAAGCTGGTTGTGCTTTGCTTATTTTTTCCTGTTCTACTGTTTGAGGTGGAGCGATGATTTGATTTAAAGTCTCTTGAGTATCTCCTGATAGTTGAGCCAAGGCACTTTCTCGCTGTTCGTCGGATAAAACTGCAAATAATTCATCGATTAGCTGGGAAATTTCACTTTCGGTAAGTGCTTTAAGGATGCACTTACCAACAGAGTCTTCTTGCTTTACGTTACCTTTAGAATTGCTCTGGCTGTTTTTTGACATCTTGTGAATCTCCGTAGCACTATATCAATAGACTATTTTCACTAGAGGCAACGATGGCAATTTTTATTGGAATATACTGAATTTATTTATGCTATTTTAGCATAACTACTCTGAGAGAGCCAAAGTTTTCATGCCCACCTACTTAAAACACCGATAAAGACTAAGGATTTAAAAAGTCTAGATGTTCTCCAGTTAGATTTTGCAGTTCTTCTGGAGAGCCTTGTATTTTCAAACCCCCTTTATCTAAAAGAACAATAAAATTTGCCCGTAAAATTACCCTGGGACGATGGCTAATAATAATTGTCGTTTTACCTTGACGATAATGTAATAGTTTATCTAATACTTGCGCTTCTAAGATGGGATCTAAGGCACTTGTAGATTCATCTAAAATTAGAATTGGTGGTTCTATGACAATAGCTCTAGCTAAAGCTAATCTTTGTTTTTGTCCCCCAGATATATTCACACCAAATTCCCCTAAAACAGTTTGATAATTATCTGGTAACTCTTGAATAAATTCATCAGCACTAGCCATCTTACAAGCCTGTACAATCTGTTCAAACGTCGCTTGGGGATAACAAAAGCGAAAATTATCTAAAATTGAGCGACTCCAAAAATGTGCTTCTTGAGGTACTAAAATTACTTGTTGTCGCCGACATTCTAAAGACAAATCATTTTGGTTATATATCCCAAATCTAATATTGCCTGATTGGAGAGGATATAAACCAGCAATCAGTTTTGCTAAGGTACTTTTGCCACAACCAGATTTACCAATCAAAGCCGTAACGTTACCGCCAGGAATAACTAAAGAGAAATCTTTTAATAAATCTGATCTACCTGGATGATGAAAGTTAATATTAGTGCAATTAATATCAATATCACCTGGAATTACTGCCCAAGGTTTATGATTTTCATTTGGCTCTTCTGGTGTAGTATCAATAATTTCTGTAATGCGCTGTGTCGCAGTTTGGACTATAGCAAATTCATCCACCAAGGCAATTAAACTAGTAAAAAAACCGTTGAAGCTGGCATTCATAGCATTAAATGCTAACAATTGCCCAATAGTTAATTCTTGACTAATCACCAAACTACTACCAAACCAGAGAATAGCTAAATTACCAAAAGCCGAAACCAAGCCAGAAAATACATTATTAATAATCCCAATTTGTACAGTGGTAAAACTTAAATTGGCTAGATTACCAAAGCGGCTTTGAATTTCTTCCCAAGCCTGGGGAGCAGTATTATTAGTTTTTAAAGTTAGTATGCCTTTAAAAGTCTCTACTAACATTCCCTGATTGTCAGCCTGACCAACTAAAAGATCCCGAATTTTTCTTTGGAGGGTAGGTAGAAAAACAATTGTTGATGTAGACATAATCATAGCTATAAATACCGACAGAATCAACAATTTAAAGCTATAGAACCCCATAAAAATAATCGAAATTACAGCAATAAATATCTGACTGGGCAGACTAATAACAATTTGGGAAACTAATTGATTAATTTCTTCAATATCTCGCAACCTGCTGACAATTTCACCACTCCTATGGGTTTCATAATAAGTTAAAGGTAGACGTAAAATCTGTCTGCCAAACTCCAGAGTTAGACTTAATTCTAAGCGTTGAGCAAAATGGGCAATTAAATTAGATTGCACAAGTTTTAAGGTACTACTAAATAGATTCATTGCCATCACACCAATCACAACTGTGGTTAACAGTTGGGTATCTCTTCTCACTAATACGTCATCAGTTAAAATTTGAATGAGAAAAGGTGTGGTTAATGATAAAATTCCCATTGCTAGGTTAATTAGAAATGCTTCAGTTAAAATCTGACGATGGGGTAATACACGCGCCACAAATCGACTAAAACCATTGAAAGTTTCTGATGGTTGCTGATAAAAACGCACTTCATCTGGTGCTAGTAACAGCATGACGTAATTTAGCCAATCTCTAGCTAATTCTTCTCGGCTAATGTAACGAACTCCCACACCAGGATCGGCGATGACGTATTTTTTACCTTTTTGTCCGTATAAAACTACCCAATGGTAGCCTTTCCAATGAATAATTGCCGGTAGAGGTGCTTCGTGGAGTTTCTCAATTAACTGTGGGGTCGCTCTGACTTGGCGCGCATGAAATCCCAGGGTTTCCGCACCGCGTCTTAAACCTACAAGAGTTGTACCTTGCACTCCTGTACCGACGGCTTCTCTGACACGGTTGAGAGCAAAATTACGTCCGTAATGTTTAGCAATAGTTGCAATGCACGCCGCACCGCAATCTTCCTCGCTGCGTTGCAAGACAATTTTATATTTCATTGGTAATCAATGAGAGAATTCGGCAATGATAGTGTTTTTAAATATATAACGTTTTTTTATCTAAACAATGGTTAACCGTGACTTAGGAAAATATTGTCCTGTCTCATGAAATAAAGTTATTGGTTTTTAATTTTTTAGTCATTTTAGATAAATTATTTTTATTGTTGGATTTGCATAAATCTTGATATTGGCTCTGATATTATCATTAATGACACTAATTGAGTGTCTATAAAAATGTCAGAGATTAATTTTATTTGGCTATTGACTATTGATAGTTAATGGTCGAAATGTTTGTGCGGAATAAAATTATTTATCTGATGAAAAGCCATCTAAAGTTAACTAAAGGTTAAGGTTTAGAAGATTGCTTTTTTAAGAAAAAGTGTAATACTAAAAAACGGATATATGTTTTATCCGCAACAATATCGGAGGTTTTATGCCTGAAAATCAACCAGAGAATTTAAATTCTGAAACAGTACCATTTTTTGCTCGATTTTTAGAAGGGCAAAATGCTGAAGAAATGTCTGATGAGGAATCAGAAGCATTTAACGGCGGTTTAAGATTCGCAACTAAAAAATATCCTTCTGATAAGGAAGATATAGCCGTCACTCTTAAATTCCCTTCTGATAGAGAAGACGGAGTCGTAACTAAAAAATATCCTTCTGATAAGGAAGATATAGTAGTCACTCTTAAATTCCCCTCTGACGGTGATGATGATGTTGCTGCTATCGAATAATTTAATGAGGAATTTAGCAAGCTGTTGGATGTAAAAATAAGTATTCCTCAATGGATATCATTTGCATCACCAACCTTATATCAAGGTTGGTTTATTCTTAAAATAATTTTTGAACAGTCATGAATGATGTTTCATGTATTTTTATCCTACACTAACCTTCTCTCTTACACTTTTAAACAACCTCTAAATTTAGTTGAATATACTTTGAAAAACCCTAGGTACTTAGTAAAATATTGTTTGAAAATAGCTCATATATCTTGCCGAATATGACAATATTTTCTCTTAATTGCTGAGTATGCTTAAAACTACTGATATACTGCAAACATTGGTTTTCCCCATAGATTATATAGTTTCCATTTGCGTCAAAAAATATATGTTTTATGAGTTTTAAACAAGATATCGTTTTATTGATTACCCACAGTGGCGATTATTTCACTATTGATAGAGTGATAGGATCACTATTGAAACGTGGTGTCCAGACAATACGCTTGGACACTGATAAATTTCCTATGAATATTAAAATTAATGCCTATTTAAATAATGACGGAAATCATCACAGGGTAGAATTCGACGATATTGTATTTGATAGTCAACAGGTCAAATCTGTATGGATTAGACGCATTTGGGAAGCAAATTTCAGTCCAGATTTAGCACCAAAATTTCGTGCAGCTTGTATAAATGAATCGTCGGCTGTGCTAGCAGGTTTTTGGGATAGTCTTAAACAGGCTTTCTGGCTAGATAAATTAGCAAAAATTCATGCGGCGGAAAATAAATTATATCAATTGCGGGTAGCGAGGGAAGTTGGGCTTTTAATCCCGAAAACTCTAGTGACTAATGATGCTCAAGCCGCTAGAGATTTTTTTGGGCAAGTTGATGAGAAAATGATTACTAAAATGCTGCGTCCACTTTCTTATGGGATGGAAGGCTCGAATTTTTTTATGTACACTAGTGTCGTCAAAGCAGCAGATTTAGAAGACGCTGAGAGTTTGCGCTATTGTCCAATGGTATTTCAAGAACAGATACCCAAACTTAAAGAATTGCGAGCTATTTATGTAGATGGTAAGCTATTTGTTGGGGCTTTAGATGCGTCGATTTATGCTGATTCTACTCAAGATTGGCGACGTAATACTCCAAGAGATTGTACATGGAAAATTTATGAATTACCAGAGGAAATAATTCATCGTCTTAGGGAATTCATGGAACGTTTAGAGTTAAAATTTGGTGCGTTTGATTTTATTGTCACACCAGATGGAGAACACATTTTTTTAGAGGTGAATCCTAATGGTGAATGGGGAATGTTGGAGAGAGATTTAGATTATCCCATTGCAGATGCGATCGCAGAAACTTTAGTGAGTAATTTTTCAATATAATTATGAGCGTATTAATTATCACCCATAGTCAAGATAATGAGAGTATTTCTCTCGTAATGCAAGCAATCAAAGCACAAGGCGGTAAAGCCTTTCGCTTTGACACAGATAGATTTCCGACAGAAGTGCAGTTAGATGTTTATTATGGTAATGGTGAAAAATGTATTTTCACTGCTGATGAGCAAACACTCGATTTAAACGAAGTCTCGGCGGTTTGGTATCGACGCATCGCCATAGGTGCAAAGATTCCCAACACAATGGATAAACAATTACGACAAGCTTCTATCCAAGAGTCTCGCGTCACTGTTCAAGGAATGATTGCTAGTATTAAAGGCTTTCACCTTGATCCTTTACCTCATATTCGTCGTGCTGATAATAAACAATTACAACTGCAAGTAGCCAGAGAAATTGGCTTAGATACACCACGCACATTGACGACGAATAACCCCATAGCGGTGAAACAATTTGCCCAAGAATGTCCGCAAGATATGATTAGCAAAATGCTTTCTTCCTTTGCGATTTATGATGAACAAGGAAGAGAACAGGTCGTATTTACTAATCCAATCTCAGCCGCAGATTTAGATAATTTAGAAGGCTTACGTTTTTGTCCGATGACTTTTCAAGAAAAGGTAGCTAAAGCCTTAGAATTGCGGATTACTATCGTAGGTAAACAGGTATTTGCGGCGGCGGTTGATTCCCAAGCTTTGAATCAAGCACAATACGATTGGCGTAAACAAGGAGTGGCTTTACTTGATGCTTGGAAACCCTATAATTTACCCCAAGATGTGGAAGAAAAGTTGCTGAATTTAATGGCTTACTTTGGGTTAAATTATGGGGCAATTGATGTGATTTTAACTCCTGATGAGCGTCATGTATTTTTAGAAGTTAACCCCGTGGGAGAATTCTTTTGGTTGGAACGTTGTCCTGGTTTCCCAATTTCTCAAGCGATCGCACAAGTGTTACTATCTCAATCTGGTGCTTGACACAATAATTACTTATTATGGCTGATGTAAATTTAGTTTCGCCTGCTGATTCTCCCAATCATCCCCAGAAAATCACTAATCCAGATTCTCTACACCTCGCTACTCCTAACGAGTTTCTACCACCGATTAGTCAATGGACAACTTTAGGCGGTGTGGTACTTCTGGGGATTTTTGCTGTTACTATTGCTTTAGCAGGTGTACTCAAGTACAAAGTCACAATTAAAGCCCCAGCGACGATTCGTCCTAGCGGAGAACTGCGTCTTGTACAATCTCCCATCGAGGGTACGGTTAAAGATATTACCGTAGAAGTTAATCAAAGAGTGAATCAAGGTGATATCATTGCCGTCATTGACGATCGCAGACTACAAACGCAAAAACAGCAATTATTAATTAACATTCAGCAAACTAGACTGCAAATATCACAAATAGACGCTCAAATTATAGCTTTAGATCAGCAAATTACCGCCGAACAATCCCGAAGCGATCGCAATATTGCATCCATTCAAGCCGAACTCAACCGCAACCGCAGAGACTTGCAAGACAGAGAAGTAACTTCCGTCACCCAAGTTGATGAAGCTAAAGCCAATCTCCAGCAAGCACAAAAAGAGTTACAAAAAAGCCAAGCACAGTTAAAATCTGCCGAAGCTTCTCTAAAATCTAATTTAGCTTCTTTAAAAGCCGCTAAAGCGAAAAGAGATAGATATCAACCCTTAGTACAATCCGGTTCACTTTCCCAGGATCAATTTCAAGAAGTACAGTTAGCGGTAGAACAACAACAACAACTGCTAGCAGCACAACAAGCCACCGTAGAAGAACGTCAACAAAGCATCCTACAACAACAACAAGCCATAGCCGCAGCCGCAGCAAGACTCAAAGCCGCCTATACAGGCTTAAATCCTAGTAACGCAGATGTCACAATCACCCAAGAAAGAATTGCCAGCGAAACAGCTAGCAGTAGAATTAGTTTGGCGAAATTCAATCAAGAACGACAACAACTCATTCAACAAAAACTGGAAATTCAAAAGCAAGCCAGTAGTAATCGTCAAGACCTGATGCAAATTAACCGCGATATTGCCAATACAGTCATTCGTGCTACAGCATCAGGTATAATTCAGGAATTGAAACTGCGAAATAATGCCCAAATCGTGCGTTCTGGGGATACGATAGCGCAAATAGCACCCAGTCACTCACCTTTAGTGATTAAAGCACTAGTTGGTAATCAAGATATTCGGAAAGTAGAGAAAGGACAACAAGTACAAGTACGTCTTTCTAGCTGTCCTTACACCGAATACGGTACTCTAAAAGCCAAAGTGCAAGCCATTTCCCCAGACACCATCTCAACCGAAGATCAAGGTGGAAGCACAGGCACTTACCAAGTTACCATCCAACCAGAAACAAAAGTGTTAACAGCAGGCGATCGTCAATGTGTGATTCAATCTGGTATGGAAGGTAGAGCCGATATTATCTCTTCAGAAGAAACAGTGTTGAATTTTATTCTCAGAAAAGCCAGACTGTTAACTGATGTGTAGTCAGTTTGCTAGTAAATCGAATTTTGGCACAGGGATTAACACCAACACAACTGGTATCAATCCAATAGCTAATATCAGGCGGACTAGCGATCATCTTGGGTGGTTCAATGATTTGGGCGATCGCAAAAAGGCGGGGCGTAACCCCATCGCTTATATCTGAGCCTGATCTTCAGATTTCCAGATCAGCACCCCGTCACCAGCAGCCATGTCTTTTTCGTAGCGTGTGAAAAGCCAAGACATCTGCAAGGGAGTTGCGGATACCTTCAATGATGCGGTAATACTTTGGGTTGCCTTGAAATAGCCAGTAGATCATTGTTTGGTAGATTTTCTCTAAGAATGGGGTGGAAGAGGCGATCGCTTATTAGAACAAAGGGATTTTCAGATTAATCAATTGGTTCTTTGGTGCAAGAAAGATAATTGGAATTAACCCAACCCTTCAAACCCTCAACTTTTTTATTAGGCCCATTAATCACGGTGACATAAGCCCAAATACCCTGTTGTTGATGTAGTTGTAAATGATTCCCATTGTTTAACCCTGCTCTGGGTTTACCATTGGGAGTCAAACGCAGTGCTAACTGTCCAGATTTAATATTGACGACATCACACCAAGTAGCCCATGTAAGAGGCATTACAGGTACTGCAATTTCTGTTAATTTACGGCGCATTATCCGCTTATCTCCGTTATATGTAGCGACCTGCAATGCTAATCGCTCAAACCTGCAATCATGACATTTACAAACCAGGATTAAATGCAACTATAATTACGCTTCAGCCAGGATTATTTGCAACTGAGCCAGGATTATCTGCAACCAACCTGCAATCATCGGTTTGAGCCAGGATTATTTGCAACTATAAATGAACCTGCTGGAAATTGCGCTTTCAATTAGTTCAAAGTGGCAATCCCGCCGCCAACATTTGCTCCTGCAACTCCCGCGCACGCATTGGGTCAAGTTGACCACGAAACAACAACTTAATTTCAGCCGGTTTGGCATTGAACTGTTCAGCCAAATCCCTCACGTTATAGCCATGCCGAGTGAGAGTTGGTTCCAAATCATCAAGAAGCTTCGATAGCACCGACTCAATAAGCACCGTAGTAACAGGCTTGACTGCAACTCGGTACGCAGCCTCTAAAGCTAGTGTCAAATGTTGTTCGATTTGTAGTGGAGTTCTCAACCGCGCAGCAAGTAATTCAATAGCAGAGGCCTCTAGTATGTCACTGATAGAAGTATCATCCGTAGTACATTCAGATACCAACCATTCAATATATTCTCGTTGATTACCGACAATCCCCTCCAAAGAGAAGACCGTCGCCCGATACCCAATTTCCTCCATCGTGGGACGGCGCAAATCATTTTTCAGTTTGGGATGACCAGCCAGCACTACCGAAAGTGTGCCACCACCGTCTTCAACTACCTCGATTAAACGTTTAAGTCCCGTCAGCGTACTGTAATGTAGGTCATGAGCCTCATCCACAAACAGTGCTACAGGCTTTTTACCTTTTCTAATCAGGTCACGTAATTCCCGTTCCCGTTTTTCGCCGTCTTTCGGAATTTTAATTTCCTTATCTGTGGATAAATCATAGAATAAGGCAGCAATCAGAGTGGGTAGTGTCGCTCGGTCTTTATCCACAGAAAGCGATTTTGAGACGGTAATTTTACCTTCTTTCTCCAAAACGTCAAACAAACGTCGTAAAGTCGTTGTTTTACCACACCCGATAATTCCTGTAATGGCAACCAACTTCCCCGAATGAATTGCCACTTTAATATCCTTGAACATTTGTTTTTGGTGTTCAGTCTCGTAGTACCCAGCTTTGGGAAACTCCTTAACCAAACTAAAGTGTTCCATGACCTCAGTAAGCATTTTGTTCCCCTCCTTTTGGCTTTTGGAAATACTCCCTTACCCGGTCAATAATCACTTTTTTGTTGAGGGTTTCAGTTAGCAGTGCATTAATAAATGCCATTTGTTCAGGAGATAATTTGGCCAACGGCTGCGCTAGATAATCTGAAATCGCCAATTTAGCGAATATTATGCTGGGATATGTAAATTCTTGGAATGGGTCTGGGTCGTTAAAAGGTGTGACAGTCGGCTCAAGTTCTTTATACTTGTCCACTAGAAATTGGAGATCGGCATTTTTGTCCAATGCTGTCCGTGGCAAACCCAGTTTCTTTGCTAAATCCGCAATCCTGTCTGCCCGTTCTTCGGTTTTAGTTTTTTTGTGTTTGCGATAGCGATGTAATGGAATTGGCCCATCAACCGGGTAAAATGGGCCGTAGCGGCGATCGCTAAACTCAACATATAGCTCGTTGTCAAATAAACCCCACCAAAGGACGACAGTTTCACCAGCCAAGTCTGGCTCTACCTCATAAGCTACGCCTTCAATTGATACCCTGGCATCGGAACCAACCTTTCTACGTTGCGGTTCGCGGGCAAAGTTACAGAATCGCTCCCAACTGCACATTGCGCGTAAACCTGACTTGGGGAGATTTCGCAGCCAATCTTCTATGCGCGAATGTGGGGACTCTCGGTGTGGCTTATCGTTGTAAAGCAACAGATACTGGCGCAACCAAAGGTTAGCCTCTACCTCGTTTTCCGGTTCGTGAAAGTGATACAGAGTTTCGTAAGCTTCTTTTACCGTCCGAAACGGTCTTTCTACTTTGCCCTTGGAACGAGCTGTCACCCGACGACCATCCTTGCCATTGGGCAGATGCGTGACTAGCTTGATTCTTAGGCAGTCCATGACATTCGCTATAAAGCATCAGCAGGGGATTACCTTTACCCGCATCCACCCACAATGGCTGCTTTACGTGTTTCAAATCAGACTGACTCAGGTCGAAATGCCAACATTCATTGCTGTATTCTGCCTGAAAACGCACCGCCGGAGGTTGCCGGGTCATTCGTTCATTGTCATATCCCCATACTTTCAAGTAATAGTTGACGGTACTTCTAGTTAACGTACCCTTGCTCGGTTGGATAAAGCCATTTGGTGTATCCATCCCAAAATCTTCCAGTAGTTCAATCGCCCGTGCAGTTGAGAGGTGTCGCCCTTTCTTATTACTGGTGCGGATTTTCATCGCCGCAATGATTTCACAGTAAAGTTCCATTTCAGCCTGTGATAGCTTTCGAGGTGTTCCACTATCTGAGCGGTTGATGGATTTGGGGCGTGATAAGTTACGCAGAGCGCGATACAGAGTATCTGTTGACACACCGTATAGAGCAGATGTCTGTTCAATGAGAATTCGACGCTCTTGGCAACGACTTGGTAATCCGTCGAGGCGGTGGCGTAAGTTGATGAGTGCCTCTACCGGGATTTCCTTGTGTGCCATGTTATGTTTTTATCTCAGCGATGTAGTTATAGAGAGTTGGTTTAGAAATCCCCATGAGTCTACAGATTTCAACAATGGTGTGTTGCCTTTCGGTATAAAGCTTTACTGCTAATTGGCGTTTTGCTCGGTCTAGTGCTTTTGGTCTACCTCCCTTATGACCACGCGCACGCGCTGCTACAAGACCCGCCGTTGTGCGTTCACGGATGAGATTGCGTTCAAATTCTGCCAATGCACCGAACAGATGGAAAATTAGCCTGCCACTGTAGACATCTCCAAAATAGTATTATTCTGTGATAAAAGAACATTAAAGCGTTATTTTGACACAGAAGCATGAGCAATATACTGAATTACATTGAAGAGAATCCTAAACAAACCCAAAGGTTAATAGGTCTGGAATATGAACAGTTACAACAATTAATCATAAATGGGGAAAGATTATATCATGAAAAAAAAGCTTTACTGGAATCTAAGAAAGTGAGAATTATTGCTGGTGGAGGAGGTCGGAAACCAAAATTATCTATTTCTGAACAAATCATTTTAACTTTAGTGTATCTCCGACATCTGACAACCTTTCAACTTCTAGGTATTCAGTTTGAAGTAAGTGAGTCTACAGCCAACGATACGTTTAACTATTGGTTGCCTAACTTGCGAGAATTACTGCCATCAAGTTTGCTTGAACAAGTAAAAAAAAACGCTTCTGACTATGAAGTAGTAAAAGAAATGCTCACAGAATATGAATTAATAGTAGATAGCTATGAACAAGTCAGAGAAAGACCTAGAGACAATGATGAACAAAAGAAATATTTTTCAGGTAAGAAGAGTAATCATACATTTAAAACTCAAATGATTATTTTACCTGATGCTAGTGATATCGTTGATGTTGTGGCAGGTGAACCTGGTCCAAAAAGCGATATAACTTTGTTCCGAGAATATCGTTCAGAGTTTGATGCCAAACAAAGATTTAAAGGAGATAAGGCATATCTTGGAGAAGATTTAATTACAACTCCAATTAAGAAACCAAGAAATCAAGAACTAACAACTGAACAGAAAGAACAGAACACAATATTTTCATCTAAACGAATCTTTGTTGAACATCGAATACGGTCAGTCAAAATCTTTCGAGTTGTCCAAGAGAGATTTAGGTTAAATACCCGCAAATATAAGCAAGTAATTTTGACGATTTGTGGGCTAGTAAGGTTACGGATTCGAGGGCTAATATTACCATTAGAAATATCAGCTATATCATCAGGTTAAAATTATCGCATATAACTAGATATTTTTGCCTAATTATCAACAGCAAATATCTCAAAGTCTTATTTCATCGTACAGAATAGCTAATTTAAGATGATTGCATTTAGTGGCTACAGCCTAGCCAAACAAAGGCTTTGACTGTTTTCGGAGATGTCTAAAGTGATTTAAATATCTTTCAAGTCGATTTTGAGTCAATCAGCGCAACCATAGTTCAACAACCACAGGAAATAGCATGAGACTAACAACCCTGCAAGGACAATACCAGTGCATTGTTATAGATCCTCCTTGGTTCTATCGTCTTCGTTCCAAAGATAAAACTCACCGCAACCGCATCCCATATGAACCAATGCGGACTGAGGAAATTCTGGCTCTACCCATTCCCGAATTATGCGACAAGAGTGGCTGCGTACTTTGGCTGTGGTTCACGAATAATCACATGATTGAAGCGGCTCAATGCTTGCAGGTGTGGGGATTTGAACTTAAAACCATCCTCACCTGGGAAAAAGTCACTAAAGATGGCACTAAAACACATATTGGGGTGGGACATTGGCTGCGAAACTCGACCGAACACTGTGCTTTGGCTGTTCGTGGGAATGTCAAAGCTTTCTCTGGGCGGACACTCACCAACGAGTCCACCATCCTGCACGCTAAGAGGCGTGAGCATTCCCCTAAGCCCCCTCAGTTTTTTGAACTCGTAGACAAACTCTGTCCAGACATGACCAAGCTGGAGATGTTCGCACGAGAGTCTAGGGACGGCTGGGACTCTTGGGGGGATGAAGCGGATTTGTTTGATGAATTGAGTGCTTGATTAACGCTAATTTCGGCACTCAAAATCTACTGAACCTTGAAAACCAAATATCAAATAAACAATGCTAATTTTCTGGAGGATTTTCAGCTGTTGGCTGATACAAGGAACGCAATTCATTTAAGTTACTTGCTGTTTCTAGTCCTTTAAGAACCGCCCTTAATTGCTCGACATCTTCAATCCTTGAAATTTCTGGTAATAGGCTTAAACCTTCAGTACCAAATTTTAGTTTCAAACCAACTTCAATCCCTTCTAACAAAGATTCCATACGGGCAATTCGCTCAAATGATGTCACGTACTGCATACGCTGTTGTGCCTCCAATTGTTCGACTTCTCTTTTAAACTCTAGTTCTAAATCCAATGGTAACGTTAGCATCCAGTCAATAAAAGCCAACAGGTTAATAACAGCCTCACGCTCAAACCCCTGCTCATATAGCCGACGCACCAAAACCAGTTTCTGCTGCTTGGGTTGTGACCTATTACTGCGGGTTTGTACTGCTGCCAAATGAGCTAACACAACCGTAGCAAATGGATTGCGACTGGCTTCTAACTCCGGCAACCTTTCTTGATAGTCTAGCAGCTTGATTACAGGAAACTGAAAATCAACTGTACAGCCAAACAACTCGTAACCAAACTGATTTGGTCGCCATTTGGGGTTGTCATCCCCCAGTATCGCTAAGGATGCAACCGAGCGATCATAACGGTCAAAAATTCGATAGTTGTAAACAAACATTCGTTTAGGGAAATCTGTTTCTTCTTGACTTTGGACTTCGATATGGATCAATAGCCACGATTCTTCGCCCCCAATGCGATAGATTTTCACCAATTTGTCAATCAATCGCTTTCCTAATTCGGCATCCCGGACTACCTGCTGGAGTTCCTGATCTAGAAACTCGAAACCTCTACTCCAATCAATTTCAGCATGAGCTTGAGGAAAGAAGAATTGCATGAAGTCTTCAAAATACAACTGCAACATCTGCTTCCACGGAGAATCATATTCAGTTTGGGGTGTTTTATTACTCATAAAAAAAGCCAAAACTTGCTGCTATTTAACAAAATAATTCATCCAAAACATTTCCTTCTCACAAACCAAACAGAGGAATTATGACTAACGATATCTTGAGCGATAACAGAAGAAAACGCCACATTTACATGGATAGTAAATTAGATGATTTACCTCTAACAATGGAGGCATATCGTGTTTACTGTCATTTGTGCCGTCGTGCTGGTTGTGACAACAATGCTTTTCCTTCCTATAAGTCTATTGGAGAGGCTTGCTTTCGCGGTTCTTTCCCCAACTCCCCAATTGATTCCTTACGTCGAAAAGCGATCGCCGCAGTTAATGAACTCCTAGCCTGGAATTTAGTCACCAAAACCAGTAGAGAAAAAGACGGATTCCAAACCTCAAATCATTACAGCCTGACGGATCTGGGAGATTGGTTTCCCTACCCCACAAGACCATCTTCTTTAATTAGAGGTACTAAACAATCATCGAATGATGCCGAAAAAATCAGTAGTGCGGAGGGAACACCCGGTAGTGTTGGGGGAACACCCCAGAGTGTGCTGGGGGAACACCCCAGGGGTGTTGGGGGAACACCCCCGGTAGTGTTGGGGGAACACCCCGGTAGTGCTGGGGGGACACCCAAAGATTATCCAATTGAAGATTATCCAATTGAAGTCTATCCACTTAAGAACGCGCCCCCCAAACCCGGCGCATCCCCCACCCATGTGTGTGTGTGTGAAAAAACTGAACAACCAAACCAAGAAAAAGAACCCATTCCCGAATCTCTGACTCCGTTGTCCACAAAACCAGATTCTTCGCTTCAACCCGATAAACCCTCATGTAGACCCACTATTGCGGCGGGATCGTTCGATAAAGCCGAACAATCGAATAAAACAGCTACAAGGTCAAAATTTCAGTCGATTGGAGATTTAATCAATCAAGTTTTGGTAGACCCTGGCATCATGGCATCTGATCCGTTACCTGCGGTTTACAAAAGCGAAATCAAATTGCGGGGCTGGCGTTTCCCTTGGAGAACACCCACCAGGGACAAAATTTACCAAACTTGCTCCCGCCGACTGGTAGAGTTAATCGCCAAGGAAAGAGCTAAGTGGAGTGGGTGCGAGTGGACAGAGAAAATTCCCACAGTCATCAAATCCATCGGCAATCTTGAAGGCTCTAAAGCGGGTTTGGAAGAATTAATGGGCTATTGGTCAAAAGTGCTGGAGTCGGATTTATCGCTCACTCAAGAATCACAACCGGATAACCAACCCATTGGCTATTACTCAAACCGTTCCCTTGACTGGCACAAGGCCACTTTCTGCGAACTACTCGACCTTGTAGATCGAATAGGCAAAGACCACGCGCTCGCACAGTTCACTACTCGCTACGACCAGCAAGACAAGGGTGCAACGGACAAATGGCTGGAGTGGTTAGAGACGAATTATCCCCAAATTTATGCACATCTGCATCAATCCGCAGCCTGAAGTCCATTGCGAATTGCGAATTGTTAAAAGAGGTTTGTTTTTTATGACGCAAGATTTAGATTTCACATCCAGCACTGACAGACTGCCCCCGCAAAACATTGAAGCGGAAGAAGCAATACTTGGTGGTATCATGCTTGACCCAGAGGCTATGAGTAGAGTAGGAGATCGCTTAATTGCCGATGCTTTTTACATCACTGCTCACAAAGATATTTACCAAGCTGCACAGCGACTCTACGGGCAAGGTAGACCCACCGATTTACTTTCTGTGACCAACTGGCTGTCTGACAATGGTTTGCTGTTTCGCATTGGTGGACGCAATAAATTGGCCACGCTTGTAGACCGTACAGTTTCCGCCATTAACATCGACGCTTTAGCCGCTTTGGTCATGGAAAAATACCAACGGCGGCAGTTAATCAAAGCTGGGAACGAGATTGTCAAACTTGGGTACGAAACCCAAACTGAGTTACCCGTTGTTCTTGACCAAGCCGAACAACAAGTTTACGGCATCGCATCGGAGCATTCTGCTACTGATTTGGTTCATATCTCCAATTCCCTACATGATGCCTTTAGCGAGATTGAGGCTCGTCATGCTGGTACAACTTCCCCTGCCCTCTCCACTGGTTTTTACGATTTGGACGCTCTGCTGGGTGGTGGTTTTCGCAAAGGGCGATTGTATGTTATGGCTGCTCGCCCCTCTGTTGGTAAATCTGCTCTGGCTGGTAATCTCGCTCTTAATGTTGCTCAACTTAGCCGCTTGCCCGTTGCTATTTTCAGCCTGGAAATGTCTACTGCCGAATATGTACAACGTTTCTTAAGCAGTGAATCTGGTATCGAAAACAACTTTTTGGAAACTGGACGAGTCTCTCACAATCAGTGGCAACCCTTAAGTCAAGCGATCGCTCAACTGAGTGATTTGCCCATTTTCATCAACGATGATTCTTGCCCCTCACTCACAGAAATTCGCTCCCAAGTCCGTCGCGTTGCTTCTGGGTTTGGTGGTGTTGGACTTGTGGTTATCGATTACCTGCAATTGATGGCTGAAGCTACTAATTCTCGCTTGAATATGGCGCAACGGGTAGGCGAAATTAGCCGGGGGTTAAAGAAACTTGCTAAAGATTTGGATGTCCCTGTCCTGGCACTTTCCCAATTAAACCGTGAAGTTGAAAGCCGCAACGATAAACGCCCACTACTGAGTGATTTACGAGACTCAGGCAATGTTGAACAGGACAGCGATGTTGTCATCATGCTTTACCGTGATGAAGTTCATAATCCTGATACTCCTGACCGTGGCATTTCTGAGTTAATCGTCCGCAAGCAACGCAATGGCCCTACTGGTACAGCAAAACTTTTGTTTGACCATCACTTTACTAAGTTCAAAAATTTATCTTCCGGTCGAGGTTTTTGATGATATCTGTCCTTTCGCTTTTCTCCGGCATTGGCGGACTTTGCCATCACGGTATCTCTACGGCGGGTTTGTCCCACAAGTTCCAAGTCAGGCAATTTGTCGAAATTTCTCCCTACGCACAATCACAACTGCGCGATGAACAGCCCCAAATCCCAATCCACCCGGACATTACCACCTACTTCTGCCACCGGGGACAGTTCGATATCGTGTGCGGGGGATTCCCTTGCAGTGGCACAAGTAACTCCGGCAACCGCCAAGGACTTGATGACCCCAGATCCGCACTCTGGGCTGAACAGTTCAGGATTATCGACTCCAACAGACCAGCGATCGCTCTCATCGAAAATCCCACAGGGCTACTCGCGCTTAGGAATGGCAACTATCCTCAAAGACCTTTCCCAAATCGGGTATATATGCGAATGGGAAACTATACCCGCATACTGCCTTGGCTTGCCGCTTGAAAGGGAACGGGTCTTTATTATTACCTACCCCAATGGCTTATTCCACGGTCAACAGCCGACCTCCTGGGCAGACCAAATTGGAAATCACATTGCGGAAGTACGGCTCTCTCACGAAATCCGAAGCTATCAACCCGGAGTTCTTGCGGTGGCTCATGGGGTTTCCATTGGGGTAGCTAAAAAAATTCCTGGTAACTTTGATGCTCGTCGTGCTTTCGGGTTGAGTTGTTCCCCACGACAAGCAGCTGTTCCTTGGAAACGCATTCATTATTTGTGCAGTCTCATGCTTCATCAGGAGGTCGTTTCGTGAGTTATCAAATTAACACCCTAGAATCCTGCTGGTACATCTCACCACCCTGGGGTAAAAATATCCTGCCGTTGGTCATCAGCCTGCTGGAAAGGGTTTATCTGCCCAAAACCAAAGCTTTCGGTTACTGCTGCGGGGTCGAATGGTCATCCGACGGCTGGTGCTATTCTATTGCTTTGGACAGCCAAATTATATTGGTCTCAGGAGTCGAAATTGTTGCTTCTGGTCAACTTCAGGCTGTACGTCTTCCCAAACCCACTTTTATGGTGGGCGAGTTGGTCAAATTCCGCCTTGCTGCTGATGCCGTCAAGGTTCGCACTGTTTTGGGACTACAGCTGATCAACGATTCGTGGTTCTACAGTATCGAGTTGCGTTCTCCATTTCTGCCAAAATTCGATGAGCAACCCCTGTGCATCCTCCCCCAATCCTTCCAGCAACCCACTGTGCAAAGTCGTCTTGCCTGGGTTACTGACTACGATTTAACGGGGGTTTGAGTATGACAATTTACACCTCATATTACGCAGGGGAAATCAAAGGTGAAACCATTTCCATTTCGCTTTATCCTCCCAAAAGTTGGACTGGCAAACATCTTCCCCTATTCTCCCCTACTCCCGAACTCCTCAATTGGTGGAAGTCCTCCGCAAAAGATACCACCGCACAACAGGAATACAAACGACAGTTCCGCGAGATTCTGGACTCTCGGCTTACTCTGATACAGCTTTGGGTAGCCAAGCAGAAGGACAACCCTGTGGATATAACGCTGTGCTGCTTCGAGAAAACTGGAGATTTCTGCCATCGGTATCAGGTTGGAGAAGAAGTAGTACAAAAATACTTACCTGAGCTTTGGGGCGGAGAAATCGGCACTGTTGACCGCAAGAGGCAGGGAGCAAGGGGGACAAGGGAGACAAGAGACAAGGAGAAAACTTCTCCCCTATTCTCCCCACACCCTGCCCCAATTCCTCTTTTTGCCCACAAACCAGTTTTCTCTGCCACTTATCCACAACGAGTTTTGAGTCTCATCGAACAGTGCCACTCGTCCGGTTATCCTGTACAGTGCGATCGCCTAGCTTGCGGGTACTATCGGGTTTCTCTGCATGGCGAAGATTTGGGCGATTGGTCAGAGTTGGGGGTGCTGGGGGTTCTGTCGGGGTTGCAGCATGAGTTTTACCGTGGTCGGTTGTTTCCGTCGTTGGCTATTGCAACTCCTCAAGTTCCAGATGTACCACAGCCTGTTGCCGCACAACCCGAATCTCCTGAACTGATTACTCGCTTAAGCAAACTGGAGGGTGCTGAGTTGGCACAGATTCAGGATTGGTGCAAATCTATCAAAAAACAGATGTTTCCCTCAGTCTCTCAATACGCTGATGGTCGTCTAGAGTTGCATCTGCGACGGTTCGTTAGTTTGGCTAGTGCCAAGTCCGGTAAGAAAGCTGAAGTAAAATTGATTGAGCCGGGGCGTTATGCTGGTGCAGATGTGATTGAGGCTTTGGGCGAGAAGCTACTGCCGGATTTTCACCAAGCACTCGTTTTGTTTTACCCAGCCGGGACGCAAATCAAAGTACATCGGGATTCACCAGCTTATGCTTCAGGGGCAGCGCAAATTAATGTGATGGGTCGGGCGAAGTTCTCAATCTCTGGATGCCAGGATACTCGGCGGATGGAATCATATTGGTTGGAGGAAGGCGATTGCATTGCTTTTGACAACAAGCAGCCGCATGGGATTGAACGGGTGGTGGGCGATAGGTGGTGTGTGTGTTTCTTTAGGCTCAAGGCGGAATGTTTGGAGCAGGAGTACGGGAGGCAGTTGAGCTTGGTTTGATACTGATAAATCTGGTACTCCGAAATATTACTATCAGGTGGAAGTTGTCTTACGAATGCTAGTAGCAACAATACGATCAACAAATCCTGGTACAATCAGCTTTGCCCAAGGGATTGCTTTTCCTTTCAACGTCATAATGTGTTCTCGTTTACGCCGCTCCATTGCCCAGATAATTTGACGCACACACTCGTCTACTGACATATTGCCTTGAGTTTCATCACGCGGACTTTTGCCTAATGGTTTTCCATCCGCTCCCAACGCTCTTTGTCGGATATCAGTTGCCACAAACCCCGGTGAGACAACCAATACATCTACTCCTGTTGAGTGCAATTCAATTCGCAATGTATCAAAGAAGCCTTGCATAGCGTGTTTACTGGCAACGTAACCTGTACGAGTGGGTACACCTGTTTTGCCACAAATTGAAGAAATAGCCACTAATTGTCCTCGGCTTGCTTTCAGGTAAGGTAGGGCATAATGGGTACAGTAAACCGCACCCAGATAGTTAACCTGCATTACCCGCTCAAAAATGGACAGATCCCTCACTTCATCAAAGCACGTCAGCATTCCAATTCCAGCATTATTGATTAAAATATCAATCTGCCCAAACGTTGCGATCGCTCTCTCTATCAACTGCTGGCAAGCTTCTGCTTGAGTTACATCTGTAGATACTGCAATCACTTTGGCTGGATAGTTTTTGCACCCAGTAATTGTCTGTTCTAATGCTTCTTGATTGCGCGCAGCCAAGACTAAATTTGCATCCTGTTGGGCTAACGAAATTGCCAGCGTTCTGCCAATTCCAGCCGATGCACCTGTGAGAACAATCGTTTTATTCGCAAAGCTCATGATCCGTGTTTCAAGTCAGAACATCGCTTATTTTAGATGTTTACGAATCAATCTGCTCCCACTGCAAAATCTCTGATGTTGAGAATTACTTATGTTGGGAATTTTCTTAGAGGAAAAAAGCGATGCCTCCGGCAAGGCGATCGCTAGTTGCTAGTCCAGTATTCCATCAGTTCCAACAAAAAACCCTCGGTGGGTAGCCGAGGGTGGATAACAAAAGGTTGCCGGTTGCCTCCTGTAGTGACAAGCTTACTGATGTAAAACAAATATAAAGTTTGTATTGGCTAACACTAACTAGTCTTTTATTACTGAAAAACTTTCAATTACTGGTGTTAAAATAGCTTGATGTTGAGGTGCATACTGATAGCCTATAATCTTACCCAAGTTCCACTGTTTTAATTCCTCGGCAATAGAATGCTTTCCTAGTTCAAGGCTGACTCCAAAAGCTCCTTGATGACCCATTTGCTGCCGTTCACTGACTATCAAGTCACAACGCAGCAGATACCCAGACCTGACGGTAATAGGTTGCATCCGTGAGCGAGGAACGTTTTGAAGGTTTCCCTCTTGAGCAGTCAGGGTAAGAATAGACTGATTTGCTTGTTTTAGATGACACCTAACCCACTTCCCATCTCTTTCAAAATCAATCTCTGCTAGAAACTTGGGATAACCTGCGAATTCTACACCTAAATCCCGTGCGATTTCTGTTGTTACTGGTAGATGGTGAATATAGACTTGTGGGACTTTTGGTACTTGATTTAGAGTGCCAATAAATAAGGGAGACGATTCATCTAATATCACTGGTACTGCAATTGATACTTCATTGTACGCACCAATATCGCTATTCCGATACTCAAACGCTGAGATAGAGACAACACAATGCCACGGTGTAACTCGAAACGGTTGCATCCTCCCAGAAGGCAAAAATTGACGAACCTTTTTAATCGAAGCTAGAAATTGCACACAAAGGGTAGAAACATCATAATAAAAGACTGGTAGGGAAATTTTTGTGCTTCTCCAAGGAATATCTACCTGCTTAATTTGTTGAAAGAAATCTGTATTCTGCATATGTTTTTTGTTTCTACCTATTTAACATTGAAAAATTTTGATTGCCTTGGCTTTTCAGGCTCAATTACAAAAGAGATTATTATTTGCTTCGGAGTTTGTTTGAACTGTGCATTGAAAAGTCACACTTACATCAGTAAGTGTACCGTTATTCCACTCAAAGCCGACAAAAGAAGTAATTGAGTTTGGTTTAGCTATAATAATTCAAAAGCATAAAGCAGGTGTGATTGAGGCTTTGGGCGAGAAGCTGTTGCCGGAGGTAGATCAGAAAAAACTGCACCAAAAACCAACAATAAGCCAATTAATCAGCCTAATATTCATGCTGATTTGGCCTAGGTATTGCGTTTTGTCTGCTCTCGTTTTAGCCATGAAATTGAGAGAAACACTCCTAAAGATAGTAAGCTGACGGACGTACTTGCTTCAGGAACGGTAGTCAAGTTTTCCGTTGTGAAGGCAATACCGATTGGACGTGACAATTTATCAGTAGTAGGTACAAAGATAGCGTTACTATTACCCAGCGATGGTAATGGATCTCCTGTCACTCCGTTATAGCGAAGAATCGCCCCTTCATTATTTTGAGTGAAATTAAAACCGACTGTGTAAAGTGTATTATTTGCTCCGAAAGCTAAATTGCCAATGAAATTATTACTAGGATTAGTACCTGTATAATTCGTTGATAAAGTATCGATTAAAGCTCCCGTTTCCAAACTGTAACGCCTAATATCGTTGGCAAAATCGCTAACAAATAAGTCACCGTCTGTTCCCACAACTAATCCGAGTAAACTCACGAATCCGAAACTATCTGGTGATGGTGTTGGCTGCTCGATAAATACGCTAGAGGTCTTCGTAGCTAAATCGAAGCGCAATACCTGACTTGGTAGGCCAGGAAAGGTTGCTTGGTTATCCACAGCAATACTTCCCTGAGTAGTAACGTACAAGCTACCATCCGGCCCAAATAACAAGTCATTTGGCCCATTTAATCCACCAGGTATACCGTTGCCTGTTGCAAAAACATCGATGAATGTACCTGTTGTGCCGTTGTAGCGGAGAATTTGGTCGGTAAGAAAACTACTGACGTAAAGCAATCCATCCGGCCCAAACGCAGCACCGTAGGGTCGCGACAACCCTCCACCAGAGGCAAAAACATCGATGAACTTACCAGTTTTTCCATCGTAGCGAAGGATTGCTGAATTACTTGGGTCATTACCGCTAGAGACATAAAGATTGCCATCCAGCCCAAAGTTCAAATCATCGGGACTGATTAGCCCACCACTACCCGATGTAATAAAATTTCCTAAGAATTGACCGTTCTGTTCGTCAAAAAGTACAACATTATCTCCTCTAGTATTACTAATTAATAGGGTGGCATTGGCAGGCAATATTCCTAAGCAAAAGGCACTAGCAGCACCAAAGACTACAGAAAATGGAAGGGCGAAAATGTTTTTATTCATGTCTTTTTAATAAAATTTTTGTCTGTGAATAATTAATAAATTGAGCTTTAGAAAGCGAATCAGACTGCCAAAAACAAACTCCAAACAACTTCAGTTTTAGCTAAAATTTGTTACATTCATGCAAAATATATAACTTTAATTTTAACTGTATTTGTAATCATCCCTGATTATAAGATAAAAAACTGTATGCTTTTGAATAACTTTTCGCAATTTACCTAGTCTTAAAAAAATATTTTTAACTAACCAGTGAAAAATTTCCTAAACTATACGGTCTAGTTTGTTATATGTATCATGCTAAATCGGGGAATAAGGCTGACGTTAGGTTAGTTGATTCTGCGATGTATCCTGGTGCTGAAGTAATTGAGGTGTTGGGCGAGAAGCTGCTGCCGGATTTTCACCAAGCACTTGTACTGTTTTACCCAGCCGGGACGCAAATCAACATTATGGGTAGGGCGAAGTTCTCTATCTCTGGTTGCCAAGATACTCGCCCGGATTTCTCACTTGTGCGAAATCCAGGCTCGGCTGATGGAGTCGTATTGCTTGGAAGATGGCGATTGCATTGCTTTTGACAACAAGCAGCCACATGGGATTGATCGGGTGGTGGGCGATAGGTGGTGTGGCTCAATACCAAAATCAGTAACTAGCTTTGTCAAGTTGTGCAATCCACTGATTGATTTGGTCGCGTTTATCAGCACTTAGCCGCTCAATTGCTGCTTTAATAGCTGGTTTTTTATATATTTGCCATAAGCAAGAAAACATTTCTATATCTTGGCAGGCTTCTAAATACTCTGCTGTCGTTGAGAGATTTTCTTCACTCAACCATTCCTTCGTCTCATTTTCATACTCGGCTTTCATTTTGTTAAGTCTGTTTTTTTCTAGATGAGATAACCTAGTCCAAATAACTTTCTTCACATTGTCTGGACGACTAGACATAAATTTGGTTACGTCTAACCATTCTTGAGCGTTGCGAACACGGTAGGCTAAAAATTCTATGCTCTCATCAAATATTTCTTCTGGACAACCAAGTAGCTCAATAGCGTAAAGTAATTCTCTGAGATTTACTTCTTGGCAATTTAAAAACCAGTTTCTAATTGTAGAATTATAGAAAATTAACTTTTTTTCTGGGCTTCTAAACTTGCGTTTTTTGGCTTGAATAATTGGCACAAGTAAAATTGAACGGACTTCAGGCGGAACTTCTTTGAACTCAATATCAACGCTAGAAACAATTACTGGTACTCCATCATTTTCTCTAACAGAAGATTCTTCTAATACCCACTTAAAAGATTTACGGCAATTAGGACAATCTGCTTCATATTGGATAACAAATTCTGCTGTCTTAGAATTAAAGTATTCTTTGGTGCGAACTAAAGCTGCCATTGGTTTGAAGACATGATGACAGTGGGGACAGCATCTCACCCCTTGGGTATCTGGGTCGCAGGATACTGGGTCTAGACTCCATTTTCTGTTGTCACATGGGCGGCCTAGCCTAAACCAGTTATCCGTCATATCTAGGATAGTTGCAGATTCTTTTCCCGGTGCAGGACGCAATATTCTGCCAATCATTTGCAGCCAGAGAGTCACACTGCTAGTAGGTCGAGCAATCACCGCCGCACTAGAGTCAGGACAATCAAATCCCTCTGTCAAAATTGCACAATTGCTAATGACCTGTGTTTGACCGCTACGAAATCTATCTAAAATTGCTTTACGTTGATTATTTGGTGTTTCTCCGTCCAGATGCTCGCAGGTGATGCCATCAGCACAAAACACTGCTGCAATCTGTTGAGAGTGCTTGACGTTGACTGCAAAGATAACTGTCTTGTTACCAGGACAAAAATTTTTCCACTGCTTTAATACCTCAGAGGGTTTGTAGTCAGAAGCTACTTCTTCTAATTCTTTTTTGGTGAAGTCGCGTTTTTGAGGGACTTTGTGCTGGGAATATTTAAAGCCTGCGATTAATTTGTAATCTGTTAAGTGTCCCAGGGCAATTAATTCTTTGGTCGTGATTGAGCAAATCAGGTGGTCAAAAATATCTCGCAATCCATAACCATCTTCCCGTCTTGGTGTGGCTGTCAGTCCCAAAATCAAGGCATCTGGATAAGCATCTAACAATCTGCGGTAACTATTAGCTGAAGCATGGTGCGCTTCATCAATGATGACAAGCTTGGCAGTCGGGTAAGTTTGACGGCGAGCAAGAGTTTGGATACTGGCTACTTGAATTAACGAATCGGTTGGTTTGTATCCGGCTTTGATGATGCCCGGTTGCACTTTTGTCACCGCCGCCAGTTTCTCTGTGGACTGGGTAATCAACTCCTCTCTGTGAGCGACTACCAACACGCCTGAACCCTCGGCTGTCAATTTAGATGCCACTGCTGCAAAGATAATAGTCTTGCCACCACCCGTGCTTAGTTGCAGCAATACTTTTCTCATTCCATTCGACCATGTGGCAAAGGTTTTTGAAACTAAATCTTGTTGGTAATCGCGCAGACTGAACATTCTTGGTAATGGTCGCAGGAGTTCTAATCAGGATTTTTTCACCCACTAGGGGTGAGGTTTTGAACCTAGTACAGTTCGGCGGAAATAAACAGACCATTCCAAATCAATGAAACGCTTACGCTGTATTCATTTTGAATTTTGAATTTTGAATTTTGAATTCCGCCTTGCGGTACTAGCTTTTTCTGATAAACTATTTGTCTGTTTTTTCCTCACCCCCAAGCGGCTTTTTCTTCAGAATTGGTAATGGTGGCGGATTACTACCCTCTGTGTTGCCGCCTAATTTATCCTTTTTAGATGGTCGCAGCCCAAAGTGTTGATTCTTTTTGGACTGTTGCTGGACTGTGGCTTTATCTTGTTTGGACGCTTTGAGAAATCTGGGTGCAGTTTCTAGGGGTGGTGCGGTGAGTGCCACAAAACCAAAAACATCACGCCCTGGTATAAATTTCGCTTTCATGGCCACAAATACTGCGTGTCCTTGCTCTTTTTTAGGGACTTTGGGATTAAATCTGAACGGTCTAACTGGTGCATCCTTCCACAGCAAGGGTAGATGACTGGATTTCATGAATTTCACCTTCCGGGCTGGTTCGGCTTGCTTAATATAGTCCAGTCTTTCGGGGCTAAAGTTGCGGAATATAGAGATGCAGGGAGTAGGGCAGACCGGGATAAACTGCCACAGTCCTGATATCTTAAACTCCAGGTCTTCTAACTCTCCTGAGATTGTCTCCTGGAATCGCCCTTTGTCAAACCCTACTAGCTGAAAAGCAATTTTTAGCGGTTGCTCTCTGCGTGGAAAATGAATTGCCTTTGGATAAACTACTAAACGTTGAGTACGGTTGCCAGTAGTTTCTATTTCTCTCTTGAGTGCTTCAAATACTTTCAGTTTTCTCGGAATATAGAAAAGGGGGTATTGATTTTGACCAATCGTAACAGTGCTGCTGCCAAGAGCATTTAGGTTTACTTCCCCCGTAATTACCCCAACAGCTTGAAATATCGCTCCTGAAGCTTCAATCTCATCTTTTGCTGAGTCTGTCTCAATATTTACTTGTTTATCATCTGTTGGTTTTTCCAGTAGGGGATTTACCTCTACCTCGGTTGTCGAAAGTTCTTTTGATTGGAGTTGAGCTACGTCTGCTTGCACAAACAGCTTCTCTTTATGCAACTCAATCTCAGTGTACTCCAAAGGCTTAGGTTCGTCAGATGCCATGATGATTGTCAAAGTTTGCGAATCGCGGTCTAAGAGGGTGTTTATAAAATAATTCTTAAGCGGTTGAGCGACTATGATTACGGGCTAATCGACGTAACATTAAATGCGTCATAGCGGCGTATATCATGGTTTCACTTGTTTGGGGATGATACTCGTAATCTTTACTGAGACGACGATAACGACCTAACCATGCAAGTGTACGTTCCACAACCCAACGTCGAGGTAATACTTTAAAGCCTGAAGTGTCATCAGAGCGTTTAACAATCTCAATTGCACAGCCAATAAAATACCTGACCCAATCAACTAGTTTTCCAGCATATCCAGCATCTGCCCAAATTAAATGCAGTTTGGGGAATGAGTATTGAATTTTATCTAGTACCAGTTTTGCTCCGTCACGGTCTTGAATTGAAGCTGTATGTACAACAACCATCAAAATTAAACCCATCGTATCAACAAGGATATGGCGTTTGCGACCATTAATCTTTTTTCCGGCATCATAGCCCTTCACCCCTCCTTTCTCAGTTGTTTTCACTGTTTGTGAGTCTATAATTCCTGCGGATGGTTCTACATCTCGTCCTTCGAGTTGCCTGAGTTGCGCTCGCAGAACTGAATGAATTTTTTGCCATATACCTTTGCGCTGCCAACGTTGAAAATATGAGTATACAGTTTGCCATGCTGGTAAATCGTGAGGCATCATTCGCCATGAGCAGCCAGCGCGCAAGATGTAAAAAATCGCATTTACCACTTCCCGCATCTCGATTTCACGCTTTTTTCCACGTTTGTGCTTACGTTCTGCTGGAATCATTGATTTAATCAAATCCCATTCGGTATCGGAAATGTCTGTGGGATAAGGTTTTCGACTCATGGCATCCGATTCAAATATGACGACTGTCTTTTTTAAAATACCTGTCCTGCGAAATGACTGCGATCCTCTTTATTTTTTATTTATAAACACCCTCTAAGTGAATCTTAGTTGTCTACAATTATGATCACAAAATGCCTATTTGTAGAGATCCTAGTTCACTCAATCAAGCCCAAATGTCGGTGAATCACTTCCACAGCAATAGCTACACCCTCTTCTTTCCTAATTTTCTCACCTAACTCTTGTGCTTTTGAGCGCATCACTTCATCACCCAACACGACCTTAATCGCTGCTGCTAAAGTCTCTTCTGATACTTTCTTATACGGTATTGGTGCAGTACTTATCCCCAGCCTCATTAGTTTTTCACCCCAAATTGGCTGATCTGCAAAAAAGGGTACTATCACTGAGGGTATCCCTGCTCTTAGTACGGCCGCCGTTGTACTTGCTCCTCCATGATGAACTACTGCCGACACTTGAGGAAACAGCCAATCATGCGGCACTTCATCTATCACAAACACGCGTAATGAATCTTTAACATTAACTATCCTGCCCACATTCCCCCAGCCTGATAATAAAATGCCGCGTTGACGAACTTTTTTCAACGCCTCCACAATAAAATACGTCAAATACTCTGGACGTTGCATTGTCATACTGCCGAATCCAAAACACACAGGTGTTAGCTTTTGTCCCAAACAATCCACCAGTTCTTCCGGCGGCTCATAGGTGGAAGCAAGGTCAATAAACCAGTATCCTGTCACATACACCCCGCTAGCCCAGTCCTTTGGTCTAGGAATTACATTCGTGCTGAATCCATACAGTGCCGGGATTTTTGCTACATTAGCCGGGGGTTTCTTACGGAAGCGTTTGCCTAGATACGGCAAGGGAGGCAGTTGCAATATTTGGGTTCTGTATGTGTTGATTAGTTTTCGGTATCTCTGCCAGTACAAAAACTCCGCTACAAAGTAACTGGCATAGTTAATCACTTTTTTGAGTGGATTGTTTGTTGTTCGGGCAAATCTCAAAAATGGGAACATTCCTGTTGGAGTCGCTGGCAGAACTGATGCAAAAAAGCAAGGTACGCCTAATTTTTCTGCAATATGATATGCCCAGTTTGTAAGCGGGGTGTAGATGATTACATCCGTTCCTTGGCAAGCTTCCCAGCCCGACTCTAATTGTTGCTTAAATAGCTCTTCGCTCACCAGTTGAACTTTTTCTCCCGCAATTAATTCCTGACCTTTTTTTGATTGCAATAGTTCTTGGAAATTAGGAGCGATCGCCACAAACTCTAAATCACACTGCCTCACGAATGATTCAAAGTTTTCGTTTGCTGCCACTGTTACCTGATGCCCCGCACGTTTTAAACCCATGCCCAAGGCACAATAGGGTTGAACGTCTCCTCTTGAACCTATCGTGAGGAGCGTAATCTTCAATGTTCGGCTTGGTGGGGTGGGTGAACTTTGGGTCAACAGATGTTCCAACGTATCACTAGGGTTTTATTGACCAATTGTACTAAATCGATTGTCACAAGTGAGCTTAGTTTTTGCCACCTCATGAGGCGATGCCTGCGGCAACGTTTCCGACGAACGCACGACTCACCCCACCCGGTTATACATCTGGGTGACAGCTAAAAAGAAGCTACGCGACGGGTTAAAACCGCGTCGCGTAGCATCCTTTTAGAATCCCCCGAATGAATTCGGGGGAGTAGTCATTTCCAATTCGCAATTACCAATGGGCTAAACGCCCCGCTTCCGCTAACGCAATTCGCAATTATTACCCCACACCTAAAGGTGGGGGCTTGAGTATTGATACTACGTGTTTTGTTTTTTTTCATAAATAAATTTAGGGGCTTGTACCCTGAGTGAAGCAATTAACAATTACGTCCGCAATTGCGAATTGCGAACTGCGAATTGTTTTGGTCAAGCATCACTCATAAAAACCAATACCTCAGCACTGTGAGGCTTAAAAGTTTTGCTAACTATGCGAATTTTTATGCTTTGTGGGGTCAACTAATTTATAAGATTGGTCAGCTTGCTTCGTTGGCGGAAACGGATGCCCAGCAGTTGACGTTACTTCTAATCCTGTACTTTCTCCATCTGGGTTGATTAGTTCGTACTGTCCACTGATAGGTGTGCGATCTCCTGGACTATAAAAAGTCGATGAACGCTCGTTGGTGAGTTCATCTGCTTGCTTGGGTTGTACAGTCCCAGCACTATACACTAGATTAAACTGGCTTTTAATTTCAAAACCTGGAAGATTACCTCCGTGGTACGGTATGTCTATCAACTGGCTCAGTGTTCCTTTTATTTCGGAAATTGGTTTGAGTAATTGTGAATTTTCCTGGCTCCAGGCGATGATTTGTGCATCCAATAATTCAAGAAACTCAAGAGCGTGTAGGGTCGCCTCCTCTTGAGAAATTGGGCTATCAACAATAATTAACCTGAGTTCGGGTTAAAGATAAGGAGGTAAAAGCCACTCCAGTTGAAGGCTAGGTTTCTTAGGTTGATGACAATAAGCGATTAATCCGCAAAGAACGTTAACGCAAAAATTAACAGGGCTGACGCCGGGGTACCGGCTACCGCTTCGCTATCGATGTCTGGAATGCTCAATTTGAGAAATATTTTTGAGTTGGTCATTAATCGTCTCAATAATTGAGCGTTTACGGGACAAAAGCTTGTCATGAAGACGCATTAGCTTATTCTTCATATTGCGACGGGGTTTGGCAAAAAATTCAATTCCGAAGTCTTGTAAAAGTTGAGAAGCAAGTTTTTGTGAAACATAACCTCTATCGGCAAATATTTTGCCAAACAGACCACTCAGTAAATCGGGTACTGGTTGACGGTCATCGACATTACCAGGAGTCAGAGATACATTTAAGAGTTGACCAAACTCATTGACGACCAGATGCAGCTTAAAACCAAAAAACCAATCCACAGAAGTCTTGCCACGAGCGGCTAAACCTTCAAACACCTTATGCCTAGAAATCCGACGATTATGACATACCTTCAAGCAAGTTGAATCGATAAAACCGATACCTGTACATTGTCCAAAACAATGCTTCAGATAGACACACAAAGGTATCAAGGTTGATGGCATCCATTCAATAAATCGTTGATAAGAAGGAAGACCTGGAAATGCAGAACTCCACTGTTGTTTCACTTGATTTAAATAAAAATGCTTGAAATTCCGGTAGTGATTTTGATGAAAAGCGATGATAATTGTCATGATTTCACTTAAACATAAGCTTTTAGCACGAAAACGTTTTATTCCTCCATGATTTAACAATTTTTTGTGCCATTGCGCTTCAAACGCTTTACAGAAATCATCTACATGACAGAACAAAGCATCTAAACTAAACATAGGACAGGCTGCTGGATTTGTTGTTATTTTCAGCTTACTACCTGTCCTTTTCCTTATCCCGAACTCAGGTTAATTAATAACTTGAGAGCCAATAAAAGTGTTGTCTGTATTTTGACTACATCTTCATTCGACACAACCTGCGTAGAATACTCGTCTACATGAAAACCAAACTGAGCTTTAAAATTTGAAAAGCTGGATGTTTGCAGTTGCCCATTCAGATATGGTAACAATCCGGCATTCGTATTTAATAATATCTGACGAACGATTGATATTTGTGTCATGTCTGGCCTACAAGCTTTTAATTGACAACTTTTAGACTCACACTCTGGCTTACTCCAGTAAGTTGGCACATCTATCAAACTGAACAATATTAGCTCAATCCATTTGTCGATTTACTTGTAGCGTTTTTCGTGATGCTCTTATTTTTAAGTAGAGATAGGTTGCAAGCTTTATTAGTCATGTTCCGCTTGAGTAATTCGTTGAAAGAAATAGCCTGTGCCTCTGGATGTCAGTATATATTCTGGATTATCAGGGTCATTTTCTAATTTCGAGCGTAACCTTGAGATATGTACATCCACTACGCGAGTATCCGCGTGTTGTTCTGCACCATAACCCCACACTTGCTGCAATATCTCTGCACGGGAAAACGATTTTCCACTGTGACTCACCAGTAGCTCCAACAAGCTGTATTCTACCCCTGTCAAGCGAATCCGCTCGTCCCCCCTATAGATTTGTCGTTTATTTGTATCAATTTTGAGATTTTCTGCTTGGATTACCCCTGAACTGGGAAAACCCCCACTACTTGTTTTATTGACTCGCCGTCGCAAAACTGAGCGAATTCGCGCTTCTAGTTCTTTGGGCGAAAATGGTTTGACAATGTAATCATCCGCTCCTAATTCTAAACCAGTAATGCGGTCTGCAACATCTGCCAATGCTGTCAGAAGAATAATTGGGATATCAGATTCCTTGCGTAGTTCTTGACAAACACCGTAACCATCTAACTTCGGCATCATCACGTCTAAAACTACTAAGTCCGGGGCAGACAAGCGAAACGTGTCTAGTGCCTCTTTGCCATCACTTGCTGTGACGACATCGTAGCCAATCATTGAAAGGCGCGTCTCCAAAATCCGGCGAATACTTGCTTCGTCGTCTACTACCAGGATTTTTTCTGCTCGGCTTTCCAAATTGCCCACTGCTCCCTCAAGCCCAGAACTTTAACCCATCATTATGATGTCCAAGTAGGTCAATTTTGCCCCTGGTATTGCAACATATCTTATTACAACTTCAATTCAACAGATATTCGTTTTCATCCGGGAATAGTTAGGGGAATACCATTATCTTTGGGTTTCAGCTTTAGAATAAATGGGACAGCTTTCAATGTCCATTGAGATACTGGTGTATAAGAGGCTGCTGATTCTCCCAAGCTGATCGTCAGCATATCTGTATGAATAATCCCTGGATTCAAAGGGATTGCTGCCATACCCACAGGCAATTCTTGTGCCAAAGACTGTGTTAATCCTTCTATTGCCCACTTGGAAGCACAGTAAGGTGCAACCTCAGCTGAGGTGGAACGTCCCCACTCAGAACTAAATTTGACGATAATACCTTGCTGCTTTTGTACCATTGCTGGCACAAAATGACGGATTATATTGACTACTCCTTTGATGTTGATATCTATTAACTTTGAAAATTCTTCGGATGGTATCTCCCACAAAGGTGCTGGATGATTAATAATTGCCGCGTTATTGATCAGTATATCTGGTGGCTCATATTTACTTAGTACCTCTACTGCCCATTTTTCTACTTGCTGCTCATCCGCTACGTCTACAGTTGTAAAGTCATTGGGCGCACTAAAACTGTTTTTTATTTTCTCAATCGCCTCTTTAGAACGAGCGCAACCAATCACTGTATGCCCCTGCTTTATAAAACCTTCGGTCATAGCATATCCTAGACCTTTGCTTACACCCGTTATCAAAATCAGCTTGCCCATAATTTCCCAGATTCTTAGTTTTTTTTGACCTCTCCCCGCCATAAATGGACGGGGATTCTAAACTGTTGCTACACGGCGATGCTCAAGCCGCACCGTTCCGCTTTTTAGTTTTGGTTTCCCAGATGCGAAATCTGGTAGTAAAAACGAGTTTACTTTTCTCCCCTGTGGGGATAATAATATCTTCACAAGTGATGTTCATATATTATGGGCAAGATCACACCCTTCCAAAAGCAAGAAATTCTCCGTCTGTATCGTTGTTAATTTGTGGCATTGCTGCATTACTTCTGCTGCCTCCAAACCAAGTTATACTCTTTCTCGACAGCCCCTAGCAGTTTCGCCTGCAACGATGACAGATAAGGCTTCGCTTGCTTCCCCAACCCTTGCAACAGCCAATCTACTGCGGGGTCACGTCCGCCCACTTCATGCAACCGCCGCAGCCGCATACATAACTGCTCCATGAATTTGCAATCCTCCTCCAGCAATTCCAGTGACTTCAAATGCTCAACTTTGGCTGTATAGTCACCATCCCAACACTGTATAGTACAACTGTATTCTCCAACTTGTGTCACCACACCCCAATAACCAGCTTTACCCCTTAAGTCGGGGTTGTCTTTGGGCTGGATCACGCATATTTCTCCCAGGTGGTACGGATTGGGGACTTTGGTTCTCTCTCTGATTCTGTCTACGATGTCCTTGACTACCCGACCTGAAGGAACTTTACCGCCAGCTTGGTCTACTGCCTGCTCCCAAACGCTGGCTTGTTTATTCGGTTCTAACTCGGCTTTAGCTAACGGGCGTAATTGACGTTCATTGGTCGGCAAATTCCAATGCCGACCAATGGTCGGCAAAAATTTCTGAATATTTTCATATACCTCAGTAGCCGAAATCTTCAAGTACGCCGCATCACGACTGTAACCAAATCTGTCTTTGCAATATTCCTCAAATGTTCGGTGCGTATTTCGGTACAATCTGCGATCCCTCAACTCCATCAAGGCTTTCCCCGCCTCATAGAACGCCCTTTCGACTTTTCGCTCCAGGTGCAGGCGATCGCGCAATTCTTCTTCGGTTAACTCTGGTACTTCAACCGCCGCCACATCAATCGTTGCTGAACCTGGATTGTCCTTTGTCGGTTTTGGCTGCTTACGAGATGGAGGTTTGTTCATAAATCCACCTCCAGTCTGAAGATGCTTGAGCAAGTATTCCGTTGTGTCATGATGGTAGATAGTATTTTATATCCCCCCAACCTGTCTCATGGGCTGGGGTTTTTCATTTCTTTTTTAATTTTGGCAGCCTTAAAACCATCCGCAATATGAAACCCACCAAAAAACCTGAACTTCTCTCTCTTAAAAAAGCCATCCCCCCACAGCTACCACAAGAACTAATTGAGGATTTTATTCCTTCACAACCAATCGCTGATCTAGAGCAATCTGTAGATACAGAAAGCCCAGCCACAGAATATCTGCAAAGCTATCCTCCCGGACAAGACTACCCCACATTCCCCTCTGCGGGTAACTCCGGCTGGCAAGCTTCTGATATTTGGCGCGAGTTGCGTGTTGATGGCTTCTGCGATTAATTGCTTCAAGTTTAGTTATACATAACCGCAAATCAATGGATGGTTTTTTTTGGAGTGCAATACTTCTGTGCCTCACAATGTCTGCTGTTCACGAACGAGTATTGAGGCTTCGCCTTCGACTCAGTTGGGGCTGGTGGACTGTTGCTAATATGTTGGCTGTTACTGTCGGTTACTTCTTCGGAGCTTTGGTGACTTTCTCTGTACTGTTGTCCTTCACTTGGGATCTTCTCAAAACTAAGGATATCGCTATTCTACTCGGTCTTTTCACCATCATCTTGGCTGCTTTCGCTGTTCTCACTCAATGGTTGTTACTCAAAAGACAAGGTATTCCCAAGCCACTTTTTTGGTCTAGCATCAATATATCATCTGCAATCACCGCATACATTCTGCTGACTTGGCTAACCCTAGATGCCCTCTGGAGAGGCGACTGGAAACCTGTCCTCGCTTCTATATTCATTGGGGCTATCCTTGGTGCTGTCACTGCTAAGGCTACTGACTACTACTGTTGGAGACTTGAACTTCTGGCTCTACAGCAAACTGATGAATACTGGGAAGAACAAGCCTGGAAAGAAGATCAGTTCTAACGTCAGAAATGAGAATTTGAATTATTCAGCAGGACTGTATCCTTATGTTTTAATGCTAATATCAAGTTAATTGATTGATTAAATAATTCACTATTTGCTACTTTTCGCAATTGTCTATCAAAAGATTTATCTTCAATACCTACTTACACCATAAAATTGTCAATCACGCAACTATCTTTTTATTGATTTTCGTAGCTTTTGTCCTACACAAAAGAATTTTAACTAAAAATATTTAACTATCTTTTTCGTTCTGTTTTTGATAAACTCTCTCATTAGGTTTATGACAAAGAACTCAGGAGTCAGGAGTTATTATTCTTCGACTTCTAAATTCTGAGTCCTGAAGTTCCTTTTCCCTTGATCAAGCAGTTGAAAACCCACTAATCATTGGGGATTTTCAAGCTGCTCACTTCCCTATGACATATCGGCTTTTCATTTTTTTTAATTTTTTGTTGTTGTGTGTTCTCTCAAAGGCTCAAGCGCAAATGACCCCTGATCTAACTCTGCCTAATAATTCCACCACCACATTAGATGGAAACACCAGAATTATCGAAGGGGGAACTCAAGTAGGAAATAATCTTTTCCACAGTTTTCAGGACTTCTCCATACTTACAGGAACTAGCGTTCACTTCAAAAATGGGCTAGATGTGCAGAACATCATCACTCGAATTACTGGTGGTTCTGTATCTAATATTGATGGATTAATTAGTGCTAACGGTACAGCTAATCTGTTTTTAATTAACCCCAGTGGCATCGTCTTTGGCCCTAATGCTCGTTTGGATATCGGTGGTTCGTTTTTGGCTACTACCGCCGATGCTATTGAGTTCCCTAATGGTTCTTTTAGTGCTACTAATCCTCAAGCACCGCTACTCACAATTGATATTCCTATTGGTTTGAGGTTTAATGGCAACTCTGGAAGTATTACGGTGGAGGGAGCAGGACAAGGGTTGATTGCTCCTAGTTCACTCTTTTCACCCACTATTCCAAATAATAATTCACTGCATTTATCTGTAAATGAAAAGCAAACATTAGCTTTACTGGCTGACAAAATCACTTTAGAGGGGGCTAATTTAGCCTCTCAAAGTGGAAATATTGAGTTAGGCAGTATAAATTCAGGTTTTATTAACCTTATTCCCGCTTCTAACGGCTGGTCTTTTAATTATGAAGGAGTATCCCACTTCGACGATATTAATATTTCTAAGCAATCTCTAATTAATGCAAGTGGCAATCCCGGTGGATTGGTTCAAGCACACGGAGCCAATATTGATTTGCAAGATGGTTCAATCTAGGGTGTTGACTTTGTAGGAAAAGCATTAAAAAAAGTTCATACAAATTCTGCGTCGTTATCTAAGGTCGAAAATACGATTTTTCTTTTCGAGAGCATGGACTGACCAAAAACTTGAGATGACCAATCCTTAAGGTCTATATAGCGAACATTTTCTAATGCCTGTTTAACCACAGATGTGGTCAAATTCATCGTACATAAACAAATGCTTAAAATCATCTGACCTATCTGTTTGAGAGGGCATCTAGAGGAAAAATGTTTGTATTTACCAAAAATAGATTCAATGATATCAGAAGCTGCCAAAAAAGTTTTATCCTTGGGAATCTGTTCGATTTCAGTTTTTATATATAACCAAATATTTTGTGGGAAAGTTATATCCAGAAATGTTGAATTGTTTTTTAACTGGAATTCAGCTAGAGATTCTTGATTAATACCGTTTTGTTTAAGTTGAATTTCTAAGGCTCTGGTCATCATCACCATTTGACTCCAAATCCGGATGTCTTCTTGATAATCTTTTAACCATCCAAACTTCATAATTAATTTTTGATTGAAAATGTCCGGGTCAGAAGTTTCTGCTAATTTTAATAAAGTCTCAATTGGACATTTCAACAGTTTCTCTGCCCAATTAATCAACTTCTCTACATTGAAATAACGACATTGAGAGCGTTGCGATGGTGGAGATATAAAGGCTAATTCGGTTTGTTGAAGTTGATGCCGACACTGATTACATTTTTGAATAAAAGATTGATATTTTTCGGAATTAGCTAGCTCATGTTTGAGTAATAAAGCCATTGCATGAGTTACATCATACGTATAAACTACATCTGGATATTTTTGTATGTAAAGCTTAATTCCTTTTTCAATGTCACTACCATGATCTGCTATTATTTGTACTGGGCAGCCCACTTTAGTAGTTAGTTCACAAAGCTTTTGTTCAATCAATTCTCCTCTGGTCGAATCCATGATTTCCAGTGCTAATACTTGAACATCATGGTGTTTTAATCCTCTTTTTGATGGGAAAACTTCCGATTCTAAGTATTGTTGAGATACTCCCAAAACCACCAAACACTTTTGCTTTCCTAATTCTACTGTTAGGTCTATAATAAAAACCCAATCACTTCGGTATTCTTTGGCTCGTTGTAGTTCATATAAACCAATTCTTCCTAACCAACTTCTCACACTACTGAAGCAGGGAGTTTTTACTTCCTCCGCCGATGCTTCCCACTTCAAGTTATTCTCAACTCCTCGTAAGCTACTTCCAGAATCAATGCTTTGTTGTATGGCTTTTTGTACTGTTTGAACGCTATATTGATGCCCGAACGCTGCCACCATCTCTATTTTTTCGGAATTTTCTTCCCCTTTTTTTGTCCATCAACCAAATTGGTATGAAGGATACGTAGTTCTTTTTCTGCTTTCATCGCCCGTGTTTTCCAATTCTCTCTTGAGAGCAATAAATCCCTAACTTTTACTTCTAATGCTCTGAGCTTTTTTTGTCTCTCAAGGGCTATCTCTTTCCAATTCTCTCTACTTTGTTTAAACAGACGAATTAATCGGCTGGAGGAACTTTTTAATTTATTCATTAACCACCCAACCTCAATTTGATATTTTTAGGTGTCTATCCTGTATGAAGAAATATCATCATAAGATACCCAAAGTCAACACCCTAGGTTCAATCATATTAATTCAAAATCTAGGAAACACTTCATCTGGAAATATTAGCGTAAGTGCTTCTGCTTCTCTATTGGTACAAGGAACTTCTCCAGACGGCAATATTTCGAGTAGCTTACGAGTAGAAAGCCTAAATACCGGAAAAGGTGGTGATATTAGAATTTCTACTCAGAAGCTAGTCCTTCAAGATGGAGCAAGAATCAACTCAACTACATACAGTGATGCTTTAGGAGGTAATGTAATTATTGATGCCTCTAATTCAATAAATTTATTACCTAATAGATTTGCTAATCCTTTTCGTAGAGGAGATATTATCAGTACGATGGGTGCTGTTACAGTTTCTAAAGGAAATGCTGGCTATGTCCAGATTTCTACTGATCAGCTATACATCACTGATGGCGGAGCAATAGCATCCTCAACTTTTGGCTCTGGAAACGGAAATACAGTAACTATCAATGCCAAATTTATCGAAATTACAGGCTTCAAATTAGAACGCTCTGCACCAAGTAATATAGGCTCTGCAACCTTTAGCTCTGGAAATGCTGGGGCTGTTAATATAAATACATCAATTTTAAAATTAAAAGACGGAGCAATAGTTAACTCAGCTTCTTTAGCATCTGGAGATGCTGGTAGTGTCAATATTAATGCTAGAGAATCTGTAGAGGTGAGTGGACAATCGATAAACTCTCAGCCTAGCTTCATCAGTTCTTCAGCTAACACTGTTAACGAAGCTGTGAGAGGAATTTTTAACCTACCTTCAATTCCTTCTGGTTCTAGCGGAAGAGTAACTATTAATACTGAAAATTTGAATATTAATCAAGGAGGGCTAATTAGCGTAGGAAATATTGGCACAGGTAATGCTGGTGATCTTAGCGTTACCGCTAATACAATTCAGCTTAAAAGCGGAAATATTAATGCCACAACATCTGTTGGTCAAGGCGGCAATATCAGCTTGAACTCGCAAAACCTTGATTTGTCCAACGGTATTATCTCTGCAACCGCAGGTACAAACGGCACTAATGGCAATGGTGGAAATGTTGACATTAATACAGGCGTATTAGTCTTGCAAAACAATAGCAGCATCACAGCTAATGCTTTTGAAGGAAGAGGCGGGAATATTAAAATCACAACTCAAGGCTTATTTGTGTCACAAAACAGTAAAATTACAGCTAGTTCCGAACAAGGTGTTAATGGCTCTGTTAAAATCAATACTTCACAACTAGACTTTGGCTTCTCTGGGATCAAGGCTTCAACTTTTGACCCTACTGAAATTAAAAATACTTGTTCTCCAGAACCGCCAAATCAAACTGAGCAACTATCAATCACAGGTAAGGGAGGAATACCTAGAAACCCTTCCGATATTCTCGATGCTACGGTGGGATGGACAGACGAATCCTCAGAATCAATCGTCGCTCCCACTACACCAATAGACCAATCTAATCAAATTGAAAATCAAGCTATCGTTTCAGCACAAGGCTGGAAAAATAACGGTGACGGAACTGTAAGTTTCACTGTTACACCTAATGATTTAACTATTTCTAACCCCATATCAGAACCACCCTGTCATTTCAATATTTCTGATAGCCAGTAAAATTGACTGATAAAAACTGACGAAATCATCCCTAAATATTAATTCCGTCAGTTTGTAGAACAAATTTTAAAACAATTACACCATGAAAATATCCAGTGAATACACAATCACTATTAGCCTCTCTAGTAGCAAATAACTTATTTTTAACACCAGTTGAAGCCAATCAAATAAATTCCGAAAATATCCCAATTATACAGAATCTTCCTAGATTAACTTCGACTTTTACCCCACATCAACAGCCGACAATTCCGCCTACTTCCTTACCAATACCTTCTCAATCACCAATACCAAACACACAGCAAATAATCAAAATCAGAAAATTTATTTTTCAAGGAAATACAGTCTTTAGTAATCAGGAATTAGAGAAACTGGTAGCTTCTTTTGTAGGGAAAGAAATTTCTTTCTCTAATTTGTTACAAGTTACTGATACTGTTACTAACTACTATGTAGACAAAGGTTACATCAACTCTGGAGCTTACCTCCCTGTATCAGAAAACCAATCACTCAAGATTAATGAGGCAGTGGTTACTATTGGCATAGTAGAAGGGAAACTAGAACAAATCAATATTATCGGTGGCGATGGGCTGCGCCCCACCGGAGGTGGTCGCTTGCACAATTATATTCGGGCACGTATTCCACAACCGATACTCAACAACAAGCGTTTATTATCAGCGTTACAACTGCTACAACAAGACCCATTACTGGCAAAAATTTCAGCCAGCTTGAAGGAAGGTACTACACCTGATAAAGCGGTTTTGAATATTTATGTTACTCCTCGTCAAGAGTTTAAAGCTAATGTCGCTCTAGACAATTATCGTTCTCCAGCTACTGGAAGCTTCCAGCGTAGATTAGAGCTATCCCAAACTAACTTACTCGGACTAGGCGATACTCTCAGCGTCGGATACAGGAATACAGATGGCAGCAATGCTCTAACCGCTAGTTACTCTCTTCCCTTGAATCACCAAAACGGCACAATCGGCTTTTCCTATGCCAATATTTCTAACAATATAATTGAAGAACCTTTTACCACCTTAGACATTGTTTCTGATGCCCGCCTGTACGAACTAACCTACAGACAACCTTTACTCCGTCAAGCTTCAGCCACCTCCGCCCAAGAATTTGCTCTTGGATTGACAGCTAGCAGACTAGAAAATGAATCATCTTTGCAAAATACTCCCTTTCCTATATCTGCGGGAGCAGACCCCAATGGTCGCACACGGGTTTCTGCTGTTAGGTTTTCTCAAGACTGGACAAATCGTAGCACATTGTCATCTTTATTTGTCCGCTCTCAGTTTAGCTGGGGACTTGATGCTTTCGATTCCACTATTAACACCAATGCACCTGATGGACGTTTTTTCAGTTGGTTTGGTGAAGGAACATGGCTTAGACGCTTAGGTGATACTTCTTTGCTTATGAGAACTCGTCTCCAATTGGCAGATAGGCCTTTACCTTCACTTGAACAATTTAGTCTTGGTGGAATCAATAGACATCTCCAAAATAGTATTATTCTGTGATAAAAGAACATTAAAGCGTTATTTTGACACAGAAGCATGAGCAATATACTGAATTACATTGAAGAGAATCCTAAACAAACCCAAAGGTTAATAGGTCTGGAATATGAACAGTTACAACAATTAATCATAAATGGGGAAAGATTATATCATGAAAAAAAAGCTTTACTGGAATCTAAGAAAGTGAGAATTATTGCTGGTGGAGGAGGTCGGAAACCAAAATTATCTATTTCTGAACAAATCATTTTAACTTTAGTGTATCTCCGACATCTGACAACCTTTCAACTTCTAGGTATTCAGTTTGAAGTAAGTGAGTCTACAGCCAACGATACGTTTAACTATTGGTTGCCTAACTTGCGAGAATTACTGCCATCAAGTTTGCTTGAACAAGTAAAAAAAAACGCTTCTGACTATGAAGTAGTAAAAGAAATGCTCACAGAATATGAATTAATAGTAGATAGCTATGAACAAGTCAGAGAAAGACCTAGAGACAATGATGAACAAAAGAAATATTTTTCAGGTAAGAAGAGTAATCATACATTTAAAACTCAAATGATTATTTTACCTGATGCTAGTGATATCGTTGATGTTGTGGCAGGTGAACCTGGTCCAAAAAGCGATATAACTTTGTTCCGAGAATATCGTTCAGAGTTTGATGCCAAACAAAGATTTAAAGGAGATAAGGCATATCTTGGAGAAGATTTAATTACAACTCCAATTAAGAAACCAAGAAATCAAGAACTAACAACTGAACAGAAAGAACAGAACAAAATATTTTCATCTAAACGAATCTTTGTTGAACATCGAATACGGTCAGTCAAAATCTTTCGAGTTGTCCAAGAGAGATTTAGGTTAAATACCCGCAAATATAAGCAAGTAATTTTGACGATTTGTGGGCTAGTAAGGTTACGGATTCGAGGGCTAATATTACCATTAGAAATATCAGCTATATCATCAGGTTAAAATTATCGCATATAACTAGATATTTTTGCCTAATTATCAACAGCAAATATCTCAAAGTCTTATTTCATCGTACAGAATAGCTAATTTAAGATGATTGCATTTAGTGGCTACAGCCTAGCCAAACAAAGGCTTTGACTGTTTTCGGAGATGTCTAATACTGTACGTGGTTATCGGCAAGATACTTTCATCTCCGACAATGGATTTTTACTTTCTACCGAACTGCGTATCCCCACCTGGAAAAATGCTTCCCAAGAATTACAAATTATCCCTTTTATTGATTTCGGTACAACATGGAACAATTCCACTTCTGATATTTCCAGCACTTCTGGTTCATTAACCTCTGTCGGCTTAGGCATTGAATACAGTAGCTCCCGCTTTAATGCCCGATTAGATTGGGGTATCCCTTTAAATGACTCAAACTCTAATTTCAAAACATGGCAAGAAAACGGAATTTATTTTTCTCTCAATTACCAACTTTTTTAAGAAAAGTAAAATATATTTTTTTAGCACTGGCTTTAACACTCTTATTAGCGTTCAATCAAGGAATGTTACTAGCCGCCAAACCAAGTTTAGAACAAACTGCACAAACTCTCACCCAACAAGGATTTTTACAGTTACAAAAAGGGCAAGCTAAATCGGCACTACAAACCTGGCAATTAGCTTATACAGCTTATCAAAACTTAAAAAATCAACAGGGTATGATTGGTAGTTTAATTAACCAGAGTTTGGCATTTCAAGCTTTAGGTTCTTACCTTAACGCTTGTCAAACTCTCCAGCAAGCCTTGAAACTAGAATACTCGATTTGTCCAAGCCTTACACAAGAAAATAACATACAAAATTTTGCACAATTAAATCAGGCTTTAGAAAAACAACCAATACAGAAAATTCAAATCATTGGACTATATAATTTAGGGACTGTACTCCGGCTCATGGGCGAAGTTGATTCCTCTGCTATTGTTTTACAAAAAGCTTTCAGCATGAGTCAATTTTTGGCAGAAGATTCTACATTTTCTCATGAATTATTACTCAGTATAGCCAATACAGAATTTACGCTTTACAAACAAGCCAAAAATCAATATTTTTTAATTGATGAGCCTGTAGCTAAACAAAAAGCCCTTACCTTAGCTCAATCTAAGATTTATTCCGCTTTCACAACCTATCAGCAACTCAGTGATAACCAAGATAAATCTGCACTACAGGCTAGTTTAAATCAATTAAAAATTTTAACAGAGCTAAAATCTTTACCTGACTTATCTCCAATCACTTCTAATTTAGAACACGAAGTAGCTCACTTAATCAAACAAATATTAAATCAACTTAATTTTTTTGAAAATATCCCGACAATTGATTATATTTACTCTCAACTTAATTTCTCTCATCAGCTTGTTAAAATTATTCATGACGTTAAGTTAATTGACAACCATATATTATCTATCGCTTTTTCAATTACTCAAGAAGCCTTACTTCGCTCTCAAAAATTAAATAATAATCGGGCAATTTCTCACTCTTTAGGAATACTCGGTTATATCTACAATGAATCAAGTAAATTAATCCAAGCACAAAACTATTTTGAACAAGCTATAGCCCTAGCACAATCAGTACAAGCATGGGATATCGCCTATGAGTGGCAATGGCAATTGGGGCGTTTATATCAACAGAATGGCAATTTACAACAAGCAGCCAAAGCCTACGCCGCAGCTATTGACAGTCTTGACCAAGTAAGAGGTAGTATTCTCGGTATTAATCCTGATTTTCAGTTTGCTTTTCAAGAAAAGATAGAACCAGTTTACCATGAATATATTGACCTTCTTCTTTCACAGGAAAAACCGGATTTAGAACAAGTAATTAGAATTGATGACAAATTAAAAGTAGCTGAATTAGAAAATTTCCTCCGGTGTGGTAAACTCCCTATGTTTTCTCTTATTGACAGTAATCAATTCGCAAATTTACCACCTATAATCTACTTAATTAAAACTCAAGATAAATTAGAAGTTATTGTTAGAACATCACTAGGAGAACTTTATGAGCATCGGTTGCCTTTTAATTTAATTGATGATGCTGTTAATAATCTGCTCAAATTCACTCAAAAAAAGCAGTTCGTTAATACTCAGAGTCATGATTTTCTTAGCTACTGCCAAACTCTTTATCAATTAATATTTGCTCCTATTCAAACTTATCTACCAGATTCAGGAACGTTAATATTTGTCTTGGATAGATACCTTCAGAATTTACCTATGGGTATGTTATACGATGGTCAAAACTATTTAATACAATCTTATAGTATTTCCACAGATTTAAATTCTCAATTTTCTCTTGCTAAACCTTTAAATTTAAAACAATCTCAAGTATTAGTAGCTGGAATTTTTCAAGACAGTCCCAGCTTAAATGATCCTATCGTTCCTAAGAGTCTCAAACCTTTACCTGAAATAAAAACAGAATTGGATTTCTACCGACCAATTAACTCCTTTTCCTTCAATTTGCACGATATAGCTCGTAGCCATAGGACTATCTATCCACGAAATTGTAGGACGTGAATTTAAAATAGCTACTCCATGAGGAGTTATTAATGTTGGTGCATCATCTTCATCAGGCCCCTTAATCTTTGGGCAGTCCCCTATTTTTTTATAACTGCATCCCCTAACTTGCTCAGAAGAAATTAAACATACTTTTCCTACTTCACCACTAGAAATATTCAAAATTCTTCCATTTAAATAACAAAAAACTTCAACAACACTTGATGAATTAATTACATCATTGTCGCAAAGCTGTTTGAGGAATGGCCAATTACTATTCCCTTTACTAATAACTTTAGCTATGGGTTCACATACATCTTTTCTTAGATTAGTTTTTGTAGCTTGCTGCCCCCATGTAGGATAAGCAAAGCATAATACTGAGGCAAAAGTAACTGCTTGTAATCCCAACAAAAATTTATTTTTTCTAGTTATTTCTACAGAAAGCATTGTTATATAAAAATGTTTGATTACTTTCTTATATAGCTTACGGTAACTAACAATTTTGGTCAATTATTTTTGAGCAATCTGTCTAATAATTGTTGTCGCCATTTAATCACTTCTGGCAATCCAGAACCTTCAACACCTAGCATACAAAGCTCCCATGATAATCTGGCTTCTTGCATTTCATTCAGTGCTTCTTGTGTTTGTCCTAATAAACAGTAAGCATCTATTCTTGCTGAATCTAATTTCACGGATTTCTGCAAATATTCTTGAGCCTCTCTATAGCGTTTTTGCTTGAATCTTGCCCAGCCCAGGTTTTTATATAACCCTGCTTGCCACTCAGGATTTTTAGTTTCTTTTAGCCCTTGGAGACTCAGTTCTACTGCTTCCTCATATTCTCCTTTTATATTATTCAATCTGGCTAAATTACTCACAGCATTTATTGCTTCATTATTACTAACTTTAATTGCTAATTTATATTCTTCTTCTGCCAGTTCGTATTTTTTCTGAAGTTCATAAAAATTCCCTAAATTATAATGTGCTATCCAATAATTGCTTTGAAGATTCAAAGTTTTCTGATAATTTTTAATTGCACAATCATCATCTCTTATCTGCTGACAAGCTAATGCTAAATTATTGTACGCAACCACATCTTCAGGATTATGTTTTATTGCTAATTCATAATATTTCTTAGCTATTTTAGGCTGCTCTACATACCTTGACGCTTGACTAAAATAATAAGTAGATAAACCTAAATTAATTACCTTATAAATCCCAAATCCTCCTAATAAGACAGTTAATAACAATCCAACTCTAAATGGATGAGAGTGGACTATTCTATTTACTGTTAATTTAAATGGTAAATTTTCTAATCTTTGCAAGATGAACTTTGCTGCTGCCGGACGTTTACCAGGCGCAGGAGACATCATATCATCCAATAAATCAGCTAAAGGCTTTTCAATCTGTGGAGCTTTTTTGCGCCATATCAACCTTGTTGTTTCTTGATCTGTTGGCAAATTACCTAACGGAATCCCTGTTACCAAATATGCAAAGGTTCTCCCCAAAGCATAAAAATCTGACTGTGGTACTGCTTGTCCATTTATTTGCTCTAGAGGCGCGTAATAAGCACTGTAAAGCACTGTAATTTCATATCTTCCACCCAGTCCTATATCATTTCCCCCAACTCCACTGACTTTTGCTAGATAAGTGTTAGTTACTTCTCTTACCCCACCAAAGTCAATCAGAGTCAACTGTCCATTAGGTTGCACAATTATATTAGAAGGTTTAATATCTCTATGAAAGTACCCTGTTCTATGCACTTCATCAATAATTTCTACTAACTGCTTCAGCCAGTTTATTGCTACTTCTTGAGAGATTCTTCCGTTTTCTTCTATCCATTTCTCTAAATTCTGACCCTCTATTTTCTGCATCACTAAACAATGCAGTTTTAGAGTGCTATTGTTGGGTGTCATACTAAATAAATCATCCACTACTCTAGGAATCCCTGGATGATCAAATAATTGTAGGGTCAGTGTTTCTCGCTCCAGTAATTCAATTGCTTTAGAATCTGACGATTTTAAAACTTTCATTACCTTGCGATTACCATTCTCTTCTACTTCAAAAATTTCCGTCTTATGACGAAAATCTAAAGGACGCAATGGTTTTATTAGACGAAATCGCTGGTCAATTAGTAATTCTGTTCCACAATTGAGACACTTTTGGGCATCGTCTGGATTTTGACGATGTTCACATCTAGGGTTGATGCAATAAGCCACACTTTTAATCTCTATCTAGACTAAGTATTAAGCAGTTTTTGTCATTGGATATATTCTTTTACCTTTAAGGTAGTATGTACAAATATACTTCTTAATTACTGATTGTATACATAACACTAGTTCCTCTTGCCTATTCTTTTTCTGCTCAATTAAAAACCTTTGCACCAAAGCCTCTATAGCATCAATAAACTCAGAAGTGCTTACTTTGATTTCTCTGGCTTCTAACAAATTTAATACTTGAGATAACATAAGAGAATCTACCGATTTCTTATTCATTTCTTCTACAATTGAAATCATAATATCTTTTTCTAGGTGGGTCAGCCGCCCATGAACTTTAAAAAAATCATCTAAGCTTTCTTCTATAACATCATTCATCAATACTGTGTTTGAAGCAAGGAAACTTTCTACACTATTACCAAAAAATATTTTAATCCTACTTGCAGCAATGTTTAAAGCTAAGGGATTACCATGATAGAATTCAATTAAATCTCCCCACTTATGTTCGTCGTTTAACAAGTGACTACGGAATATTTCTAAGGCATCTCGGCGAAGTCCCTCAACTTTCATAACAGCAGAAGATTGACCTTTATTTTGTAAGTGCATAATATCAACAAATGGTTCTCTAGTCGTCAGAACTATACAACTTTGATGTTGAGATTCTATAATTCTCCTGAAAAACAATCCATAGTCTATATGTTCATCTCCATAATGATTAGAACTCTTATTTCTGTCTCCTTTTAAAATAGCCTCTGCCGAATCTAGAACTATCAAATAAGAGCGTAACCTTAAACTTTCGATCAATAATGTTATTTTGTCCTCAAGACTTTTAGGTATATCAAGATTTTGATTCTCTAATTCTCCTATTAGTTTAAGAAAATTAACAACTAGACTGGATAAAGATGGACTATAAGCAATAGATTTCCATATACAACCATCGAAAGGACAATCTTTAGTATCTAGAACCTGAAGCAACTTGGACACTAAAGCACTCTTTCCAATTCCAGCTGCTCCTAGAACGGCTACGCATCTTTCCCGAAACACTAACTCCTTCAACATTGCTAATTCCGGGACTCTTCCATAAAAGTTAACTATTTCAGGTGGACAATCTCCTAAAATTTTAAAAAATTTAAAATCTAGCTTACTATTAATAAATTTATTATTAGATTGCCTTTCTATAATTGCCCTGAGCCTCTTTTTCGTAACTTTTTCTCCATTTCCTAAAATCCCTGTCAATAATAACCACAGGTTTGGTGCTACACGACGTTGTAGCAGTTCAAACCCATACTCAGTGTTTTCTGCTATTTCTTTGTATTCTATGTCTAGCCAAGCTGCTTTTATAACAATCTTTTCTGTATCCTCTAGCCATCTTCCTTGCTTTGCAAACACCAACTTATTTATTACTTCAATCGCTTCGTTCAGTTCCATAGCTATCCTCTTGTGTATGTCTTTAGTAAACAAAAAGTCTTAACTTTCTATCAATAAGTTTTATTTATGGCTATTTAGTTCTTAAAAATGTTACACCTTTATAAATAAAATTTTTATTGCCTGCAAAATGATTGTATTGTGAAATGCAGTAACATACACAGGATAATCCAGTATATGAAGTGTAATACACAGATTTTTTGATACAAGGCAATCCTTATGATAACATCATATTATCTTGATTTTCGACAGAAATAGATTTCTGTGAGCAAAATTGGTACTCTAATTCCATAACGCTAAAATCCAAGAGCCAAGTTTGAACTTAGCAATATACATTACAATGTTCTTGATTGCTAAGTATCAAGTGATCAACCATCTAATATTGAAAGGGAGGACAAAAATAAAGGCAAAACGCCCTATTGTATAGCATCTTGCCCAAAAATAAAAATCAAATATCTTGCAGAGCGGGGTTGGACTCCTATTGACAAAGAAAGTGGCAGATAGTTTGGCGACTGGAAACCACTGACTTGTCTAAGATTCCCGCACTACTTCTCGTATTATACGAGAAGCCACACGAATTTACAAAAATTGTGTGGCAGTTTTAGCTGTCAAAATTTTAAAGATTTTGTCAAGTTAAGTTTGATGAAGAAAAACCCTGAATTTTGTAGCAAAAAACAGTAGCAGTGTGAAAAACCCCCTCTGAAACTGGAAAACCAAGTTATCAGAGGAATCTACTGTGTTAAATAACCAATGCCCTAAACAATGGGGCGTTGGGGATCAAGTGTTTTCAAAAGAAATTCCTGAATACCCCAACAACCTGACGGCGGCAGAGTATCATGAGCTAGCCTTTGGGAGTGCGATTCATCCCTCGCTCATCGAACGTAACTTCTTACATATTGAAGGACAGTCAGTTTACGAGTATTTATTCATCTCTCCGGCCATCCCCCGAAAAAATGCCGGTCGAGTCACAGACGGGTTTTTGAAGGCTTATGTGCATTTACTGGCGGGAGGGACGTGGATATCGGGACTAGACCCCCTCAACAACTGGCGACCAATGGAGTGGGGAAGACTCAAACCCACTAATCCCCGCATTGACTGGCTTAAAGGTAAGGTTGTTAAGTACGAGTCCCCACCCAAAACTCCAAACCGAGTCACGTACTTTGATGTGTCCGACTATGTTTGGGATTTGGTAGCGAAACGCTATAACATTAAGCGATATCATTCACCTTTAGCACTGCGTTTGCAAGATTGGCTTAACGCACTGATATTCTGGGAATGGGTAATAAGACACCCCGAAATCCCAATTATACTTTGCGAAGGTGAGAAGAAAGCGGCCTGTTTACTGAGTTTAGGATTTGTAGCGATCGCGCTACCTGGAATTTGGAACGGGCGAGTGGGGAAACAGGATTTTGATGAGAGACTACATCCAGACTTAATACCGCTAGCGCAACCGGGGCGCAAATTCCAAATTCTCTTTGACTATGAAACCAAACTGAAAACTCGCTGGTCAGTTTTTCAAGCTACAGTTCGCACAGGCAAAGCGATTGAAGCGGCTGGTTGCATCTGTGAAGTAGCATTACTGCCGGGAACAGAGAAAGGAGTAGATGATTTCGTCGTCGCACGAGGAGATGAATCCAACAAATTACTGACAGCGATCGCCAACGATGCCTTATCACTGAAAGATTACCAGCAATCGTTCCTCATCAAGCACCGGGGGCTAAGAAAGTATAAACCAGATATCATAGTCGATGTTCAATATTTGACTCAAGCACTGCTCGTCAAAGAAGAAGAAATTAAGGAGGCAGGGGAGCTATTCAGGAGCAGGGGAGCAGGGGAGCAGGGGAGCAGGGGAGAGGACTTATACAAAAATTGCCCCTCTGCCTCTCTGCCCCTGAGTAGCCCCTCTGCCCCTCTGCTCCTGAATAGCTCCCTACCTGATCCCCTAGTGGAATGGTGTCAACTCCTTACTGAGCAATCTGAAACCGAACAATCTGAAACTGAGCAATCATTGAACAGATACAGGCGCAAAAAGTCCCATCATCAAGAACCCAAATATTTCGTATTTCCCCGTACTGGTTTAATTGTACTAATCAGCGACATGGGAACTGGTAAGACCGAACTCATGCGGCGATGGCGTGACGCTCATCCAGATCAAAGATTTCTTAACAATGGGCATCGTGTTAACTTGCTCAAGAATTTAGCTGAACGCCTGAAAACTGAAATGTATTCTGACCTTGGTTACACAGGCATGGCCAAAGCTACAGCATTGTCCATTACTATTGATAGTTTACATAAGCTCAACACCCAAGCATTAACTTACGGCTGCGTCTTCATTGATGAAGCCTGCCAATACCTCACGCACCTGTTACTCAGTAACACTTGCAAAGAACATCGCGCCGCCATTTTGGAAGTATTACATTATATTGTCTACAATGCCCCAATGGTCGTGATTGCCGATGCTCACATGGATGATGTCACCATCGACTTCTTTCGTGTCATGCGTCCCGAAGGTGAACAACCAGTCATTATCCAGAATGAGTGGAAGAATGGCTCACGCACTATCTATTGGTATGAAGGTCAGGATTCATCAGCGTTGGTTGCTCAAATCGCCGCCGCACTCATGTCTGGGCAGAAAATCATGGTTGTGTCCGACTCGAAACGATTTATTAAGAAACTTGAAAAAATGTTTAGTGTGCGAGTTGAAGAGGCAGGGGAGAGGGGGAGCAGGGGAGAGGACTTATACAAGAATTGCCCCTCTGCCCCTCTGCCCCTCTGCTCCAATTCCTCCCTACGAATTTGGTCAATTCATTCCGATAATTCTGGTAGTGAAGAAAACGTAGCGTTTATCAAAGACATCACCAACGCCGTTAAGAATATAGATGCTTTGTTCACCTCTCCTTCCTTGGGAACTGGTGTAGACATTCCCGACTTTCATTTTGATTTAGTGTTTGGCGTATTTCATGGAGTTTCGCAAACTGCTACCGAATGCGCTCAACAGCTGTGGCGTTATCGTCCGAAAGTACCCATTCATGTTTGGGTAGCCCCCAAACCTCCCTTTGGTTATCAAACTACCAACCCCACTAAAATCAAAGAAAGGTTATTGCAAACCAACGAAATCACCGCTTTTTTACTGCGAATTGACCGAGAAACTGGAAAGCGGGGTGCTGAAAAAGAATGGGCAATGGATGCTTATTGTCAAATTAAAGCGGCACGTCACCAATCCCTGAATAATCTCCGGGCTGACCTCCGTGATTTATTAACCCAAATGGGCAATCACATTATAAGTGTGGGTGATGAGAATGATGCTCTGGCTTGGTCAAATTTGAAACAAGCGGCGGATGCTCTAGACACTGCTCATCATTATGCCGTCGCCGAAGCTAACAATATCTCCAAAAGTGAATATCGCGCAAGGCAAACTAAAGACTATCTTTCACCTGACGAAATTGTGGAATGTGAAAAATTCCGCATTCATGATGCTTACGGCATGGAAGTTACCCCAGAACTGGTTGAGAAAGATGACGGCGGTAGATTAATTACGGCGATCGCATCACTGGAATCTATTCTCTCACCACCAGATGAAACAATCATTGACTCCAATACTGGTAAACAGTACCCCGTTCCCCCAGCATTTGTCACCAATAAAGACCGCGCGGAACGAGACAAACTACCGTTTTGTATGGACTGGGGGAATTATTCTGCCAAGTGGCTAGCTCGTTTTAACCTGGGGCTGCATCACATCTTACAAAGATTAGTCGCCGGGGAGGACATTACAGCTTCTGACCCACATCTATATAATATGACGGAGATCGCAGTTGATTGTGCGGCTCATATTAAAGCAATTCTTGGGTTTACTATCCCACCCGATTGTCAACCCATTTGGTTACTGGCCACCCTGCTCGAACAATTGGGACTGAAGCTAACTTATCGTAAGCAAGGCAAGCGTGGAATGCAGGTGAAATTTTTCTCACTCTCAAAGGCAGAATTGGAATTTGCCCGAAAAGTCATCGCCCATCGTCAAGCCAAACGTGACTCTTACGCCCAAATGCAGTCCCACTCTAGCGTTGATGCTGTTTCACCCCCCGTATTCACCCCCCCCCATAATGGTATAGGGAACTCCCATTGTGAGGGGGTGGATACTACGGTAGGGGAAGAGGACAAGGAGCAGGGAGCGGTTATACCAATTCGCAATGGGCTACGCCCCGCTACGCTAACGCAATGGGCTACGCCCATTGACAATTGCGAATTGTCGTCCCCCTCTGCGTCCCCTGTTCCTGACCGCATTACTTTACTTCATTGCGTAGAAATGCTTCGCTCTGGTCTTGCCAAAGGGGTCTCAGCAATCAAAGGTATCCTCAAACGATGGTCTACTGATTTGCGTTGGCAGACTGTGCTAGAACTTGAAGCGATCGCACCAGATCAAATGCGTAATCTTGAGCAATCTGTGCCTGATTTTTATCAATGGCTATCTGAGGACGTGTTGCCGATGGAAACATAATCTAGTGACCATTTGAGTTTTAAATTTTGAAGAGAGGAGCGCAGCGACGTGACCTGTGTGATCACTTTGTCCCCATAAGGAGAGAGAATTAGTTATCAGAATATGGCTTGTGAGAACGCCTATTCTAATAAGTAAATGCCTGAAACTACTGACACGCACTCCCTATCCTCGACCCTGGTACTGGCTGCTCCTACTCCCCTAACTGAGCATCCGGCGGCTGTCTATTTGTCATCTTTGGGTGTCGGCTCACGTCCCGCCATGCGTTACGCTCTGTCGGCAATTGCTCGCTTACTCACCAATGGCAGTTGTGATGCCATGACTCTCAATTGGGCTGCATTGCGTTATAAACATACTGCGGCAGTACGTGCGGTGTTGATGGAAAATTACACGCCAGCTTATGCCAACAAAATGCTGTGCGCTTTGCGGCGAGTTTTAAAAGAAGCTTTACGGTTAGAGTTGATGACTGCTCAAGATTTTGCTCGTGCTGTGGATATTCCTAATATTAAGGTTAGTAAACAGTTGCGGGGACGCGCCCTGAGTCCCACAGAAATTGCTGCTTTGATGGCAGTTTGCTTTGATGACCCTACACCCACTGGTTACAGAGATGCCGCTTTGTTAACTATCCTACGCGGTGCCGGATTGCGTCGTTCTGAAGTGGTGAATTTAGATGTAAGTGATTTTGATCAAAGCACAAGTGCTTTAAAAGTACGTGGAGGTAAAGGCGGGAAAGACCGGAGTGTGTATTTACCAGATAGCGGTCTAGATGTGTTGTTAGATTGGTTGAGTATCAGGGGGATGGCTGCTGGCCCACTGCTATGTCATGTCAATAAATCAGGGCGGGTGGTGCTACGACGGCTAACATCTCAAGCTGTGTTGTTCATTTTGCAAAAACGTGGTCAGCAAGTGGGAGTGAGAGACTTTTCGGCTCACGATTTCCGGCGCACTTTTATCTCTGAATTGCTGGACTCTGGTGTTGATATTTCCACAGTGCAAAAACTGGCTGGTCATGCTAGTCCTGAGTTAACTGCTAGATACGACCGCCGCGACGAACAAACCAAAAAACTTGCTGTTCAAAATCTGACTATTCCCGGTTCTCGCAAAAAATCTCAAAGATAAAGTAAAAGAAAGGTGAACCAGAACAGAACACTAACGGCGAAAAAAGAATGACACAGGTAACAGCAATCACAGAAGCGATTACCAGTTTAAACGAAGCTCTAACCCGCTTTGGTTTAGTTCGCATAGAGTCAGAGCAATTTTTTCCAGAGTGGAAGAGTGAATTGCCTCAAATTACTGAAGCAGAAAAAGCTACGCTGGATGTACTACGACGTAGATATTTATACCACCGTGGCGAAGGTGATTTATTAGAGGGAACAGTCATGTTGCTAGTGGTGTCGCCGTTGCTAGCACTGTCTGGATTTTACGATCCTCCTTTCAGGATTAAAGCAGAATCATCTGTGGATTTGGTACTCTCTGATGGCGAGGAAGTGCTGCGTGGTCGAATTGATGTTTTGGTGCTACAAAATCAGTTATGGGTGATGGTGTTAGAGTCCAAAAAAACCACACTTTCTATCTGGTCAGCTGTACCGCAAGCCCTAGCTTATCTAATGGCTAACCCTCAAACCGATAAACCCGTGTTTGGTATGGTAACAAATGGGGACGACGTTTTATTTATCAAGGTAAAGTGGGAAGCAGGCAGACCACAATATGATTTGTCACGGGTCTTTGCCCTGTTTACATCTGCTAAAGAACTCTACAAGATTTTACAGATTCTTCAGCGTATTGGTCAGGTAATCTGTCAGAAACCCCATGCCTAAAGGCAGGGGCTTCCTCGTCGCGGAGGTTTCGGTGATATCTCGCCTTAACGAACTTTGGGGGTTTAAGTCCCCTGCCTCTATAGGCGGCGCGTTTTGATGCCTCAGCTAAATCTCCGGACGCTCGCGGACTCGCTACCGCTACGCTAACACAAAACGTAATTGCGTAAAGCCTGCGGCATAGCTGCGCTTAGAGCGAAGCGGGACGTTAGTCCATTGCGAATTGGTTTAAGTCTCGTGTTCTGCTTGCGGAAAATGAACTCGGGTCTGAATCGTCCCCGGCTAAGGCTTCCACTTTTCTACCATAAACCCTAAAATTTATATACTTTGGTATATTTTGGGTGTAGACATGGGTAACACAGAACGCGAATCAATTAACTTCAAACTCCCCAAAACCCTTACCGATGCACTCCGCACTGCTGCACGAGAACGTAACACTACTGCAACGGATTTGGTGATCCAAGGCTTGCATCATGTCCTCGGACAAGTTGCAGGTACAGAAGTTAGTGTAGAAGTTCGTCTACACAATCTGGAAATCCAATGCGAGCAAATGACCAAGCGTGTAGAATCCGGTGTAGAATCCGGTGTGGATGAGAGACTATCAACGCTTGAGCAAAAAACTGAAGCGATTGCCCAAAAGTTAGCAAAAATAGAAGGAGCAATTTCTGTACTCTCTCAACGCTCTTCCACTGGTTCGAGGCAAAAGTCTTATAACTACCACCCACCCCAGCTAGAACTGCAAGCATATCAGGGAGAAAATCTCGCTAAAAGATTGGGTGTCGATTTGCCTACTTTGGAGCGAGAGCAGAGTACCCAGACTCCCACGGATTTTGAAAGGTGGTGTAGATCGAGAGATCCAGGTTCTGTTGCGTGGCGCAGGAGTGACAATGGACTTTACCACCCCATTAGATGATGTTGACACTCCCCACGGCTAAAGCCGGGGGATTCCAGCGTCACTGACGTTGTGGATAGAAGCCCTAGAACGTCATCTTAGAGAAAAACTAGAAACCGTCAACGCTCAACCGGAAGTAGCCGAAGCTTTGCTCAATCGCCTGAATCGGGCAATGGAAGATTTAGCAGCAGTGGCAGAGTATTTAGACGCATAGCAAACTAGATAATTTTTGATGCGATAATACCAATTAATACAACAAGACCTAGTAATCTGCGAAAATAATTAACGCCTTGAAATAATTCCATCCAAGCCCAAGTAAATAAAGAGCCATTTGCCACTACCTCTAACACTGTATTGATTTTGCCAGGTGTAAAAATTAGAGCAAGTACACTGGTTACTATCCAAACAATAAGCGGTAGATTAGGCATTTGAGCGATGACAACATTGCCATCGCTGTCACGGAATGTTTTATCAACTAATGTATTTTCCATCACTTTTAATCGCAATTCTTTAATATATTGAAACATTCAGGTAAATCTTGTTCCCAGTATCTAATTGCTGAGATTAGAGCGGTAAAGACTATATTGAAAGGCATACTCACAAGGAATCCGCCAATTGGTTTGTAATTCCTAGTAATGGGGTTGGGGTGTGGGGATTGGATGCTCCTTCTGTTTGTGCATCTGATTTGTAATCGGAAGGTCACAGATTTAGATTAAGGTATGCAATTCAGCAGTTCATGAGTATCATAAAACTGAATGCTGACCCTAGCTGATTCAAGTAAAAAGGAATACAATCTTAGCATTAATTAGGGGATAGCTATTATGGGTGAATCAAAACGGAGAAAACAGCAAGATCCAAACTACGGTAAAGTCAGAAATCCTGTCAAAAATCTCATGAAAATTGTTTGCCCGTTTTTTGAGGATTACGATAATTTTCATCATCTCGATGCTGATGGTATATCGTTGATGATAGCTAAGGAAGGGTACAAAGAAACGGGCTTGAGAGGAATAATTTTAAAAGGATATCTAGCCGAACATTTAGTAAAAGATTATCCTCCTGAAGCTGAATTAATAGAAGGGTTCAAACAACACGGGAATATTTATGTCACTTCAACATTAGCTTTAAGTTATTTAGAAAATGCTGTGAATAAAGAGGAAAATCTTCAAAATTTCGATACCTATAATCCATTAAATGAATTTATACGTATTGAAAGCGACTCTAAAGAGTATCAAATAAATTTGGTAACAGTATTACAAACTCCTGAGAGAGTAGCTGGTATTTAACAGTTGATACTTCTGAATACTAGAGTATTTTTTCAGATTCTACTTTTGATAGTTGATAATAGCTTTTAACAGTTGCAGATCCAAGTAGGGTTAACTTTTTTTTTGGAGTAAATAAATGACCATTTCAATGTATCAAGCTTCAATACCCGTGTCTATTCACTCACTAAATAACCTTGTAGGTATTCTGGAAAAAGGTGCTATGTATGCAGAAACAAAAAAAATAGATCCTTCTGTGTTAATCAATAGTCGTCTATCTCCAGATATGTTTCCATTATCAAAACAAGTACAAATTGCTTGTGACATAGCAAACAGAGGTGCGGCACGACTAGCAGGGATAGAACCCCCCAGTTTTGAAGACAATGAAACTACATTTCCTCAACTTATTGAAAGTATTCAGAAAACTATCGCTCAATTAAACACATTTCAACCTGAGCAAATTGATGGTTCAGAAGATAGAACAGTTACCTTAAAGATACGTGACAACACTCTATCTTTCCCAGGAATATCATTCCTCCTCTATTTTGTTTTACCGAACCTTTATTTCCATGTCACTACAGCTTATGACATTCTCCGGCACTGCGGTGTAGAACTTGGCAAGCAAGACTTCCTTGGTCAACCTTAACGGTTTCTTTACATTGGCAGCAGTGGTATTTTATTAGACGCTTTTATCGGAAAAAGTTAGAGTCAGAAGTCCCTCCGTGACAATAGGGAAACACATTGAGTAGCCGTGTGAAGGGACAACTTTCATGCACGGTTTCGGATGGGAGGGGTGGAACAGTAATGTTCCCCTCGACCCTAACTTTGGGACACGTTGTAAATAAATATTACAGAAACCGATTTTGCAATTTACTAACTTGCCCAAAAATGGTATATAGATATTCAAATTTTTGCACACTAAAATCAACTCTTCACGCGATTCAGTCTCTCAAACTTGCCTATAAATGACCTTTTAGGGAATGTCTTCATTTATCGTTTGCTAAGAATCTTTCCATTGAGATGAACAGTATAAGTCAGTGATTTCTGAAAATTTGTCACCGTGACGTTCCAAGCATCAAGGCTCTGCGTTGGTATGCAAGGTTCATTGGGTGCAGCCGTAGGACTGCGGAAACAATTGAATCTTGGTGAAACTTGGGTAATGCTAAGATTGGTAATGGGTTTTTTCAAGTCTGATTGGGCAGCGTTGAATATTGTACTAGCGATCGCAGTTGGTAGCTCATCAGTGCGGGTGGGAAGTCCAGCGATGGCTTCGGTGCGAATATTAACTTTATCATTGCTAATGCGATATATTTGCCGTGCTTGCGACTTTCCCTCCAGCGTCACCCGATAGCCCCGAATTGTTTGTTGAGCGCAAGATTCTGCCAAATTCCCTAATCCTAAACAGCTATCAGTAAAGGTTTGAGGCTCGATTTTAGTAATGAGAACAATTGAGGGTAAGATTTGCAAGTGTTTGCTGGCGATGCGCTTGATTTCGTTACCCACCTGAATCGGTAAGCCGCGTTCAATAACAGGATTACTACGTGCAATCAATTGTAAATCGTCGGCTGTTTCACCTTGAAACACCCAACGTTGGCGTTGGTGGGGAATGGTAATTTTCCAGCCTTGGCGAACAACGGGATCGCAAGCATAAGGGAAAGAAATATTTTCACAACCGCTTGCCCAAGTTGTCTTTTTAGATGAAAGATTAGTTAATAAGGGTTGTCCAGGATAGCCCCACTCTTTGGCCTGGCGAATCGCTGCTGTTATCATTGCGGTTGGCGGTACTTCTTGGGCAGGTTTTTCCAGAGAATGGATGTTTTGTCCATTCCTTTGCATCAAGATTCTAAAGTTACCATGATCAGTGGTGAAATAGACCAAGCTTTGACGCTGAGCGGCGATCGCAATTTTCCAGTAAGGTACAGGATTGTACATCCAGATATCGCCCTTACCAACTCGCTCAACTTGAATGACTTTTGCAGTTTTATCGAGTTTCTCTTTGGCGATCGCATCTTGAAGAATTTGTTGAGCGATCATCTTTGCTTGTGGCGTAGTCAAAATTTGCGGATTGGCGACGGCAGATTGTAAGGGAATTAGGGAACTAGAAAGAAGCAAACATCCAAAAATAGTTGATTTTACTAAGGCTTGGTGGGAAAAGTGTTGCAGCATAGAATATTGATTGAGAAATATAAGTAAATCTTGCAGTCTCAAGTTAGCCAATAAATACTAAGACTCAGGATTGAGTTACAGATTTGGAAACAAAATACAGATTTCAGTAGTTGCGGTCATATTTGTATGAGGTATTGAGCCGAGATGCGCGACGTGAAAGTTGTGCGTAGAGGCAGTAGCCTATTTTACTGAGGAGCCGTCTCCTCTAGTATGCAGCTTGCTGGTGCGATTGCGCGGCGCAGGAACAAAGTTCTTGTCGTTGATGCAGATCCGCAAGGAACAGCGACACGTTGGGCTGCCTCCGCAGAAGACGAAACTCCCTTTCCTGCTGGTGTAATAGGGTTGAGTGCTGCCAGCAACAAAGTCCACCGCGAAGTCAAAAAATTTATTGATGATTAAGGCATTCGGCGATTACGGCGGCTCTGGATGCGACGGATGGGAATATTAGAAAGGTGCAGAAGTTAAGCCGTCATGCTGACCCGCGCACGCTGATGATTTATGACGATAATCGGAATAAAGATTTGTGGGAAATGTCGGAGTTGTTAACTCTTATGTTGAAGAAGGATGCGGAGTGAGAAAAGTATTATTTGCCATTACGTATTATTTTGTATTTTTTGTATTACAATATGTGTAATAGTGTCTGTGATGCCTGATATTTCTATTAAAATTTGTGAATTATAGAAGTAGACGATGGATAAGTATAATCAAGCGAATTGTGAAATAATCCCAACGTTGGGACAGTATTTGTGAGTTAAGAATGAATCCAGCAATTACAGTCACCCAAAAACAACTCTCAGAATTTCTTCTCAATGTGGCGGTAGTGCGACCCGTGTTTATTTGGGGAGCGCCAGGAATTGGGAAATCATCTTTGGTAGAAGAATTTGCGGCTGAGGTGGGAATACCTTGCGTTTCACTACTTGGTAGTCAACTAGCACCAGAAGACTTAATTGGTGTACCGCAGATTATAGATGGAACAAGTCGCTTCTGCCCACCCAGAATAATTACACGAGAAGAACCATATTGTCTGTTTTTGGATGAACTTAACGCTTGTTCTCACGAAGTACAGAAGGCATTTTACAGCCTGATTCATGAGCGACGAATTGGTGAATATCATCTCCCTAAAGATTCAATTGTCATTGGTGCGGGTAATCGCGCTCAAGATAGTGCAATTGTGAAACCTATGTCTTCACCTTTGCTAAATCGTATGGTTCATGTTCATTTAAAAGTTTCCCATCGAGACTGGTTAGATTGGGCAAAAAATCATAATATTCATCCTTGGGTAATTGAATATATTCAAACTCGCCCAGATCATCTATGGAGTCAACCTCCTAAACATGAAGAACCTTTTTCCACTCCTCGTTCTTGGCATATGTTAAGTGATACTCTACATGAATACGGAGAACGCCTCACAGATCATTGGCTAGAAGTTCTCGCTATGGGATGTCTTTCTCCTCATCATGGAACCCAGTTCAAAGGTTTTATCAAACAAATTAAAAGTAAATATCAACTCACAGCTATTCTTAAAGGCGAAATTAGCTGGCCACACCAGCCAGAAGATAGAGATGTCCTTTATTTTTTAGCTCAATCATTCCGCGCTCAAATCATCAAAGAATTACCTCAAGAACGTCAAGCAATCACAGGTAGCCACAAAGACTTAGCTCATCGCGCCAAAGGACTACTCAAAGATTTAGCCGCTATCAGCTTTGAAATTGCCCAAATGGTGGTTTCCGAAACCGAGAAAGGAGATACTTTACCTAGTTGGTTAATGGTAGAAATAGTTAGAGACTTGCCACGTTTAGTCAAAAAAGAAAATGCCACGTAAACAGGAGCAAAAAGATATTGCTAAACTACAATTTGAGCAAGGATATAATATCTTGCGACAGCATCCAATTTTTACATCTTTGCTTTATCATGCTAATATTAATCGTCAAACGAGTAATCAATGTCCGCCAAAAAATTGGGCTGTCATTAATAATTTAGGTACAATTCATGTACATCCCACCCGACGGGGTTATCCTGAAGAATGGGTTTATGTACTAGCTCATTGTCTCTTACATTTGGGCTTTGGTCACTTCCAAGAACGCACCCATTTCCGTGAATGGAATGCCGCTTGTAATTATTTTATTGCTAAGTTTATGGCAGATTTAAAATTAGGAACTGCCCCTGAAGAATACCTTTTTCCCCTCAACTTTGCTAACCGCAATGAAGACAGTTTATATCAAGAATTTTGTGAGCGGGGTATTCCTGGAAATGACTTGGTTGATATGTTTATAGAAACTCCTAAAAGTCATTATTGGTATGCTAAAGTTGATTGGCAAGCTGTCTTTGGAGAAGGTTTAACAAAAGCAGTTACTAATGCTGTATCTGTAGCCGCAGGACAGGATATTTCTTTAGCAGGAGAAAGTAAAAATAATACTCCTGCACAAAAAGCTAAGGCTTGGTTTATTAATAGTTATCCTTTATTGGGAGCTTTAGCCACTAATTTTGAAATTATTGAAGATCCATTAATTTGTCAACGGTTAGAAATTTCTGTAGCAGCTATTGATGTAGAAAATCAGCAAATTTTTATTAATCCTGCCGGCGGATTAACTAATGAAGAATACCGATTTGTGATGGCTCATGAATTGTTACACGCCGGACTGAGACATGATACCCGTCGTCAAGGAAGAGAGCCTTATTTGTGGAATGTTGCTTGTGATTATGTGATTAATTCTTGGTTAATAGAAATGGGGATAGGTGAATTACCTCATGTTGGAGCATTGTATGATCCTGATTTGAAAAATTTATCTGCTGAGTCAATTTATGACAGAATTGTTAAAGATTTACGCCTTTATCGTAAACTAGCTACTCTCCGGGGAATTGGACAATGTGACATTTTAGAACCACAAATATCAGATTGGTGGACTTATGGTGATGGTATGGCATTGGATGAATTTTATCGCCGTTGTCTGAGTCAGGGACTTGTCTATCACCAGGAACAAAATCGGGGTTTTCTACCAGCAGGTTTAATTGAAGAAATTCGGGCTTTGAGTTATCCGCCAATTCCTTGGGATGTAGAATTAGCTAAGTGGTTTGATAATTACTTTTCTCCTTTAATTAAAGTCAGGTCTTATGCTCGTCTCAGTCGCCGTCAATCTGCGACTCCCAATATTCCCCGTCCTCGTTATGTACCCGATAGCAATCATGAAGAAGGTCGCACATTTGGGGTGGTTTTAGATACTTCTGGTTCAATGGAGCGGGAATTATTGGGAAAGGCATTGGGAGCGATCTCTAGTTATAGTATTTCTCATGATGTTTCTTTTGTGCGGGTCGTTTTCTGTGATGCTTTTGCTTATGACCAAGGTTACATCACACCAGAATCGCTGGCAGATAGAGTTCAAGTCAAGGGTAGAGGCGGTACTGTTTTACAGCCAGGAATTGATTTATTGGAAAGAGCCGAGGATTTCCCGAAAAATGGGCCATTACTAATTATTACTGATGGATATTGCGATCGCGTACACATTCGGCGAGAACACGCTTTTTTAATTCCTGTAGGTCGGCATTTACCCTTTATTCCTAAAGGTCAGGTTTTGAGAATCAAGTAAGCTGTTCATTCTATAACTATTCCCAAAAACGAGAGGATGTGCTAAGAGCGGTTGCTGCATCTCTAAGTGATCAGATGAATCAAAAGATTTCGGCATCAATCGATTCAGGATTCTACTTGGGGATGGGTGATTGTCCGAATTAGATTAGTGGCAGCCCCACTGAGTGAAACAATAGAAAGAGGTGTGATGACCGACCTAGAACCTGGTATACGACTGAACCGTTTTCAGGTTGATAGCTTACAGGCAGCAATCGATCTGATTTTGGGAACAGGGCTGATGGCAATGCGTAGCATTCTGTCAGGACAGACAGAGCCAGATTACCCTGAGCAGATCGCTAAAATCATTCTCAAAACACTGGGTGTCGCTGATGCTTGGTTGTTCGCGCTAGCGTCGCGAAGCAGGAAGAGAACGCTAAACTAATCAACAAGTTTGAGTAAGTTTAGATAAGTTTTTCGGAGCAGGAAAAGTTAGGAAGAGCGATGATGCAAAGTACCCAAACCACAACCGATGTAATCGCTTATATAATTAACGATTTCTGTTGGTTGCGAGGGTGAGTTTTTCTATTAGTTGATTTTTCAAGCTTTCAAAATAATTAACACTATCTTCAAGTTCAGAGGCTTTTGCATAGCGAATTAATGGTTCGAGCAACCAAGCTTCTGTGGGTGTCATTTCAGGTTCTAAGGTTAAGAGACGTATTTTGGTGTCTAGCCATTGTAAGCTAGAGGGAATATGAGATTCATGAGCATGACAGGTTTCCATCAATTGATCGAGAATTACCTCGAAATTTTCATCTTTTCCGTAAACCTTAATCATTTGTCCGACTTTAAATACATGGGAAGCTAATTCGCGGATTTCGGGTTGATGAGAATTTGCTAATATTTCACCGATTGTTAAAACCTTGAACTTACCTTGAGCATCGATTGACATTAATTGCCCTAGTAAATTAGTGCTGAGGTTAGCTAGGGCTTTATCAAATTCTATACGGGTAGGAGAAATGTTGGGAGCAAGTTCAAACCATGCTCCCTTTCCGGCTAAAATCTCACAACAACGTTCTCGTGAGGTGATGTCTCCGCCAGTGATTTGGGTTCTTCCTCTAGGCCCTGGTCGGTAAATTGTGTTACCTTCGCTACCTTCCCGTACACCAGTTTGAATTGTGACTCCTCGTAAAAATCGGGAGACGATTCGAGGCATAATATCAGGCCAAAGGTCGGCTAAACGACCGAATAGAGTAGCTTCTTCGATTTTTTCAATGAAAATTTGCCGAAAGCGTTGAAAGTAAATGCCGTTGGAAGATAAAACAAGGTAGGGAAATGGTAGTTCTGGTTGTGATAGTTCTCCTTGTTCGGATATGAGGATGAGTAATTCGACAACAGTGCTAATGATGCTTAAAAGTTGGTCGGGATTAGGACAGATAAGGACTATTTCTGGCAAAAAACCTAACTTATAGCAGCTAAGGAGGTCAGGTTTCAGAATTTTAGCAGTGGGGAAATATTTGATAGTTTCGCTAGTTGCGATCGCAATTTCTCCGCTTTTTTTCAAACTCTGGGAGCTACTGGAATTTTGTCGTTCCAGAAAATAAACTCGATCATCTACTTGTGTAAGTTGCTGAGTGAGATGATAAAAAAAACTGACTCCTAGTGCGCCAGCAGGTAGGATTCCCACACTATCTTTGATTAGGGAAACCACTGTTAGCTCTCCTCAATTGCAGCTATGACTTGATATGCTTTATCTAGATCGGAAACTTTCAGGATGAGGTGCATTTTTTCTCCCGGACGAGTCGAACTACCATAAGTATATTCAATGTTAATTTTCGCCCTAGTGAGCGATTGGGTTAATCGTGCTAATTGACCATTAACATCGGTAATCTCCACAGCAATGATATCTGCCTCAATTACGTAAAATCCCTCAGAAATAAGTAATTTTTTACATTTATCGGGTTCGCTAACAACTATCCGAATCAAACCTTGCTCAATATTATCAATTAGTGATATTGCTTCGATATTGATATTCTGATTTGCGATCGCGCTACTCATCGCAGCTAGACGACCGGGATAATTTTCTAAAGCTATGGTTAGTTGGCGTTGAATTTGGCAGTGCATAGATAATATATAGCCTCACCTTTAGAGATGTAGGCACAAAATACCAGTAAAAAAATAACTGAGTATCAATTAATTGCAGATGAACCACTATTTTAAGCTAAGTTGTAGCTATTTTTTCTGTAAACCTCTTCTACAGTGCTTGCCGGATCAGCTGTACGGTGACAAATTAAATGGCGTTGAGACAAATATTGCAGCAGAGGTTGCAAGCAGCGTTACAATCCGACTATTGACATACTCACCGACCTGAAGGTGCGGTGATTCTTGACGCTTCGCTGACAGATGCTACTGAAGTAGTCTTACTCCGTCTCTGCGTCCGTTTAGAGTCGTGGCAATGCCCTATCCCGACTTTATTTATATTTTTTGCTGCGTTCTCGTCTCGGTCGTGTTCAGTTCCACAATGTGATATGGGAATTAAAGCCGCATTAGAAGCTATTAATAAGGCAAAAATTACAGCGAGTGAAATTGATCTGATTGCTTATTGTGCAGCAGGAGACTATGATTACAGATTTTGGTCTCCTGCTGCCAAAATTCAAGATGCAATTGGTGCAGAACGCTATCGCCTGGGCGTTGGGCTAGGGTGTTGATTCTGTGTCTTTTTAGTGTTTTAAAATTCAGGCAAAGTATACGTCATGGGGATATTATATTGCAGGAATCGTTCTTGTTCTTGAGTCAAGTCAAGTCAAGTCGCTTCTCTACGTTCCCTGCGCGTTCGCGCAGCGTCCCGCAGGGTGTCGTTGGTCTATTAGCACAGATATATTTCTTTTGTTTTCTCTGGTAAAGACGCTAAACTAGTTCCTCATCTCAAACTCCCACATAATCTTCAAAAAGGCATACGATACTACCTGATGCTTGGGCAATTTTAATTGGTGTTGGTGCTACATCTACTGCCTTAAGGAAGTATGTGGGTTCTTGAGTCACCCATGTTCTGTTCTTAAGAATAATGTCAATTATTAACTTTATCCGAACCGTATTGGGAGTCTTCCACCTATTGTCCTAACTGATAAATACTATCTAAAGATTTTTTTGCTGACTCAAATTCTCAATTTCAAGTAATTTTTGTTGTAAAAGTGTTTTTAGTTCTTGAAGTTGTTTACTACTTGCATGAATTAAGGATGTCTCTGATAGGTGGCTAATTTTTTGAATGATAGACTTTACTTCTTTTGAGTCTGATTCAGTTTGCGTCAAATATTTAGCTTTAGTTTGTTTAATAAGTTCGCGTGTTTCTGGTACTGTAAGATTCTCTGCTAAAACTTTTTCTGTAATGTTAATACGTTCTTTGCGAGCGTTTTCTTCAGATGTATCTAAAGCTTTTGCAGATAGTGTTGATAGTGCCAAGGCGTGCGCTCCTTTCAGTCCCATCTGACGAATAGTATTTTTTAAATCATCAGGTAAGGATAACATCGGCATCAGATTAGATTTGACTGAAGCAGGATTTAATCCCAACTCTAGCAATGCTAAAAACAAATGTTGTTCTTCACCTATTACACCTAGTGATTCTAACCCTAGTTTTTGCTCATCTGTGTTTAAAACCACTAATTTTGTCAAGTCTTTGCTGTTCCCATCACGTTCTATACGTTTGAGGACAGTTGCTAGTGCTGTAGAAATTTCTTCCAAATTCAGTTCGGTTGATTTATGGATTTCTTGAACTATAGCTTCGGCTTTATCTAATGGATTTAAATCTTCAAATCCCAAAAAGGTAATTAGTGATGCTTGTGTCAAATCCTGGGGCATTGGTACGATAACAGCCCGGATTGATTTCCATCCTATTAGCTTTGCTCCCTCAGTACGTAATTGACCATCTAGCAATATGTAACGACCATTTTCCTGCACTACAAGAATGACTGGTGTAATCTGTCCGTGTTTTTGTAGCAGTCGAGCTTTAGCTTGAATGGATTCTGAAGTGATAGTTTGCCTGGGTTGGTTCGGATTAGGGTCAATTAATTCGAGATCAATTTCTACTTCCCCCGAATGGTTTTTTAGTTGTTCTCTTAAGGTTCGTAACTCAGTTTCAAGTTCAGGGGATTGCTTGATTCTAAGTTGTTCAATTTCTGCTTGCAGTTCAACAATTTTTTTTTCTTGGTCAGTTTTTTGAACTGCTCCTTTGAACTTTTCGCCTATTTGGGGTAGAACTTTTGCCATTAATCTTCCTCACTTGTTTTTGATCAATTGAATCACATCATCCGCAATTTGCTGGAAATCTTTACAAGCCGGATGTTTAGTTCTGTATTTGTGCAAAGGTAGTCCATGCGCGCTGGCATTTTTAAATTCATTAGAACTACGAATTTTTGGATACAGTTTAATATCTAACTGTTTTGCAATTGCTGGCAGTTGCAAATAATACTGCCTGTGCATTGCTACAGCTTCATCGTACATACTCGGTACAAAACCCAAAATGGGAGGCTTGGGATCTAACTGTAGTTCTTCAGAAGTGTTAATACACCATTCAACCAACTCCGCAGAACCTGAAATTGCTTTCATCTCAAGCTGTATCGGCACTAAAATATGAGTTGCAGCCGCTAAAGCATTTACGTTAAGCATCCCCAAGGTGGCTGGACAATCTATAATTACCAAATCATGTGATAAAGGATATTTTTGTAGCCTGTCTGCTAAAGTATATTCTCCTCGCTTGCGAATTACTAAATCATTGGCTATGTCTGCCAGTGATGGATGTCCTTGACAAACTTCTATTCTGGATTCATTCCATGCTGACGCTAAAACCCAGTCACCTTTAAAATCCTTTGATAAAACTTTGACTGTTGTATTTTCTGCTTCGGCTGCTTCCAAGCCACAAAATACATCGAGCGATCGCTGTGGATCTAAATCTAGTATTGCTACCTTATACTTACGCTGACTTACTTCATAAGCTAAATGTACAGATAAAGTGCTTTTACCAACTCCACCAGCATTTGCTAGAACTGCAATAACTATTTGTGTCATTCAAAATACCTCATTCAATGGAAAGCATTAGATATTGTTAGTAAGCAAGCCCCTTTAGATATAAGGTTGTGGGCAACGAAGAAACTTTTGTGCAGAGGGGTCTTTTACTGGAAGCAAGTTATTGTATAAGCCTTAATTGCATTAGCGTACCACTTCGTGGAAGCAAGCTACGCGTAGCGTCTGTCTACGACACGCTCCGCGTTGGCGTAGCCTCTCGGAGAGAACGTAGAGAAGAGGAATGTAGTCCATAGGCCTTCTAGAACTTCCCCGGAAAAGTCACAATTATCATACATTGTTTTTATTTAAAATTTTTGAAGAAGGGTTCAGAAGTCAGAATACCCTTTCAGAGAAGCAAGCGACAGACTTACCACTTATTTTAGACAGCTAAATTTTCGATGTAACGTGGGTCTTAAAACCACTGACGTATGTATTCTATCTCTAGAAAAGTTAGATTGAAAACTTCTGCCTCTCAGCAACAGTTTGAATAACTGTGAGAGTCAAACCAATTCGCAATGGACTAACGTCCCGCTACGCTAACGCAATTGCAATCAGTGGGGGCTTGTAGCTTGCTTGCCGTAGGCTACCCACCACTGATTGTTCCCTGCGGGACGCTACGCGTTCGCGTAGCGTCCCGTAGGGAAGACCGCTAAATTGAGAATTTAGCGGGGGCTTGAAACCCACATAATTACCAATTACCAAGCTCCGTTCAAATTCTTCCCTTCTGCCTTATTTACGTTGAGTGTCGTATTTTAAAATACGACAATATTGATTGCATGAAAGTACCCTAATGATGGCAAATGCTATCTATTTCTGTTTAAAAATTACTGTCATTCAACATTGTTTTTGTAACGTCCAAAAAAACAGATTAACCGAGTTTTCAATTGTAACACCCTAGTAGGGTATATATAGGGGTCATATATACCCTAAGAATAAAATAGAATTATGAGGGAAAAATAGCCCCTATATAGGGTATATTTAGGGGATGCTTAGGGTATATTAGAGCCAGCAAGATTTTGTACCCCACTTAACCCCCATGTCAAATATTCACAACTTACAAAAAATTTTTCCGGCAGGCTTTGATAACGGTTACGGCAGTCTAAAACTTTTAGTGGATGGCTTTGAAGTAGTGCGCGTCCCCAGCTATATTTCCACAGCAGAAATGGAAGATGTACCAGGAAGAGTAATTCTCAATGGCAATGCTTACACAGTTGGGGAATCAGCGTTCCGAGCCGGAAATCATTTTGAGCGCAACACAGATAGCAATGAAAACAAAGTCAAGAATGCACTGACAACATTGTTGGGAGCATTAGCACATCTGCCACACCGTAAGGCGTGGCATTTAAAATTAGTAGTCAGCTTACATGATGTAGCTCTAGCAGAGAATTTGAAGAAAGTATTAAATGGAGAATACCAGCCAATACTGGCGGGGAAAGCATCATTAGTAAAGATAGAAGTGCTGAAAGTAGTACCAGAGGGGATAGGCGCATTGTATGGGCAGTCACTTCCCAAAAAATTAACAGTGTTGGACTTTGGCAATGGCACAACACTATATTCGCGTTACAGCCAAGGAAAGCGAGAAGTTCACACCCCCTACCCCATAGGTGTAGAAGTTCTCATCGATGAAATTGCCCAAAAAATGAAACATCTGAATGGAGGAAAAGTCGGAGAGCCATCGAAGATTAGATATTGTCTGGAAATGGGGCATACCAGATATAGTCGTGACATCGATATCAAAGATATCTATAGTGCTTGTTTAAAAGATTGGTACGAGAAATACCTGAAAAAAATAGTGAGTATGGCACTTGATGCCAAACACACTGGAGATGAAATTTGGGCAATTGGTGGAGGGTGTCTGTTACCTGGGCTGAAGAAACTGCTAGAGAAGAACGGATTCACAGTGTTGGAGAATCCAGTAGAAGCGAATGCCTTTGGACTGCTATCAATGGCAAAAGCGATTGTTAGTAAGAATGGGTAGGTGAAAACAATGGCAGAGAATCAAGACAAGACCCCAGAAAAAATCCGCATCAAAGATAGTTATCGGGAACGGATATATGCCGAATCACAATACCTAGATAAAAGTTATCTAGAGACGCTTTACTTTATTATCGATTGCTATTTTGCCTTTAAAAAAGGAGCGTTCCCCATGCAACAAGCAGTTCCCCACTCAACAGTGTTTACCCCTGTGACGACAAACCAAAACCAACCACAGCACCCTTCTCTAACTGCACCGACACTCGAAACAACAGAAGATTCAGATAGCGACACATTTACCCTGGATTTTGATTTGTGAAGGTTAGGCTCTACTGGCTGGGTTGAGCCGAACTTTGAGGAAAATCAGCGATTACCCAGACAGCCTCGCTGTGATAAAAATCGCCACGTTGCTCCAATGTAAAACCACCCAGTAACAATCCTAACCAAACCTCCACCATCGGCATTTTCAATCCTCGTTGTAGTAAGGGAAGTGTAATTTCATCTTTGACTTGTGTAAGATAGAGAGCGATCGCACTTTGCCATTTTTGGACATCTTCATCACCAGCCAACTGATGAACATCTTCTACAGTCTCAATTTCAAGCATTGCCAAGACATTCTCTTTCTCAACAGGCGCGGCGACTGAATCACTGTTTTCAGAGGGATGAGTAAACTGATGTGGCCCATGAGGTCTAAAAGTCTGCGGTGCTGGTTCTTCGATTAGGTCATCCAAATCAAGCTGCATTGTTGTACGCACTAACCCAGCAAAGATATCCGTGCTGACAACCGGCCCCAAAGTATCGTTCTGAGCGCGGACATCTGACAACAGTAAATCAGCACGGGATTTGAGAATATCTGCAATTTGGGAAAAGGCTTGTGCGGCGGTTGATAATTGTGCTTCCACAGATAAACTTTCAAGCTCGGCATCTAAACAATCCCAGACGGGAGCAAGAGTTGATGTCGGTGGAGCTTCTGACATCTCATCTAGCACATCCCAAATTGTTAATTGGCGATAGCTGGTCATAATTCAGGATGTAACGGGCAAGGTCGGACTGGGCAATGGGATGGGCTAATCTCAAACATATCCTTATATTGGTGGAGGGAAACACCATATTGTTTAGCAAAAGCCTGCAACACCATATCTGTATAGGTGCGGATTTTACCAGCAGTTAGACCAAAGCAGTGGATTGGCTCTAACCGACAAATAGGCTTTTGTCCTAGCCATAGTTCTGCACCCAAAGCGTGCAATGGCTTATCCCCCGGTTCTTTATATAAATACAGTACGGCAAAATATGTTTCTGGCGGTTCAACTGTGATGTTATCCAGTTGTGCCGAGTCATCTTTGGTGCGTCGGCGGTAAAACGAACGGCGATTATGACAGACTTTGGGATTCCAGCAGCCATCACCTTCTGTCCCATGCAGCACTTTAGCCTTAGCTGTTGGTAGCTTCGCGCATAATTGGCATTTGGGGTCTAATGGCTTGGGCATAGACTACTCTGCTTCTTCCCCTATTGCACGATAGTAAGCAGCGATCGCCGCTTCTTGTTCACTCCGCAGAGTATACCGTCGGAACGCTCTCTCGCTTTGATGCCCGGTCAGTTTTCGTGCGTGGCTGGGGTCAACGCCTAACAGCAATAAGTCAGTGGCGTAGGTATGGCGGAACTGATGGGGATGCAAATCTTCAATACCAGCTAATTCACCGATTTTTTCTACAGCAAAGTAAATCCCGTGATAACTGAGCCTTTCGCCCTTATATGAGGCATGATGCGAAATCATCAACGGCGTGAGGCTGTTTAGTTCTTCACCCCCAACTGAGCGCGATCGCAAATACGCCGCTAATACTTCTCTGCTTTCCTTTCGCAATGGCACTAAGCGCGGTTCATTAGTTTTAGTATCAGGTAAAAACAGCAGCTTGCCATCAAATGAGCCTACATTTAGCTGTACAACTTCCCCGGCGCGGAGTCCGTGGCTGAGTATGTGGACAAGTGCGGTATCTCGTTGTTTTGTTTCTCCCAATAATTCTAAAGCTGACCACACTCGCTCCACCTGTTCATCAGTTAAGCTTTGGGCTGGTGGAAGAGGCACTTTTTCTAGCTTAATCCCTAGTGTGGGGTTAGTTGCAATTATGTCTGGATATGTATAACACATCCATTTAAAGAAGCTTTTGAGCGCAGCAACCCCAGCATTGATACTGCTTTTTGACAGGGGTTTTCCTGAATCAGTTTTTACTTCATCGCGCAGATATTCCTTGTATAACCCCAGGTGACGTGGGCGTAGCTCATGGTAATGCAGTTGTGTCCATCCCAAAAACCGCTTCAATTCGCGCTCATACATTTTGCGACTGTTAGGCGCAAGATTGGTGCTGCGTAAAAACTCCAGTACCTTTATCCATCGAATATCTGTGGGTGGTGTGATCTTTTTGGATATGCTACTTAGTTTTGTAGCACTCTTAGCAGATGCCGCCGGCTCATTTTCGAGTGGGATGAGTTTAATCGGTGGTAAGGAATTTTTTTCTAAACTATCAGGAGATGGCATTTTCCTAAGAAAGAGAGTGAATAATTATAGACCCGCTTGGGTGAATGCTTGAGAGAAATCATCAATCAAATCCAAACTTTCTGCCCATTGTGTCAAGTATGTGTAGTCCAAAGTTTCTGCCTGCAACTTCAGTATTCCCAGCACATCGCGCCACTGCTTTTCAGATTGACTCCCTTTTCCCCAACACAATTTCTGTAAAATGGTATCTTCTGCCGAAGCCACCCAAAACGGAGGTATTCCTTCTAAGTCTATTAATTGGCGACGCGCCATCTGGGAAACTGAAAACGGCGAAACATCACTTATATATAAGTCGGCATTAGCAATAGTTTCAGTATGGGTAATATTTAGCATTCGTTCACTTCCTTGCTTTAACCCCTCAACTGCGCCTGCCGGACAATAGTACCCCGCACCTTCAAGTGTTGCCACCAACAAATTGATTTTCTGTGGTTGTACTTCAATCACCAAATCTAAATCACGAGTCGAACGTGGCTCTCCGTGTAAAGAAGCGGCAACACCACCACTGACATAGTACAGAATATTATTTGACTCAAAAATTTGGTGTAGCTCTGCTGCTAGCGTTATCGAATCCTGAATCCACATTTTTTCATCATTTCCTTGAGGCTGAAAATCACCCCTAAATTTTTCTGCTAGTACAGCACGGATAAACTCATGACGAATTTTCTCCACAGATGCTCCACGATGCCGAAATTTAATTCCTGTCAGGCAAAGTTTTTTGACTCCACGCTCATGAGCCATGAACATTTCTAAGCGTTGGGTCAGCGAGAGTTTCCGCAGGCGAATGAACAGATATATATCTGCTTCAATGTTCGTATCGAATGCTTGTGACCGGTAATTCAGATTTGGATATATTCCCGTACTACGCAAATCGGCATTTGCCCCTTTCAAAGTTGCCTTTATAGTGGCTTCCGCAATCCGAACATTTTGATCCACAACTGCGCTGACTCCAAGTTTTTGCTTTCAGTGACACCAATAATACCACAGTAGACCCAAAATAAGTAACCCTTATCTTTTGTACGATATAAACTCCGATTAATACCTTTTTCCTAGGACACACGATACTTTGGATGCGAATTTAAGAGGAAAATTTCACTTAGTCCGCACGAATTTCATTTAGTCTGCAACAAAGGTTGCCCAAACCCTTATTCTTGCGTTAAAAAATTTCACTTAGTCTGCAAACCCACAAAATCCAGTCAGCTGGAAATGAGATTTTCCAGACGTAATAACCATTGGTGAAAATGTTGACATTCCTGACGTATGGTATCCAGTCCAATATCGAGAGCCAGCAGCGAACCATGTAGTGCTTTGTCATATCCCTTGCAACAATTACGAATTCGTTTGGATGGTGCTTTCTGTGGATGATCATTAATATGTTCAGGAGAAGGAAAGGCATGACGTTCAGCTTGTAGAATACTCACCACACCTTCATCAAACCACAGGGAAAAAGCGTCTGGCTGACTGTATAGCAGCCCTTCAAATTCATGTACCAGCAAATTCGGGATAAAATTTTTGTGACCAACATCCTTGCCCATCTCCCGTTCTAGATGTTCAGCCTTCTGAAATGGGTCCTTGGTTTTGGGTATGGAATTGCTCCCCGGAAAATCATTAGGCAAGGCATACATATCAAACATGGTAGTGACGATAGCCGTTTTGTCTTCCAGGCACTTGCGATTTAATTGGGGCTTGATTTTGGCATAGCTCACCACACCACCTTTACCAGTGGAACTGGTTTTGACGAGAATCGGATTGAGGTAGATATTTTTGGCTAGAAAATACCCGTAGAGCAGTTCTCTGACAAAAGTTTCTTCGGTTTGTCCTTCCACGAAAATATTGACTCGAATCATCGTGTAGGTCTCCCGCCCAGGAGGTTTTTGAGCCAAAGCTCACCCAAGCTATAATCCAATAGCCAAGCTTCTAATTCCTGCTGATTCAGCCTGCGAAGGCAGGAAGTCCCTTCATTACGGTCTACAACAATGACATCGTTGGCTTCAAATTCGTTGAGCAACTCGACGGACTGAGTAGAAACAATCACTTGTTTGGAGGCAGTACGCATCAAAGAAGCCAGCACGGTAATAGCATAAGGATGAAGTCCTAATTCTGGCTCATCAACGAGAATTGTTGCTGGTAGGAGGTCTTCAGGTTGTAGAAAAACCGTTGCTAGACAGATAAAACGCAGCGTGCCATCCGAAAGCAAGTGAGCCTTGAAAGGAATATCTTGCCCCCGCTCAAACCATTCCAACTCAATAATTTCCTTGTTTTGTGGAGCAGGACGCAGAAAAAAGTCACCAAAGAATGGAGCAACAAGTCGAATGGTTTTGACAATTCTTTGATAATTTACTGGGTAGGTGTCGCGCAATAGATAGAGGAAGGATGCAAGGTTACGTGCATCAGGACGTAGGTAAGCATTGTCATTGATTCCATGAGGCTGTTTGATGTAGGCACTCTCACTAGTGTCATGAAAATGATAAACGCGCCACTGCTGCATGGCTTCTAAAACGGATTCATCAATTCCCGTTCTTGTGCTGGTCAAAGCCTTTGTCTCGAAATGACCTCTACCTATTTGATACTCACCACTCATGTTGCACCAAAAGGATTCCTGAGTGAACATCAAGCGATTATCCTTGGTTGGTTCAAGGGTAGCGAAGTATCCATTATTGCCGAAGTATAGCTGCCACTCTAATTGTTCCGTTGTTTTCCGCCCAAAATGCAATAAAGCATCAGGACTGCCCTGACGACTAACAAACACTTGCAGGTTTTGCTCAAGCAACTGTCCAACCATGCGGAAGAAGCCAATAAAATTAGACTTCCCCGCCCCATTAGAGCCTATCAAAATGTTAAGTCTGGATAATTCAAGGTCACATTTGGCGATAGACTTGAAGCCTTTTAAAACTATTCTCGACAGTTGTTTGTCACTGTTCATCCCCGTCATAGAAAAGTCTCCTCATAGACAGGCTTTTTATCTGCTGCTTTCATCAGCCTAGTTAGGCTATTACTAATAATACCTTGAAGGAGCTCATGGGCTAGTCATCTCTTACGTTGCAAGAATCAGCTTGCAAGCCTACACGCTATCTTGTACTCAGGTCAGTGTAGGTAGTTGACTATAATTGTGTATGCTGTTTAAAAACAAAATATGCCAAAAATTTATCGGTTGAAAATAGACAACTATGTCAGTGCGAACAACCACTGCATGATTGCTACCGTCCATGTAGATACTTTCCCAACAGACTTACCTTTAGAACCCAACATTAGAGAACCGAACAAAAAAAGTGCGACATACAGACAAATATTTGACTCAGTGACGACTCAACCAGAAAAATTCTTTGAGCGTCACAGTGGAATTGTGCTGTGTGCCAACAAGGTTAAACCCACCAAAAACAAAACTGAACTAGAACTAGAGGTATTAGAAGCGTGTGAGGGTGGCAGTGACGGGATTATTAATGGAGGGCATACAGTTTTAGCGTTTGAGCAAGCGAGAAATTATAAATATGACCTAACCGAAGCTAGGGTCAAAGTGACCATCCACATTGGACTAACGGAAGAAGAAGCCAAAGATATAGCATTGGCATCAAATACAACGGCCCCGGTGGATGCACGTTCTAAAGTGAACGCCAGGGGAGATTACAAATTTGTCAAGCAGTTTTTAGCCAAACTGGAACGAGAGGAAGAAACAAAATTCCGCATCGCGTACTATCAAAACCAAACCGGTGCGCCCAAAAGTCCCCAGTGCAATGTGAATCATTTAATCAAATTGATGAACTGCCTGGACAGAAACAGATATAATCCTGAATCTAACAAGAGAACCAAACATCCTCCTGTGAGCAACACACCAAGCTTAAGTGATGCGGAAAGAGAAAGATTGACTCTTTTGTTACCTCTGCTACCCAAAGCTTTATGGCTTGAGCAAAGAGTATTTGAAATTATTCAGGAGCATATCACGAACCCCAGAAGAAAGGGAGTGAATGACTTGGCATCAATAGATACACGAAAAAATACGCTTCTGCCTGACAGTCGATATTCTTTTGGGTTTAGTGCGCCGGCGGATATTGCTATGCCCATTGTTGCTGCCTACCGGGTGTTTTTGGATGAACAGTACAACTGGATAATACCTTTCGATGAGTTTGCTGAGGATTTTGTACAACATTTGTGGACAAACTATTACAAAAAATACTTGGTGTCGGAGAAATTGGCTCTTAATACAGTAGGAAGCAAAATCTGTCGCAATCCAGAGATTTGGGACAGTCTCTACGTCTCGGCTCAAAGCTATCTCAATCAGCACTTGATGAAGATGGTGAACTCGAAAGGGCGCGAAGAATTAAAGCTTGCTAATTAAATCAGTAAACAGTTATCAGTTACCAGGAGTTCAGCGAAGCCTCACTCGATCTGCGTATCGGCGTAGGCTTAAACCCAGGATTTAACTGTTGACTATTCACTGTTAAAGAGGGAATAGGGAATAGGGAATAGTTTTTTCTATTTCTTGTTCCCTTATCCGAATCAGAGAACCTTACTTTTGTAGGAATCATATTTGATTTATATTTGAGATTTTGTGACTGAGATTTAAATATAAAACAACAGAATTATACTAATAAAAACTAATGAGATTTACAAAAAGATTAAGATAAACAAATCTGATATTTTCAAGTATTTAAAAATGTAAAATGGCGATAATTGCTGAATAATTTATGTTATAAATAGAGAATAAATCATGCAAGTATCTAAATAAATACTATGCACCCAATAGAGTTTAAGAAAAAGTGGGAATTAAGCTATCAACAACTTGCATCTGTCCTCGGATACGAAAGTGACTATACTGTTCGCTGCTGGGGAATGAAAGGAAAGTTTAAGCGAAACCCTCAAAACGTTGTTCACGTAGCGTGCAGTCTTTTAGACGAAAAATGGTCAAGTCAGGGCAAGCAGCTAAAATCTTGCCTATAAAATTTTTTTGATATTTTAGTTGCATTTGCGACTTGCCCGCCTAGTTAAAAGCGGGTATTTTTATATGCAGTGAAGTTCTAAGAGATGCAGAAAGAATGGAAACAGGAGGGCTAATCTGCCAATATGAAGAACTAACAAGACCACAAGTAGCGGCGATGATGAAGCCACAGGTTAGTGCCAGGCAATTATATGCGTATTTGAATATAGCGCGTAAATATATCCCAGAGTTTAAGAAGTTCAATAATAGAAGAACAGGGGGGATAAATGGTTATGCAAAACTATACGAATATCATGTTCCGGCACTACAAGAAATTCGGACACTAGCGAGGGAGCATACATTAGAAGAAATAGAGGATGATTTTAAAAAAAGAGTTTTAGCTGAAACAAAAAGCTGCTGAGGGAAGAAGTAAGAATATATCCGCCAGACTTCAGGTTTGAGAATGGTTTAAAAATGATCAGCAAGAGAAAAAGGAGGAATCAAAGTGGATAAGAAAGAAGTTCAAATGTTGGCAAGAATTGTAGGGAGACTAGGAAGGAAATATCAGCATCAAATATATGCAACAGGAACAACGGTAATTATCGGAGTGCAAGCAATGCCAGCCCATGCCTTTGGGCTATTCAGTCCTGCTCAGGTAGCACTGACGTGTATGTTTGGTGGGACATCGGCAGGGACAGGAAATGCGGCAATAGCGGCGTTACCAGGGGTGATAAATGCAGCAATAACAGTAATGCTATTTGTGTATTTTGTAGCGTCTGGGGTGAAAGTAGCAAACTCCTTAGGAGAAGGACAAGAAGTAACCCAAATGGTGCAACAACCCATCGGGATATTTTTTATTACGCTGGTGCTGTTCATAGCGCAAAATATCTTATTTAACGGCGTGACAGCAGCTTGTTAAATGAAACAGAAAGAAATTAAGCCAGTAAATCAATCATTAGGAAAAAATGCAGCGATTGGAGTCTTGACAGGATTCCAATTTGCGATTGCCATAGCCTCATTTGGGTGCGGATTCTTCTTGGCATTTCTATTAGGAATAGGAATGATATGGAGCATACTAATTGGGTTATGGTTTAGTGCAACAACCATAAGTTTATCGGGCAAAAAACCTTATCTATTCTGGTCAAGGATATTTCCTGGTGTACCAATGTGGACACGAGGATATATCAAGTATTATTCAGCCATAGAGAAGAAAAAAGTAGGGTCGAAAAAAGTCAGATTATGGCACTAAAAAAGACAAACGCGCCAAATAAAAAACTAAATCCTTTTGAAGACCAACTGGATATAACAAGTTTAGTGAGGTTGAAAAAGGGAGGATATACAATAGGAGCTTACTTGCTAAGTAAAAAGCAAGTAGGAGACACGGATAGTACATTGCAGTTGGTGTTTGGGTATAGTTGTAGAGGCATTCACCCATTGTTCAACTCATCAGAGCAAGTAGAAGCAATAGGCAGCGCATTTGAGAATGGGTGTAAAGAAATTCCCCAAGGAGAAAGATTTACATTTAGATGGAGTTCATTTTGTAATGAAGAAGAAGTAACCGAGCGTTTTCGAGAGCGTTTAAGCAATCCAGTAAATGATGAAAGTGAGTTTTTGGATTGGGGCTGTCTGGCGAGACTACAAGAACTAACAAGAGAGAAAAAACGCAAAAATATTGCCCTGAATGTGTATACAACATTTACAGTGAAACCAGGAGGAACAGAAGCAGGGGATGCTGTAGATAGAGCAATAGTAAAACTATCAAATTTCTTACAAAGAAGGTTTACTTCTACAGGTGCAACAGAAATAACCAGGAAAAACCTGACACAAATCCTGGAAAAAGCCATAAACATTTCTCTGAGGTATCAGCAGATTTTAGCGGGAATGGGTTTAAGCCCAGCCCCAAAAACAGAGAAACAATTGTGGAAAGAATTAGCATATTTAGTAGGAGCAAAACCAGTAAAAGTACCTCATACTCTGGTATTTGATGAGCAAGGTTTAACAGAAGAATTTCATGAAGCTCTACCAAGAGCAGAACAGTACAAAGACAATGCTCATATCACCTCCGTGCTGTTGAATAATGGTATACCCTACGCAGATAGGCAGTGGGTATGTCTGCCAAATGGAAAGAACGCTAAGGGTAAATATGTTGGGGTAATGACCTTAAGCCAAAAACCAGAAGCATTTGTGTCCACAGAGCATCAAGTGAGGTTTTTGTGGGAGATATTTGCAAGAGACAACATTCATGATCTTGAAATTATCACAGAGATGAGTCCAGCCGACCAGAAAATGGTACGGCTAACCCAGCAGCTAATTACGAGGAGATCCCGAAATGCAGAGATGAGTGCTGCGAAAAAAAACGATAGACGTAGCATCACAGATAAATACAGAATGGTCAGTAAATGCTCAGAAGCAGCTATATACAGGTGATGTACCGCTAAATGTGGCATTGATAGTCTTGATTTATCGGGAAACACCAGAAGAAATTGAGGATGCGTGTAGATTAATTTCGGGGTATGTGAATCAACCAACGGAATTGACGCGTGAGAGGCAGTATAGTTGGTTGATTTGGCTAGAAACCTTACTCTTAAGGCAAAGACCGCAACTAACAAACCCTTTCAACAGAAGAGTAGCATTTTTCGCCAGTGAAATCATTGGGTTAACACCGGCGGTGCAAATAGCCTCAAACGATAAACAAGGATTTGAATTAATTGCTGACGAGGGACACTCAGGCGTAAGTATCGATTTAAGCACAACGAAAAACATGATGGTAATCGGTACAACAGGTTCAGGGAAATCAGTATTAGTATCCTCCATCATTGCGGAATGTTTAGCCTTGGGATATTCAATATTAATGATTGATTTACCGAATGATGATGGTTCAGGAACATTCGGAGATTTTACGCCGTATTACAAGGGATTTTACTTTGATATTGCCAGAGAGTCGAACAACTTAGTACAGCCGCTAGACCTATCAAAAATCCCCTCTGAACAAAGGGAAGAAAGAGTAAAAGCCCACAGAAACGATGTGAATCTGATTGTGCTTCAGTTGGTGTTGGGTACGCAATCATTTGATGGTTTTTTGGCACAAACAATCGAATCCCTGATTCCATTGGGAGTAAAAGCCTTTTACGAGGATGTGGAAATTCAACGCCGATTTACAGAAGCCAAGAAAGGAGGATTGGGTTCTGGGGCTTGGGAGAATACCCCCACATTGGTAGATATGGAAAAATTCTTCTGTACAGAACAGATTAGCTTGGGGTATGAAGATGAAAACGTAGACAGAGCATTGAATTATATCAGGCTGCGGCTTCAGTATTGGCGGTCAAGTTCAATAGGGGATGCAATATGTAAGCCATCAACATTTGAAACAGATGCCAAATTAATTACCTTTGCCCTGACAAATTTGCAATCGAGTAAAGATGCCGAAGTATTTGGGATGTCGGCATACATTGCAGCGTCAAGACAAACATTAGCTTCACCCAACAGCGTATTTTTCATGGATGAAGCTTCTGTATTACTACGCTTTCCGGCGTTGTCAAGATTAGTAGGGCGAAAATGCGCGACGGCAAGAAAATCAGGATGTCGGATTATTCTGGCAGCCCAGGATGTGATATCAATTGCTAAATCGGAAGCAGGGGAGCAAATATTACAGAATATGCCATTGAGATTGATGGGAAAAATCGTTCCAGGGGCAGCGAAGAGCTTTTGTGAAATACTGGGGATTCCCAAAGAAATTATTGATAAAAACGAAACTTTTGCGCCAAATATTCAACAACTATACACAATGTGGCTGTTGGATTATAACAACAAATATATCAGGTGTCGTTATTATCCGTCCTATCCCCTGCTGGCATTGGTTGCCAACAGTCGAGAGGAACAAGCCAAGCGAGATGAATTTAAAGAAATCTACAAAAATAAGTTTGAATGGGTAGCAGAATTTTCTAAGTATTATGCCGAATGTATACAACAAGGAAAGCCGCTATGAAAAGCCTATCCATGCTCATTCAAAACAAAATCTTGTTAGCGATACTGGCAGGGGTGACATCAATAGGAAGTTTTCAAGTCTGGCAACATAATAAACAAGAATATGACAAGTTTATTGCTATCACAGAGCAACAGTGTGAAATGGATTTTTCTAGTGCAAAATCTTATATTTACCGCAGTCAAACTCTTCGGCAGTTGCTCTACCAAAACGTAGGAAAATCCGGTATAAGAAAACCGGGAATTAATTCGGAATTTGAAAAAAAGTCAATCTATTTATTGATGATAAGAAAACCAACTTACTTAATTCCTTCTAGTGCTACTTATGACAGTCCATTTTTAAAATCTCTTTCCAAAGTGGGTGATACTCCACCAGAACCTTTATTAGTAAGAGGCGTATCTATAAATACAAGCAAAAAACAAGCTGTAGTTTCTTCGCATTGTTCAAAAACACCCTTTACAGTAAATTTGGAGGATTTGTATGAAACTTATCAAGCACTCGATCCTGATACCTCTTTTGGTGGCGCAGACATCTTTAAGTAGCATCCCGGTGAATGCCGAAGCATCAAACCAAGATATTGTAGTAGATACGATTGAAGTAGAAGCGGGTTCAGATGTGGATGTACCAAATCCACTTAATCCCAAAAACAGTTTCTTAGAAAAAACATTGGACTTATATATCAAAGGACAAGAATATTTAAAAACGGCAAAAAAAATACGTTGATATTGATTTTCAAAAAAATCAGTATCAAATGGGGGAGTGTCAACAATGAACTAGTGAAAGCCATAGATAAGGCAATCAAAGAAGGACAAAAAGACCCGATAAAAACTGGGGAACAAGTGAATGATGCAGTTTCAGAACAAGAGGATACAGATTTAATCGAAACTAGTCCACAAGTGAAAGGAAAACAGGCGCAATTAGATGTACATCAGACATATACTCGCGCCCAATCGCAGGCAGTTTTAGGAGCAGATGGGCAAAAGAATCAAGCAGAAGAAGTACAAATTACTAATACGGCTGTCAGGGACTCATTAAAACAAGCAGATGCGGCTCAATACGATGTTGTAACGCAAGATATTCTCAAAAAAATGGCTGTACAGAATTTACAAACAGCTATGCTAACAAAATCAGTTCATCAAGAGTCCCAAAAGCAAACACAACTGCTAGCAACAACAAATATGAATCTAGCTGATATATCAGAACAAATGAGTCTAGAAGAGAGAAGAAGACAAGCAGAATCATCAGCAGCATCCAGAGAAATATTACGTGCTGGATCTGCATTAGATTCTTTTTGGAAAAAACAATGAATAGAAGAAGTCAATACAATTCGCAATTCGCAATTCGCAATTGAAAATGCGAATTGTGAATTAATTGATTAATTGCCTAAAAGTGGGTACAAGCCCCCACCATACCGTAGGTTGGTGGTCTTCCTTACGGGACGCTACGCGAACAATTAGTGGGTGCAAGCCCCCACTAATTGTCTTAATTGCGAATTGCGTTAGCGGAGCGGGGTGGGAGCATCGTTGCGAATTGGAAATGACCAATTATTCCTTGATGGTACTTGCACCATTATTTATTTATGGATAGAAACATTTTAAACTTTGCTTGGTACAAGCCCCCGGATTTATCCGTGGGCATTAATTGCGAATTGCGAATTGCGAATTGTACTGACTCCTGAGTTCTTTTTAATAAAAACAAGGGTGAATTATGTCTTTAACTGGTGGAATAGTAAAAGGCGCACAAATAGGCTCAGACTTAGTAATGAATGCGTTTGAGCAAGATTGGAAAGATTTAGCAGCAGGACAAAGCCCAATTTATACAGCAGTGGTAGCAGTATCGATATTAATAGCAGTCGTCCTAGTGAGTTTTTGGTCATTGGGATGGTACAGACAGATTAGCGATGAAGGTTTTTCACAGAATGTAGTAAGTGAAATGGTTTTCCCACTGCTAGTAATTTTGATGCTTTCTAATAATGGAGTAATGCTAGCTAATACATCATTAGCATTGAGGAATGTAACAGTTAATTTAAATAGTAGTATTCTGTCGATTACTAGGAACGGAATCACTCTAAAAGATGCTATACGGAGTGTGAATACAGACCAAACATTTATTGCTGCTGCACAAGCTGAAATTGCTAAATGTGATACTGTGCCAACATCAAAAAACTGATGCTCAAGGAAATAAGACAAACCCACGTCAAGAATGTATTGATGAAAAAATTCAGAAAGCTAAAAAAGATGCACAAGATACTAAAAATAGTCAGGGAATATTTGGAATAAATGTGACCTGGAATCCTTTGGATATGGGAGGACAGATAATTAATAAAGTTGTACAGGGGACAATATTTGCAATTTTGATGGGATTATCAGCAGCATTTCAATATATTTTACAGATGTCTTTTTTATTAACCGTTTATGTAGCACCTATATTTCTAGTTCTTTCACTTTTACCATTTGGAACTAAACCCATATATGCTTGGCTATCTGGATGGTTAGGATTAACATTAGTGCTGATTTCATATTCAATCACAGTAGGAATAATAGCTGGGTCAATTGTTAATCAGCCTTCATCAAGCTTGTTACTGATGCAACTACTGCAAGCAATATTTTCACCAGCACTGGCAGTAGCGATAGGGACAGGAACAGGGATGTCGGTATTTAAAGGAATTACTAATGGAATCAGCTTTTCTGTATCAGCACTAGCAAAGGTAATAGGATAATGCGATTACTAGAAAAGAGAGAATTAAATCTGACCCCTATTTTCTTAATAGGGAATGTAATTATACTAACGTTAACACTGTTGATACAGTTGATTAACTTTTTTAGTTTAGGAAATATAGCTAATTCAAAAGTACCAACTTTAGTGGAGTTGAGTGATGGGGAATCGATAAGAGTATCACCAATTAGGAGTGAGGAGAGGTCGGCAGAAGCAATCACATACTTTGTAGGGCAGACAATGACAGGATTGTTAAGTTGGAATGCTGTGCCGCCTAAATAATGAATCATATCCCCTGAAGAAACTAAAACTAGATACAGGAGTACAAGCAGGAGGGAACAAAATCACCAGAAAAACTTGGGAGACAGGATTTGCATTATCAGAAGATTTTCGCGTCCCATTTCTGCAAGAGTTAGCAAATCTTACTCCACCAGATGTTTTCAACGGTTCGACTCAATCTTTGCTGAAAATTAACTTTTTGAGTGAACCAAAAAAAACTGAGAACTGGGAAATGGGCTATAGATATGGTTGCCGAACTAATTATTTTTAACAATAGTAATATGTTGGGTGAACCAATAAAATTCAATAAAACAATTTTCGTGAGAGCAATAGATACACCGAAATTATCTAAAAAAAGCTTCTGAATTGGAAAAAACAGCATATAGGATTCGGGAAGCTGGATTAGAAATATATAAAATTCAAGATTTAGAGTTGGGCAGATGATAATAACAGAGAAACCAGAAATGGAAACAGACATAACTGAAAGTAATAGAGGAGAAAGTCAAGAGCGTAAAAAACTTTGCAGCGATGAATGGGGTGAAAGATTTAAGAATTAACATTGAATCGTCAGATGAAGAAATTGCCAAAGAAATTCCTGAACCAGAAGAAGTAGTAACGACGCGGACAGTTTCACAGAATCCCTTATTGAAAGTGATTGTAATTGGAGGGATCATTCTGATGTTTGTCATGTTGATAGGAGGAGTAATCAACGGGTCGATGAACGCTTTGAAATTGTCTACTACTAAAATTGAACCAAAACAGAACGTTCAAGAAGTAGAAAAACAACTAGCAATTGATGAAACAGGGAAAGATAAAACAGCGTTGGCCTTGACAAGTCAAAGTTCTGACTTTAAAAAAGTCAGGGATTTGAAAGCAGTACCAGAAACTACGCCGACACCGACACCTAACCAAACCCCTGTAGCAGTTTCAAGTACACCTACAACACCTGTACCAGTAAGAAGACAAGTTTCAAGCAGACAGACACCACCAGTGAGGGCAGAGTCAACCACTACCAGTGCAACGTCAACCAAGACCGCAAATTCAAGCCTCACCACAGAGAAATGCAACAAACTACAGTCAGAGCGACGAAAGTAGACCCGATGGAGCAATGGTTAGCTGTAGCAAATGTGGGTAGCTTTGGTGCAAATACAGAAGAGTTACCAGCAGAAAAAGGAAGTACAGAAGAAATTAAGGGAGGAATAGGGAAACCAAAAATAGATAAACAAACGCCAAAAAATCAACAAGAGAATACAAATTATGGTCAAACGCGTGTTTTAGTAGGAACTCGTGCTGAAGGTAAATTAGAAACTCCAATTGTTTGGAATAATACTGAAAATCAAGCCTTAAATTATTTAATAAGATTAACCAAACCACTAAAAACATCAACAGGTAGTGAAATATTACCAAAAGATTCTTATGTAGTGGTGCAAATGACAGGAGCAAGTCAATCAGAATATATTCAATTACAAGCTGTAGCAGCACTGGTAAATAATCATGGTGAAACAGAAGAGTATAGTATTCCTGAAGGGACAGTTTTAATATTAGCAAAAAATGGCAAGCTCTTAAAAGCTGAAATCTCGTAAAGGTGGAGACTTAGGAGAGAATATTTTATCAGCAGTGTTGAGTGGAGTAGTGAAAGCGGCGGAAGTACAGAATCGTCCTAATAGTCAGGTAACTACTAATTCAAATAGCTTTTCATCTAGCACAATTAGCAATGGAAATAAAGATGTATTTGCAGGGTTTACAGAAGGAACATTAAGTGAAATAGTACGAGGAATACAAACTAATAATCAGCAGCGAATACAAGAACTTCAATCGGCAGATAAAGTGTTTGTAATTGAAGCAGGGAAAGAAGTACAAATATTTGTCAACCAAACCATTAATTTATGAAATATTGGAATAAATTGCAGAGGAGTTTACCATTGTACTTATTATCTTTAATAATTGTCAATTGTGGTCAAGCTGCGTTAGCAAATATTAGAACAATTTACGCACAAGATGGACAAGGGAGACAATCAAAGCAGTAGAATTGAAGGTGTGGGAGGGATATGGTGTAACTATAAACTTCATTCCTACAGGAGAAACAATAAAACAAGTATGGATTGGAGATCCAAGTAGAATGAGCTTCACTTCTAATGGGAATTTATGCCCAAAAAAATTCCAGTCAAGATTGCAATGGAGGGGCAACAGTTTTATTTTTAAGGCAGATTCAACCAATAAAATTTCCCCATTTAACATCAAGCAGAGATGGCGGCACTCAAATCACTATTCTAACAAGTGGTGCTGAGGGACAAAAGCAATATCAATTCAAATTAATTCCGGCATCTGGACAACCAGCTTATACCAGTTTGGTAATTAAACCAGAATCAGAAAGACCAGCACCTTTATTATTAGCTAATACAAGAGAAGTTAGAGCATCTGGAAAGCCAACTGGACAGCCAAAAATAGTTACTGTTCAACCTGAATCTGATGTACCAAAAATAGCTGTTACGGAATCAGGATCAAAAAGAGCAAATCCCACCGGAATAGTGCAGAGAAATGATGCTAATGCCATTGTTGCAGGTCTAGTGATAGCGAATCGCAATGATCAGATTAAGGTAGGTTCGACAACCTGGAAGAAAGTGCAAGATACGGTGAGATTGTTACGGCAAGGTAAAAGCCACCAAGAGGCTATCTCTAAGTCTGGAATTTCGGTGCAGATTTTTAACCAATTGATTGAGTGGGGAAGAATACCATGATTCATATCAAACGGTTATCTATAATTCTGGGTGGATGTTTGCTGTTAAATTCTGCATCTGCGATCGCAGATACAGCAAGCGTTTACCAACAGTACCTTACCAGCAAGGAAAACGCCAAGGGCAAATACCAGATTGGGGAAAAATTACTTGGGAGATGTTACCAGCAGTTCAACAAGCGGGATATCTGACAGTGCCAAAAGCATATCAACAGAGATTTGGGTATGACCCGTCCCGCTCATGGAATGCGGGACAAAAATCGGATTCAGTGATCATGTTGGGAGATGCAGATGATGAATTTCGATTTGCAGATTTTACGTTAGATGCTATAGGCAAGATTACAAGTAATGAAAACTCAACACTTAAAGATGTAGGGTTTGTGAAATGGCAAACGACAGCATCATTGGTAAAGGCAATTCCATCATTAGGAAATCTGAAAGTTAATAGAGTCAAACCGATTTTGGATGTGTTGGGAGAGAGTGGCTATCTACCAAGTTCATGTCGTAGCGGAACGAATTGCTCAATGTTTGCGCTCAAATCCCAAAGCAGGGCAACGTCTGTTAGGAGATATTGATTTAAATAAATATACTACCAATTCCATACCAGGGTTAAGACAAACGCCAATTCGCCAATTTAAACAATGGCAGCGCACATACATAAATCAAGTTCCCGGACTCAATAAAGTTCCTTTTAGCCAAATGCCTAATCCACTGAAGTCTGGGACTAGCGTAGTGGGCATTGCTTCCACTGTATTCGGGAAATCGGAAAAAAGGAGATCCGATGGTAGGGGATGGTTATTACGTTTTCCGGTAGTGTTGTCAGGGAGACAGCACCAAATTTAAAGCTTGTGAAGCGGGGAAAGAATGCTCCTACTTAGAATTGGGAGATTTAAGTGGTAAGGGTGGGAGCTTTGTACGGAAACGCTGGGCATCAGGCTCATCGCAACAAGTAAAAGGCGGTTATGGTTTTTTAGCTGGAGTCAACGGAGGTAATGAACCGACAGGCAGACTGGTCTATGGTAATGGATTTAAGGTGGCAATGACAGGCGCAAACGAATCAACGGGAACGGCGGACTTTAGTTTGTTTTTGAGAATCTGCGTTCGTCCACCGTTTCAACAAAAGACCTGTACACCATATTTTATTGGGCCAGTGCCTTGGATATCAGTGAAAGAAAACGATTTAGTGATTTTAGGGACAGGGAGATGACAAAAATTACCTCCCAAGTCGGTTTAAATCAATTTGTACCGCCTGGGCTGGAGTCAGCGTTGATTTCACCAGCCGGATTAGGAATACTTTTTTGTGGTGCAGTTATCCTCATAGCCAAATATATTGATAGCAAAGGAGGGAAAGGAAAACTAGCGACGGCTCGATGGGGAGGTAGTGCAGAGAAGGCAGCAGCTCGTAAACTAGGATGTCAGCAGATTCGAGAACGCAAACATAATCGGGTTTGTTTGTTTGTGGGGACTCCGAAAAATACCAAAACCAAAGTCGTGAATAATCGGAGAATTACCCAGATTCCCAAAGACGCTGCCACAATGTATTTACCAGAAGCACAACGTGGGATTTTAGTTTGTGGTGGGCCAGGTAGTGGAAAATCATTTTCGATGGTGACACCATTGCTCCGTGCGGCTATTGACCAGGGGTTTCCTTTGGTTTTATATGATTTTAAGTACAGTGAGCAAGAATCGGCAACAGCCAAAGCCAAGGGACAAGCTCCAATATTAGCAGGATATGCAAGGGAGCGTGGGTATAAAGTGACAGTTCTCGCGCCAGGGTTTCCAGAGTCAGCAGTAGCTAACCCAATAGATTTTTTGCGTAATAACGAAGACTCAGAGATGGCACGTCAGTTAGCAATTACGCTAAACCGGAACTTTCAACTGGGTTCAGATGAGTCGGGGAATAGCTTTTTCACCAATGCAGGAGATCAACTGGTACAGGCAGTATTTATGTTGGCGAAAGGGACAAAGTACCCAGATATCATGATGTGCCAAGCGATTTTAGGACTGCCAAAATTAGTACACAGAATAGAACAAGCTGAAAATCTGAATTTCATGGTGAGAGAAGCGTTTGCACAGTTTGTGTCGGTAGCGGGGTCGCCGGAAACTGCTGCAAGTATCGTTGGCACAGCTAGTGGATTGTTTAGTAGGTTTATGGTGCCGGCAGCATTAGCAGCCTTCTGTGGAAAAACGAATATTCCATTGGATTTGAAGGGTCGGCAGATGATAATTTTTGGGATGAATAAAGAAAAGCGAGATGTAATTGCACCATTGTTGGTATCAATATTGCATTTATTAGTAAGTAGAAATGTGTCGGGTAAAAGAACTAGCCCATTAGTATTAGGAATTGATGAATTGCCTACGCTTTATTTGCCTGCGTTGGTAGATTGGCTCAACCAGAATAGGGAAGATGGACTGGTGTCAATCCTGGGATTACAAAACTTATCAATGTTAGAAGAAGCCTATGGAGAGAATACAACAAATGCAATTTTTGGAGGATGTGCAACCAAAGCATTTTTTAACCCACAGGATGATATTGCTGCCGAGAGATTTAGTAAGTTTTTGGGTGATGTTGAGGTCAATTATAAACAGCGTTCTCGCTCATCGGGAGGGAAGTCAGGGGCAAGTACGTCTAATTCTGATCAAAACAGCACGCGTCAACTATTTGAAGTGAATCAATTTAACACTTTACCAGAAGGAAAAGCGGTAATAGTTAGTCCAGGATTTCGCTCTCGTGGACAGATAAGTTTACCGATTTTGGAAAAAATTAAGATTCCTGAAAGAGATATAAAATCGGAAATTGAAAGTGTGAAAATCTGGTATGAGTTTCAAAAAAAATTAGCAGAGCAATCTAGTTTACAAATTCCAGCAGATGAAGAAATGAGAGTGAGACGACAAGAAGCATTAGATTTGTTGCCTCTGATAGAAAATCAAGAGCAATTGAAAGAATATGCAAGTTTGATATAAGTTAAGGAGTCAGCACTCAGGAGTCAGAAGTCAGAAGAAATTTTATTAACTCCTGTATTCTAAATTCTTTTATTCATATTTGTATTCTGACTGCTGACTTCTGACTCCTGGATTCTGTTCGATAAATTAAGGAGTAAATATGCCTCAATTCAATGAATATTTTTTGAATGAAATTGCTAAATTACCACCGGATGTAGCAGCCTTAGCACATAAATATCCTCGTGAGATGATGAGTGTGATATATGCTTGGGATGAAGAACCATTTCCTGAAGGTTATATACCTGAAAGTGTTGAGATTTACTATGCACTTCCTGGAGAAGTAAATGTTCGCATAGTTGATGGGGTGTTAACAAAGTATAATGTTCCAGAATTTGAAGGCAATCCCCATTATGTATCGGTATTTCTTGATGGGGATGTTGCTTATATCGAAATTGAAGGTCAAGAAGTGTTAAATAAGCTAGGTGGTGCAACATTACCTCAAGTAACTATTGACCCATCTACTTTGATTGATATGCTAGCTTGGAGTAAGTAATGATTGAAGTATCTGATGCAGAAAAAATCGAAAAGGATTATTTGGAGACTTTAGAAAATTTAATAAAGATAATTTACGAAAGTGCTAAAAGAAGAGGAATAAAATCCTCAAATGAAATCTCTATTGCTGTAGATAATGAAAATGTATATAGAGGAAAAATTGATGATAATAATTTCAACAAGATTAACCCTTTTATTGACAAAAACTTGGTAGATAAATTAAACCAAGCTATTTTTGAACCCCAAAATCTCAAAGGTAAAGTATCAATAAAAATTGGAGAGGAAGAAGTATTTCATGTAGAAGATGGAGTAGTAGTAAAAGATAAATTAGGTTTATCGCAGCCTCTATCTCAAACTCAAGAAAATGAATCTCAGAAAAATAAACCAATAGTAGAGCGAACATATAGTGTAGAAGAACTGCAAAAGCAAGTAAATGTTCTGCAAAAGAAAGTACAAGAACAGCAGGAATTAGTTGAGAGTTTAAAATCTGGCCAACTAAACGAGGAAAGCATTGCTCAACTGGCACAACAAATTGGTGAATTATTCAAGTCTTTAGAGAAGCAACAGAAGTTAATTGAAAAGACCCAGCAAACTTTAGCTAAAGTTAATCGCTCTTTACCAGCAATTCAAAATACGAAGCTGCAAAATTTTGTGGGTGGAATTGAGAAAGGTGTGAAGCAAATAGCGCAAGGGTTATTTAAGAGCTTGAAAGATTCAGTTATGTCTAGGGTTAATCATACCAAACAACAAATGAATGGTATGAAATCCCAAGTTAAAAGCAAAGTAGATAACTGGAAACATAAAACTCATCAATGGAGTGAAAATGCTAAAGGTAAAGCAATTGAAAAAAAGTGTGAGAGCATTGCTGAGAATTTTGGGAAAATCTAACTCAGATGGCTCTGTAAGTTTCAAAAGTTCTAGTTTCGATTTTGAGCAGCAAGGTGATAATATTATTGTTCGGGCGAAAAATGGACAACCAGTTCTTCATAATGGAGCTTTATCGCCTAACGTTTCAGAACAGCATTTAGAAGCACTTAAGAAAGTTGATGTTGTGGTTGAACAACATCATAGACTGGAGCAGAAAGCTAAACAAGAATCACCATCTCTTGGCAAGGGAATGCGTAGATAATCTTCCTTATCTCCTAAATTTTGGATAACTTTTCTGATCATGATTATGCGGAGAATTAAGTCCTAACTTTTTCATAAGTTGGGGTTTGTCGTTTCTAATTAATTGACGAACAGTATCCATTCTTTGCTCAAAAGTTAAAGGTGAATCAGCTTGACCAACTAAACAGAATAATTCGTTCACCTTCTCGCCTGTAACTTTTTCGCCTTTAACATATTTACCGACTTCCATAAATAAAGCTTTTAGTGCTATCTTATCCAAATTATGAATTTCCTGTTTAAGCATTAAATTTAAATTTTCTTGATATTGAAAACGATTAACTAATTTATCAATTACGGGTTCTAAATTGTGGATAGGGTTATTAGTTTTAAGCTGTGATAGTTCATGAATGAGTGCTGGTAATTTCTCAACAAGAATAAACTCAATGGCAGACTGGTCAACAAAGTCAGCGATTGCATCCACAGTTTGTTGTGAAAGTTGACTTTGTTTTTTGTGATCAAGAACCAATCTCAATTGCTCTAGTATAATTCGTCTCACTGCTGAAATCATGATGGAATTGGGATAGCTCCTGAGAAAGTAGTGAGAGTTTTTCAACTATGGCAGACTCAATGGTGGACTGATCAACAAAGTCAGCGATTGCATCTAAACTAGACTGGGAAATTCGGGTGTGAGTACCTGTGTAGTCAATAATTGCTGAATCGTTTTGGTTAGCTCCTCCTGAGACTCTCTCTGTTGGCTGACTTCTGATGTCATTGTTTCTAATGCTTTGGTTAATTCTTGCAATGTCGTCTCCAAATTGTTCGATTTCTTGGAATTCAACGTCTCGGCTAATTGCTGTAAGAAATTGGTCATCTCTTGTGTTTGGCTCTGTTCGAGGTGTAGGATTTTGTTGCTTAATTCCTCTATCTTCTCCGTTAAGGATGCGACTGCTAGTGCTATGACTTGTGTTTGGTCTATGTTGTTGTGGGATTCCATTGATTTGCTCCTGTGTTTGATTTGACTCAGAGGCTAGCCGTTGTTGACGTTGCTCTGGAGTTAACTTTCTCGGTGGTTCTATGGCAATTGCACGTTGTTGATGACGCTGTTGCCAATCTTTTAAATTCATCGCTTGATGGCTCACCTTTTCATAGGCAAGTGACCCAACAGCGACGATAAAATCATCCACTCCTTTATCTGGCCCTGGGAGTGTCACGACTTTGACTTTCGCTCCCTGTTGTTCCAAAAGTCGTCCAGTCCGTGATGTAGCAATTTGAATATTGTGTAATGTTTTGGGTTTAGTTTCGTAGTCAAAACAAAACTGAATATGCCTGTTAGGTGTGGCGAAAATGGCTAATTCTTCATGTAATACAGGCTCGATTTGTTCACCATGTTCATCCTTACTGCGATACCCTGCATAGATTCCCGGCAGTCCAATAGTGGCGTGACCCTGGCTTAACAAACTGGCGGCCTTCTTCGCTCCTTCAGTGATCGTAATAGGGAGATTATGTTTTCCAAACACAATACCAAAACCCAGATTGGCCATCGCTATGGGATGGTTCGACACCGTATTTTTTGTAGATGCGTTCAGCTATATCTTCGGGGACATCAAGTAGGAAGATGCTTAAATCAACTTTAGGGGGATGCTCGTATTTGATGAATTTTCCGGGGTCATCAATTTGATTTCTAGGAGCATTAGGCTTGTAGCATCCCCAGATTTTGGTAGTTGGTTGTTGTTGAGGTTGCAGTGAAGGAAATGAGCGAGGGTCAACCCCAGCATGACACCACCAACCACCCGCTTCGATGTGAGAATATCTCTTTAAATCTCCATCCCGCAGCCGTCCATCATTACGGCGGGAGATATTGTCACTATATATTAGATGTTCCCAAGCCTCATGTTCTTGTTCGATGGGGTCAAGATGCAAGCTTTTAAAGTTCAAAGCTGCAATTTCTGGGTGAATCGCGCTTTTTTTCTACCAGTTCTTGCCAGTGTTCTGGGTCTATATGCTCAGGAGATGGCGCAGAATATGGAGTCCAAAATGCAACATTAGGTACAGATGTTTTTGGCTTTAGTATGGGTTTCTCAAAAACCTTGGTAGCATCTGGTGTCTCTTGGATTACAGGTTGGACTAAAGGAAGTGCGGTTGATGCTTCCAGGTTGCTTTGAACATTAGATGCTACTGACTTCAAAACTGGTTGTACAACTGGAGTAGAGATGACTGTTTCGGTTGCTACCGTAGAAACTTCATTGCTGACATTTACTAGCTGCTGTTGCTGAGACTCCTTAACCTGTGTTCGGAGCAATTCCAAAGCATTTTCTTTGGCTTTTGACTCTTGTGCCAACTCTAATAATCGAGTTGGATCTTCGGTATAAATCTTGAGTTCATGTTTGGCACGACTGGCGGCAACATAAAAACTTTCTTGTCCAATAGTGAAATCTGCCGCAATGAGAACTCGGTTAGCAGTTTTACCTTGGCTACTATATGTTGTACTCACCCACCCATAGTCTAGATTCTGGGCTGGGAATAAGCTGATGGACTCAGTGTGACCATCAAGATATTGAATCTGGGCTTTTTCTTGCCCAATAGCCGTAACAGTAAATTCTTGTCCGTTGCGTCGTCCCAATTGTCTATCATTCTTCTTCCATTGCAAGCGATCGCCTACCGCAATTTCAATTTCTTGAGAGTGATATACGGCTTTGTCAAAGGTTGTATCGACTTCTAAGTGACTGCCATCATCACTTTTAAGGGTCAATTTGTCAGTAGTTTGACCTACCACTTCATACAGTTGACCCTTAGATAATCCGCGACGTTTATAATCGCGTGTTGGCATGATCACATCCCCAATTTCAAAGTTATGGGCAAACCGCATCTGTACTTTCGACAGATTTTTGGTTTGCAGTTGGGTGATGGTTGCAGTTTCTCCCAAAGTCCCTTCATCTTTGAGCTTGTCTCGAATGGCTTCGGTAAGGGCAAGTCTTTCGGCATTCGTTCCAGCTAAAACCAGAGTTTTGACTCGTTGCTCTGGGAAGCCATCATATAATCATTAGCGATCGCTGCGATTTTGTCTGAAGCATCAACAGTAAGAATAGAGCCATTGGCTAACAAATGCTCAAAACCCGCTTGTACTCTGCCATCAGCAATTAAATCGACGGCTAATTTGAGTTTGGGGTCTTTTTGGCGTAAAGATTCATTCAGATATGCGGTTTTAATTCCCGCTTGTTGCAAGGATTTAAACGGGTTGCCTGCTTCGACTGCTGATAATTGACGAGTGTCACCCACAAACAGAACTCTGGCTTGCTCAAGGGTTGCCCGTTGCAGTAGTGCATGAGCATCTTTGGCACTGAGTAATCCCGCTTCATCCACAATCCAAATTTGATTTTGATTGGGTTCATTTTCTGGCGACGGCTCAGACACCAACAATCGCGCCACTGTCTGAGTCTCAATCTCTAATTCTTGACTCAACACCGTTGCGGCGGCTGAACTGGGGGCGAATCCTTTAATGGTATATCCAGCATCAGTGGCTAAAGCTTTCAATTCCTTGAGTGCAAAAGTTTTACCCGCACCAGCTACCCCCTGCCAAGCGATAAACTGGTCTTGGGTTAGTGCTGCTAGTTGTACGGCTTGCCTCTGCCCCTGATTGAGTAAGGTTTTTTCTAACAGGCTTTCAACTATTTCTACTTGAGCAATTGGGGGGACTCTCCCTTGACCCTGCTGCATTAATTCGATGGTTGCCAGTTCTCGGCGAACTGCTGTCATCGTTGTGAATTGGTCAGTTAACAGAGGTAGACTGATGAGTTCTGGATGTTCTTTCACCAGTGGTTCAATTGCTGTGACATCTGTGGCTAACCTCTCACAGAGGATAAATTTTTCTAATTCTTCCAGTCTAAAGGCGACATTTCTCTCACTACAGTGTGCGATTGCATTTTCTAAGGCTTCTTTAAGACTTTGTTGTTCCCCGACCGCAGCCGCCTGTTCATATTTTGGTTCTCCCGCCTGGACAAAGGTAATACCCAATGCCTGTGCTTCTTGAAGCCACAAAGCTCGTAACTCTGATTCTGGTAGATTCTGCTTGCGTTGTCTGGTTGTGTCCCAAACTTTCTCGCGTTCTGCCCAGGTGGAGTTAGCCCCAGCTTTGGCAAGTATCTGCTGTCTGCGTTGGGAAAATACTTCTAAATCCTCTTCCTTAAAGCCTTTTATATCAAACTGCCCATGTAAGCGAGGTTCTATCTCATACCCCAGCTTCTGCACCTCACGCGCCAGATAGCTTTGGTATGCCATGCCCAAGAATTTCTTATTAGCGAATATCTCACCATTGCCCAAACTCATCCACTGACCATCAGGTGTTTGCGTCATATTCATCAGCAAACAATGGGTGTGCAGATGTGGGTCTAAATCTCGACTTTCGATGTGGTCAAACTGAGCTACCACCAAGTTGCTAGTCTTCACCCGATGTCTGCCATTATCCGAAGTCACTCTGGTGTAGGCGTAACGCTGTTCCATTAGTTGTATGACTTGTTTCAAAGCCTGATGGTGAGCGTCTATTAAACGTTTATCCCCACCCACCAATGCCATCAAGCTCACACTTTTGGGGGCAGAAAATGTACAGTCTAATGCGGCTCTGCGAGTTTTTGGCTTGACTGCCCTGGCGTTCAATTCCTGCTGACCGTCAGGCGTAAGCCCTTCAATCACATTTTTAAAAGCATATTCGTCATCAATCGCCCCTGACAATCCCAGTTTCTCCGCCCCTTGTCCACTCCATAGCGACTTTCCTTGGTGATAGTAATTCTTGACGAAGTAGTTCACCGCCATCTCGGAGGAGACGTTAGCTGCTGTTAGCATGGCGACCCCTCCATTTGGTAAGCATGGGAGCAGGGGAGAAAACTTGCTGTAGTCCTGCCCTCTGCTCCTTTTCCTCTTTAATGTGTATAAATGTGCTACGTAATCTTGACCAGAAATTCTGATTATTTTCTCTGTTCGCAAGATAATCGCCTTTCAAATAAGTTTTGAAGTCAAAGTTTATCCCCATCATCAAAGTTACTTGTACTTGATGACGAGTTGATTTTTTTTGGTGGAACTCTGACTTCAAAAAATATTTTTCCTCGATACTTGTCTTGAGATTAAATATAGCAAAATATGCGAAAAACTTTCCGCCAAATTTGGCGTACTGTGCGTCAGAAAAATATAGATTGCAGGGGTTATGAGTGCTTGAGCGTATTTAAGTTTGTTGGTTAAATATTGGGAAAAATTGGGAGACTTCTAAGAAGTTCTGGGATTTATTGGGATTTATTAAGTTAATGAAAATGGAGTGATTAGAGAATGTTAAATGTGTGAGAATATTAGCAAATAATTTGAATTTCTGGTGTAGAGGATTGGGATGTATTGGATGTAATTGGTGAAAATTGGGAATTGGCACGATTTTTCGTGTAATGCACAAACCAGTGAAATAAAAGCACAATTGCAATATTTCACAAGATTTATTTACAAAGGCTGAAGCAATTACAGGATAAGCGTTTGAGCTTTTTAGGAATAATTCTTGATAAAGGGTGAAAAACGGGGGAAATTTCATGTGGATTTAATGTTGAGTCTAGATCCTGGAACTTCAATGACGAAGATGGTGTATTGTCTTCCCTCGGAAATACCGAGCAAGGCAGAGATGCTGTGTATGGAATCAGAGTTAATTAAGATATCCAAAGACTCGCTGGATTTATATGAGTCTGGACAAATGAGCCGACCGAATCCAGAGAATGAAGCGTGGATAGAGTACAAAGAAGAATATTATGCGGTGGGTTTTTTGGCGCAAAAATATTTTGAAGCGCGAATCAACTTTTTAGAACTCAAGTATGAGAACGCGATTCCAAAAACCTTGGCAGCAGTGGGAGCAATAGCGATGAGAGAAGGGTTAAATTCCCATCTTGATTTATCATTGGGATTACTTTTGCCTTATGGAGAATGGGAAGACAGAGAAAGATTGGAGATGGGTTTAAAGAAGGCACTATCTAACTTCAGCTTTCGAGGGAAAGAATTTTGTGTAAATCTCATCAGCTTTCAATGCTTACCGGAGGGTGGGGGATTGGTATTGACGCGAAGTAAAAAACTCGGTACAGATTTTAATAAGATGAACATTGCTGTGGTGATGCTGGGTTTTCGGGATATATCAGCCGTAATATTTACTCGTGGCATATCAACTGGAAAGACGGAAGGATTAGGCTTGGCGTGGATGTTGGAGAGAATCAAAAGCCGAACATCAGGACAGAACTTAAATGATTTGTTAAAAGCTGTTCATCTATCAGGTTCAGCGTTAAAACCGAGATTTTTCAACACTTTGGCTCGAAGCAAGAATGCTGAGTTTAAGGCTGCTGAAGTAGCACAAATTATTGAGGTAGCGGAACTTTCTCGTAAAGAATACTGGAATAAAGTATCCATTTGGCTCAGTGTCAATATCCCTGTTGATATTCAGCAAGTAATTATTGGT
>NZ_CP091914.1 GCF_022063185.1 Nostoc sp. UHCC 0870 | reverse complement strand
TAAAAACGAAACTTTTGCGCCAAATATTCAACAACTATACACAATGTGGCTGTTGGATTATAACAACAAATATATCAGGTGTCGTTATTATCCGTCCTATCCCCTGCTGGCATTGGTTGCCAACAGTCGAGAGGAACAAGCCAAGCGAGATGAATTTAAAGAAATCTACAAAAATAAGTTTGAATGGGTAGCAGAATTTTCTAAGTATTATGCCGAATGTATACAACAAGGAAAGCCGCTATGAAAAGCCTATCCATGCTCATTCAAAACAAAATCTTGTTAGCGATACTGGCAGGGGTGACATCAATAGGAAGTTTTCAAGTCTGGCAACATAATAAACAAGAATATGACAAGTTTATTGCTATCACAGAGCAACAGTGTGAAATGGATTTTTCTAGTGCAAAATCTTATATTTACCGCAGTCAAACTCTTCGGCAGTTGCTCTACCAAAACGTAGGAAAATCCGGTATAAGAAAACCGGGAATTAATTCGGAATTTGAAAAAAAGTCAATCTATTTATTGATGATAAGAAAACCAACTTACTTAATTCCTTCTAGTGCTACTTATGACAGTCCATTTTTAAAATCTCTTTCCAAAGTGGGTGATACTCCACCAGAACCTTTATTAGTAAGAGGCGTATCTATAAATACAAGCAAAAAACAAGCTGTAGTTTCTTCGCATTGTTCAAAAACACCCTTTACAGTAAATTTGGAGGATTTGTATGAAACTTATCAAGCACTCGATCCTGATACCTCTTTTGGTGGCGCAGACATCTTTAAGTAGCATCCCGGTGAATGCCGAAGCATCAAACCAAGATATTGTAGTAGATACGATTGAAGTAGAAGCGGGTTCAGATGTGGATGTACCAAATCCACTTAATCCCAAAAACAGTTTCTTAGAAAAAACATTGGACTTATATATCAAAGGACAAGAATATTTAAAAACGGCAAAAAAATACGTTGATATTGATTTTCAAAAAATCAGTATCAAATGGGGGAGTGTCAACAATGAACTAGTGAAAGCCATAGATAAGGCAATCAAAGAAGGACAAAAAGACCCGATAAAAACTGGGGAACAAGTGAATGATGCAGTTTCAGAACAAGAGGATACAGATTTAATCGAAACTAGTCCACAAGTGAAAGGAAAACAGGCGCAATTAGATGTACATCAGACATATACTCGCGCCCAATCGCAGGCAGTTTTAGGAGCAGATGGGCAAAAGAATCAAGCAGAAGAAGTACAAATTACTAATACGGCTGTCAGGGACTCATTAAAACAAGCAGATGCGGCTCAATACGATGTTGTAACGCAAGATATTCTCAAAAAAATGGCTGTACAGAATTTACAAACAGCTATGCTAACAAAATCAGTTCATCAAGAGTCCCAAAAGCAAACACAACTGCTAGCAACAACAAATATGAATCTAGCTGATATATCAGAACAAATGAGTCTAGAAGAGAGAAGAAGACAAGCAGAATCATCAGCAGCATCCAGAGAAATATTACGTGCTGGATCTGCATTAGATTCTTTTTGGAAAAAACAATGAATAGAAGAAGTCAATACAATTCGCAATTCGCAATTCGCAATTGAAAATGCGAATTGTGAATTAATTGATTAATTGCCTAAAAGTGGGTACAAGCCCCCACCATACCGTAGGTTGGTGGTCTTCCTTACGGGACGCTACGCGAACAATTAGTGGGTGCAAGCCCCCACTAATTGTCTTAATTGCGAATTGCGTTAGCGGAGCGGGGTGGGAGCATCGTTGCGAATTGGAAATGACCAATTATTCCTTGATGGTACTTGCACCATTATTTATTTATGGATAGAAACATTTTAAACTTTGCTTGGTACAAGCCCCCGGATTTATCCGTGGGCATTAATTGCGAATTGCGAATTGCGAATTGTACTGACTCCTGAGTTCTTTTTAATAAAAACAAGGGTGAATTATGTCTTTAACTGGTGGAATAGTAAAAGGCGCACAAATAGGCTCAGACTTAGTAATGAATGCGTTTGAGCAAGATTGGAAAGATTTAGCAGCAGGACAAAGCCCAATTTATACAGCAGTGGTAGCAGTATCGATATTAATAGCAGTCGTCCTAGTGAGTTTTTGGTCATTGGGATGGTACAGACAGATTAGCGATGAAGGTTTTTCACAGAATGTAGTAAGTGAAATGGTTTTCCCACTGCTAGTAATTTTGATGCTTTCTAATAATGGAGTAATGCTAGCTAATACATCATTAGCATTGAGGAATGTAACAGTTAATTTAAATAGTAGTATTCTGTCGATTACTAGGAACGGAATCACTCTAAAAGATGCTATACGGAGTGTGAATACAGACCAAACATTTATTGCTGCTGCACAAGCTGAAATTGCTAAATGTGATACTGTGCCAACATCAAAAACTGATGCTCAAGGAAATAAGACAAACCCACGTCAAGAATGTATTGATGAAAAAATTCAGAAAGCTAAAAAAGATGCACAAGATACTAAAAATAGTCAGGGAATATTTGGAATAAATGTGACCTGGAATCCTTTGGATATGGGAGGACAGATAATTAATAAAGTTGTACAGGGGACAATATTTGCAATTTTGATGGGATTATCAGCAGCATTTCAATATATTTTACAGATGTCTTTTTTATTAACCGTTTATGTAGCACCTATATTTCTAGTTCTTTCACTTTTACCATTTGGAACTAAACCCATATATGCTTGGCTATCTGGATGGTTAGGATTAACATTAGTGCTGATTTCATATTCAATCACAGTAGGAATAATAGCTGGGTCAATTGTTAATCAGCCTTCATCAAGCTTGTTACTGATGCAACTACTGCAAGCAATATTTTCACCAGCACTGGCAGTAGCGATAGGGACAGGAACAGGGATGTCGGTATTTAAAGGAATTACTAATGGAATCAGCTTTTCTGTATCAGCACTAGCAAAGGTAATAGGATAATGCGATTACTAGAAAAGAGAGAATTAAATCTGACCCCTATTTTCTTAATAGGGAATGTAATTATACTAACGTTAACACTGTTGATACAGTTGATTAACTTTTTTAGTTTAGGAAATATAGCTAATTCAAAAGTACCAACTTTAGTGGAGTTGAGTGATGGGGAATCGATAAGAGTATCACCAATTAGGAGTGAGGAGAGGTCGGCAGAAGCAATCACATACTTTGTAGGGCAGACAATGACAGGATTGTTAAGTTGGAATGCTGTGCCGCCTAATAATGAATCATATCCCCTGAAGAAACTAAAACTAGATACAGGAGTACAAGCAGGAGGGAACAAAATCACCAGAAAAACTTGGGAGACAGGATTTGCATTATCAGAAGATTTTCGCGTCCCATTTCTGCAAGAGTTAGCAAATCTTACTCCACCAGATGTTTTCAACGGTTCGACTCAATCTTTGCTGAAAATTAACTTTTTGAGTGAACCAAAAAAACTGAGAACTGGGAAATGGGCTATAGATATGGTTGCCGAACTAATTATTTTTAACAATAGTAATATGTTGGGTGAACCAATAAAATTCAATAAAACAATTTTCGTGAGAGCAATAGATACACCGAAATTATCTAAAAAAGCTTCTGAATTGGAAAAAACAGCATATAGGATTCGGGAAGCTGGATTAGAAATATATAAAATTCAAGATTTAGAGTTGGGCAGATGATAATAACAGAGAAACCAGAAATGGAAACAGACATAACTGAAAGTAATAGAGGAGAAAGTCAAGAGCGTAAAAACTTTGCAGCGATGAATGGGGTGAAAGATTTAAGAATTAACATTGAATCGTCAGATGAAGAAATTGCCAAAGAAATTCCTGAACCAGAAGAAGTAGTAACGACGCGGACAGTTTCACAGAATCCCTTATTGAAAGTGATTGTAATTGGAGGGATCATTCTGATGTTTGTCATGTTGATAGGAGGAGTAATCAACGGGTCGATGAACGCTTTGAAATTGTCTACTACTAAAATTGAACCAAAACAGAACGTTCAAGAAGTAGAAAAACAACTAGCAATTGATGAAACAGGGAAAGATAAAACAGCGTTGGCCTTGACAAGTCAAAGTTCTGACTTTAAAAAAGTCAGGGATTTGAAAGCAGTACCAGAAACTACGCCGACACCGACACCTAACCAAACCCCTGTAGCAGTTTCAAGTACACCTACAACACCTGTACCAGTAAGAAGACAAGTTTCAAGCAGACAGACACCACCAGTGAGGCAGAGTCAACCACTACCAGTGCAACGTCAACCAAGACCGCAAATTCAAGCCTCACCACAGAGAAATGCAACAACTACAGTCAGAGCGACGAAAGTAGACCCGATGGAGCAATGGTTAGCTGTAGCAAATGTGGGTAGCTTTGGTGCAAATACAGAAGAGTTACCAGCAGAAAAAGGAAGTACAGAAGAAATTAAGGGAGGAATAGGGAAACCAAAAATAGATAAACAAACGCCAAAAAATCAACAAGAGAATACAAATTATGGTCAAACGCGTGTTTTAGTAGGAACTCGTGCTGAAGGTAAATTAGAAACTCCAATTGTTTGGAATAATACTGAAAATCAAGCCTTAAATTATTTAATAAGATTAACCAAACCACTAAAAACATCAACAGGTAGTGAAATATTACCAAAAGATTCTTATGTAGTGGTGCAAATGACAGGAGCAAGTCAATCAGAATATATTCAATTACAAGCTGTAGCAGCACTGGTAAATAATCATGGTGAAACAGAAGAGTATAGTATTCCTGAAGGGACAGTTTTAATATTAGCAAAAAATGGCAAGCTCTTAAAAGCTGAATCTCGTAAAGGTGGAGACTTAGGAGAGAATATTTTATCAGCAGTGTTGAGTGGAGTAGTGAAAGCGGCGGAAGTACAGAATCGTCCTAATAGTCAGGTAACTACTAATTCAAATAGCTTTTCATCTAGCACAATTAGCAATGGAAATAAAGATGTATTTGCAGGGTTTACAGAAGGAACATTAAGTGAAATAGTACGAGGAATACAAACTAATAATCAGCAGCGAATACAAGAACTTCAATCGGCAGATAAAGTGTTTGTAATTGAAGCAGGGAAAGAAGTACAAATATTTGTCAACCAAACCATTAATTTATGAAATATTGGAATAAATTGCAGAGGAGTTTACCATTGTACTTATTATCTTTAATAATTGTCAATTGTGGTCAAGCTGCGTTAGCAAATATTAGAACAATTTACGCACAAGATGGACAAGGGAGACAATCAAAAGCAGTAGAATTGAAGGTGTGGGAGGGATATGGTGTAACTATAAACTTCATTCCTACAGGAGAAACAATAAAACAAGTATGGATTGGAGATCCAAGTAGAATGAGCTTCACTTCTAATGGGAATTTATGCCCAAAAAATTCCAGTCAAGATTGCAATGGAGGGGCAACAGTTTTATTTTTAAGGCAGATTCAACCAATAAAATTTCCCCATTTAACATCAAGCAGAGATGGCGGCACTCAAATCACTATTCTAACAAGTGGTGCTGAGGGACAAAAGCAATATCAATTCAAATTAATTCCGGCATCTGGACAACCAGCTTATACCAGTTTGGTAATTAAACCAGAATCAGAAAGACCAGCACCTTTATTATTAGCTAATACAAGAGAAGTTAGAGCATCTGGAAAGCCAACTGGACAGCCAAAAATAGTTACTGTTCAACCTGAATCTGATGTACCAAAAATAGCTGTTACGGAATCAGGATCAAAAAGAGCAAATCCCACCGGAATAGTGCAGAGAAATGATGCTAATGCCATTGTTGCAGGTCTAGTGATAGCGAATCGCAATGATCAGATTAAGGTAGGTTCGACAACCTGGAAGAAAGTGCAAGATACGGTGAGATTGTTACGGCAAGGTAAAAGCCACCAAGAGGCTATCTCTAAGTCTGGAATTTCGGTGCAGATTTTTAACCAATTGATTGAGTGGGGAAGAATACCATGATTCATATCAAACGGTTATCTATAATTCTGGGTGGATGTTTGCTGTTAAATTCTGCATCTGCGATCGCAGATACAGCAAGCGTTTTACCAACAGTACCTTACCAGCAAGGAAAACGCCAAGGGCAAATACCAGATTGGGGAAAAATTACTTGGGAGATGTTACCAGCAGTTCAACAAGCGGGATATCTGACAGTGCCAAAAGCATATCAACAGAGATTTGGGTATGACCCGTCCCGCTCATGGAATGCGGGACAAAAATCGGATTCAGTGATCATGTTGGGAGATGCAGATGATGAATTTCGATTTGCAGATTTTACGTTAGATGCTATAGGCAAGATTACAAGTAATGAAAACTCAACACTTAAAGATGTAGGGTTTGTGAAATGGCAAACGACAGCATCATTGGTAAAGGCAATTCCATCATTAGGAAATCTGAAAGTTAATAGAGTCAAACCGATTTTGGATGTGTTGGGAGAGAGTGGCTATCTACCAAGTTCATGTCGTAGCGGAACGATTGCTCAATGTTTGCGCTCAAATCCCAAAGCAGGGCAACGTCTGTTAGGAGATATTGATTTAAATAAATATACTACCAATTCCATACCAGGGTTAAGACAAACGCCAATTCGCCAATTTAAACAATGGCAGCGCACATACATAAATCAAGTTCCCGGACTCAATAAAGTTCCTTTTAGCCAAATGCCTAATCCACTGAAGTCTGGGACTAGCGTAGTGGGCATTGCTTCCACTGTATTCGGGAAATCGGAAAAAGGAGATCCGATGGTAGGGGATGGTTATTACGTTTCCGGTAGTGTTGTCAGGGGAGACAGCACCAAATTTAAAGCTTGTGAAGCGGGGAAAGAATGCTCCTACTTAGAATTGGGAGATTTAAGTGGTAAGGGTGGAGCTTTGTACGGAAAACGCTGGGCATCAGGCTCATCGCAACAAGTAAAAGGCGGTTATGGTTTTTTAGCTGGAGTCAACGGAGGTAATGAACCGACAGGCAGACTGGTCTATGGTAATGGATTTAAGGTGGCAATGACAGGCGCAAACGAATCAACGGGAACGGCGGACTTTAGTTTGTTTTTGAGAATCTGCGTTCGTCCACCGTTTCAACAAAAGACCTGTACACCATATTTTATTGGGCCAGTGCCTTGGATATCAGTGAAAGAAAACGATTTAGTGATTTTAGGGACAGGGAGATGACAAAAATTACCTCCCAAGTCGGTTTAAATCAATTTGTACCGCCTGGGCTGGAGTCAGCGTTGATTTCACCAGCCGGATTAGGAATACTTTTTTGTGGTGCAGTTATCCTCATAGCCAAATATATTGATAGCAAAGGAGGGAAAGGAAAACTAGCGACGGCTCGATGGGGAGGTAGTGCAGAGAAGGCAGCAGCTCGTAAACTAGGATGTCAGCAGATTCGAGAACGCAAACATAATCGGGTTTGTTTGTTTGTGGGGACTCCGAAAAATACCAAAACCAAAGTCGTGAATAATCGGAGAATTACCCAGATTCCCAAAGACGCTGCCACAATGTATTTACCAGAAGCACAACGTGGGATTTTAGTTTGTGGTGGGCCAGGTAGTGGAAAATCATTTTCGATGGTGACACCATTGCTCCGTGCGGCTATTGACCAGGGGTTTCCTTTGGTTTTATATGATTTTAAGTACAGTGAGCAAGAATCGGCAACAGCCAAAGCCAAGGGACAAGCTCCAATATTAGCAGGATATGCAAGGGAGCGTGGGTATAAAGTGACAGTTCTCGCGCCAGGGTTTCCAGAGTCAGCAGTAGCTAACCCAATAGATTTTTTGCGTAATAACGAAGACTCAGAGATGGCACGTCAGTTAGCAATTACGCTAAACCGGAACTTTCAACTGGGTTCAGATGAGTCGGGGAATAGCTTTTTCACCAATGCAGGAGATCAACTGGTACAGGCAGTATTTATGTTGGCGAAAGGGACAAAGTACCCAGATATCATGATGTGCCAAGCGATTTTAGGACTGCCAAAATTAGTACACAGAATAGAACAAGCTGAAAATCTGAATTTCATGGTGAGAGAAGCGTTTGCACAGTTTGTGTCGGTAGCGGGGTCGCCGGAAACTGCTGCAAGTATCGTTGGCACAGCTAGTGGATTGTTTAGTAGGTTTATGGTGCCGGCAGCATTAGCAGCCTTCTGTGGAAAAACGAATATTCCATTGGATTTGAAGGGTCGGCAGATGATAATTTTTGGGATGAATAAAGAAAAGCGAGATGTAATTGCACCATTGTTGGTATCAATATTGCATTTATTAGTAAGTAGAAATGTGTCGGGTAAAAGAACTAGCCCATTAGTATTAGGAATTGATGAATTGCCTACGCTTTATTTGCCTGCGTTGGTAGATTGGCTCAACCAGAATAGGGAAGATGGACTGGTGTCAATCCTGGGATTACAAAACTTATCAATGTTAGAAGAAGCCTATGGAGAGAATACAACAAATGCAATTTTTGGAGGATGTGCAACCAAAGCATTTTTTAACCCACAGGATGATATTGCTGCCGAGAGATTTAGTAAGTTTTTGGGTGATGTTGAGGTCAATTATAAACAGCGTTCTCGCTCATCGGGAGGGAAGTCAGGGGCAAGTACGTCTAATTCTGATCAAAACAGCACGCGTCAACTATTTGAAGTGAATCAATTTAACACTTTACCAGAAGGAAAAGCGGTAATAGTTAGTCCAGGATTTCGCTCTCGTGGACAGATAAGTTTACCGATTTTGGAAAAAATTAAGATTCCTGAAAGAGATATAAAATCGGAAATTGAAAGTGTGAAAATCTGGTATGAGTTTCAAAAAAAATTAGCAGAGCAATCTAGTTTACAAATTCCAGCAGATGAAGAAATGAGAGTGAGACGACAAGAAGCATTAGATTTGTTGCCTCTGATAGAAAATCAAGAGCAATTGAAAGAATATGCAAGTTTGATATAAGTTAAGGAGTCAGCACTCAGGAGTCAGAAGTCAGAAGAAATTTTATTAACTCCTGTATTCTAAATTCTTTTATTCATATTTGTATTCTGACTGCTGACTTCTGACTCCTGGATTCTGTTCGATAAATTAAGGAGTAAATATGCCTCAATTCAATGAATATTTTTTGAATGAAATTGCTAAATTACCACCGGATGTAGCAGCCTTAGCACATAAATATCCTCGTGAGATGATGAGTGTGATATATGCTTGGGATGAAGAACCATTTCCTGAAGGTTATATACCTGAAAGTGTTGAGATTTACTATGCACTTCCTGGAGAAGTAAATGTTCGCATAGTTGATGGGGTGTTAACAAAGTATAATGTTCCAGAATTTGAAGGCAATCCCCATTATGTATCGGTATTTCTTGATGGGGATGTTGCTTATATCGAAATTGAAGGTCAAGAAGTGTTAAATAAGCTAGGTGGTGCAACATTACCTCAAGTAACTATTGACCCATCTACTTTGATTGATATGCTAGCTTGGAGTAAGTAATGATTGAAGTATCTGATGCAGAAAAAATCGAAAAGGATTATTTGGAGACTTTAGAAAATTTAATAAAGATAATTTACGAAAGTGCTAAAAGAAGAGGAATAAAATCCTCAAATGAAATCTCTATTGCTGTAGATAATGAAAATGTATATAGAGGAAAAATTGATGATAATAATTTCAACAAGATTAACCCTTTTATTGACAAAAACTTGGTAGATAAATTAAACCAAGCTATTTTTGAACCCCAAAATCTCAAAGGTAAAGTATCAATAAAAATTGGAGAGGAAGAAGTATTTCATGTAGAAGATGGAGTAGTAGTAAAAGATAAATTAGGTTTATCGCAGCCTCTATCTCAAACTCAAGAAAATGAATCTCAGAAAAATAAACCAATAGTAGAGCGAACATATAGTGTAGAAGAACTGCAAAAGCAAGTAAATGTTCTGCAAAAGAAAGTACAAGAACAGCAGGAATTAGTTGAGAGTTTAAAATCTGGCCAACTAAACGAGGAAAGCATTGCTCAACTGGCACAACAAATTGGTGAATTATTCAAGTCTTTAGAGAAGCAACAGAAGTTAATTGAAAAGACCCAGCAAACTTTAGCTAAAGTTAATCGCTCTTTACCAGCAATTCAAAATACGAAGCTGCAAAATTTTGTGGGTGGAATTGAGAAAGGTGTGAAGCAAATAGCGCAAGGGTTATTTAAGAGCTTGAAAGATTCAGTTATGTCTAGGGTTAATCATACCAAACAACAAATGAATGGTATGAAATCCCAAGTTAAAAGCAAAGTAGATAACTGGAAACATAAAACTCATCAATGGAGTGAAAATGCTAAAGGTAAAGCAATTGAAAAAAGTGTGAGAGCATTGCTGAGAATTTTGGGAAAATCTAACTCAGATGGCTCTGTAAGTTTCAAAAGTTCTAGTTTCGATTTTGAGCAGCAAGGTGATAATATTATTGTTCGGGCGAAAAATGGACAACCAGTTCTTCATAATGGAGCTTTATCGCCTAACGTTTCAGAACAGCATTTAGAAGCACTTAAGAAAGTTGATGTTGTGGTTGAACAACATCATAGACTGGAGCAGAAAGCTAAACAAGAATCACCATCTCTTGGCAAGGGAATGCGTAGATAATCTTCCTTATCTCCTAAATTTTGGATAACTTTTCTGATCATGATTATGCGGAGAATTAAGTCCTAACTTTTTCATAAGTTGGGGTTTGTCGTTTCTAATTAATTGACGAACAGTATCCATTCTTTGCTCAAAAGTTAAAGGTGAATCAGCTTGACCAACTAAACAGAATAATTCGTTCACCTTCTCGCCTGTAACTTTTTCGCCTTTAACATATTTACCGACTTCCATAAATAAAGCTTTTAGTGCTATCTTATCCAAATTATGAATTTCCTGTTTAAGCATTAAATTTAAATTTTCTTGATATTGAAAACGATTAACTAATTTATCAATTACGGGTTCTAAATTGTGGATAGGGTTATTAGTTTTAAGCTGTGATAGTTCATGAATGAGTGCTGGTAATTTCTCAACAAGAATAAACTCAATGGCAGACTGGTCAACAAAGTCAGCGATTGCATCCACAGTTTGTTGTGAAAGTTGACTTTGTTTTTTGTGATCAAGAACCAATCTCAATTGCTCTAGTATATTCGTCTCACTGCTGAAATCATGATGGAATTGGGATAGCTCCTGAGAAAGTAGTGAGAGTTTTTCAACTATGGCAGACTCAATGGTGGACTGATCAACAAAGTCAGCGATTGCATCTAAACTAGACTGGGAAATTCGGGTGTGAGTACCTGTGTAGTCAATAATTGCTGAATCGTTTTGGTTAGCTCCTCCTGAGACTCTCTCTGTTGGCTGACTTCTGATGTCATTGTTTCTAATGCTTTGGTTAATTCTTGCAATGTCGTCTCCAAATTGTTCGATTTCTTGGAATTCAACGTCTCGGCTAATTGCTGTAAGAAATTGGTCATCTCTTGTGTTTGGCTCTGTTCGAGGTGTAGGATTTTGTTGCTTAATTCCTCTATCTTCTCCGTTAAGGATGCGACTGCTAGTGCTATGACTTGTGTTTGGTCTATGTTGTTGTGGGATTCCATTGATTTGCTCCTGTGTTTGATTTGACTCAGAGGCTAGCCGTTGTTGACGTTGCTCTGGAGTTAACTTTCTCGGTGGTTCTATGGCAATTGCACGTTGTTGATGACGCTGTTGCCAATCTTTTAAATTCATCGCTTGATGGCTCACCTTTTCATAGGCAAGTGACCCAACAGCGACGATAAAATCATCCACTCCTTTATCTGGCCCTGGGAGTGTCACGACTTTGACTTTCGCTCCCTGTTGTTCCAAAAGTCGTCCAGTCCGTGATGTAGCAATTTGAATATTGTGTAATGTTTTGGGTTTAGTTTCGTAGTCAAAACAAAACTGAATATGCCTGTTAGGTGTGGCGAAAATGGCTAATTCTTCATGTAATACAGGCTCGATTTGTTCACCATGTTCATCCTTACTGCGATACCCTGCATAGATTCCCGGCAGTCCAATAGTGGCGTGACCCTGGCTTAACAAACTGGCGGCCTTCTTCGCTCCTTCAGTGATCGTAATAGGGAGATTATGTTTCCAAACACAATACCAAAACCCAGATTGGCCATCGCTATGGGATGGTTCGACACCGTATTTTTTGTAGATGCGTTCAGCTATATCTTCGGGGACATCAAGTAGGAAGATGCTTAAATCAACTTTAGGGGGATGCTCGTATTTGATGAATTTTCCGGGGTCATCAATTTGATTTCTAGGAGCATTAGGCTTGTAGCATCCCCAGATTTTGGTAGTTGGTTGTTGTTGAGGTTGCAGTGAAGGAAATGAGCGAGGGTCAACCCCAGCATGACACCACCAACCACCCGCTTCGATGTGAGAATATCTCTTTAAATCTCCATCCCGCAGCCGTCCATCATTACGGCGGGAGATATTGTCACTATATATTAGATGTTCCCAAGCCTCATGTTCTTGTTCGATGGGGTCAAGATGCAAGCTTTTAAAGTTCAAAGCTGCAATTTCTGGGTGAATCGCGCTTTTTTCTACCAGTTCTTGCCAGTGTTCTGGGTCTATATGCTCAGGAGATGGCGCAGAATATGGAGTCCAAAATGCAACATTAGGTACAGATGTTTTTGGCTTTAGTATGGGTTTCTCAAAAACCTTGGTAGCATCTGGTGTCTCTTGGATTACAGGTTGGACTAAAGGAAGTGCGGTTGATGCTTCCAGGTTGCTTTGAACATTAGATGCTACTGACTTCAAAACTGGTTGTACAACTGGAGTAGAGATGACTGTTTCGGTTGCTACCGTAGAAACTTCATTGCTGACATTTACTAGCTGCTGTTGCTGAGACTCCTTAACCTGTGTTCGGAGCAATTCCAAAGCATTTTCTTTGGCTTTTGACTCTTGTGCCAACTCTAATAATCGAGTTGGATCTTCGGTATAAATCTTGAGTTCATGTTTGGCACGACTGGCGGCAACATAAAAACTTTCTTGTCCAATAGTGAAATCTGCCGCAATGAGAACTCGGTTAGCAGTTTTACCTTGGCTACTATATGTTGTACTCACCCACCCATAGTCTAGATTCTGGGCTGGGAATAAGCTGATGGACTCAGTGTGACCATCAAGATATTGAATCTGGGCTTTTTCTTGCCCAATAGCCGTAACAGTAAATTCTTGTCCGTTGCGTCGTCCCAATTGTCTATCATTCTTCTTCCATTGCAAGCGATCGCCTACCGCAATTTCAATTTCTTGAGAGTGATATACGGCTTTGTCAAAGGTTGTATCGACTTCTAAGTGACTGCCATCATCACTTTTAAGGGTCAATTTGTCAGTAGTTTGACCTACCACTTCATACAGTTGACCCTTAGATAATCCGCGACGTTTATAATCGCGTGTTGGCATGATCACATCCCCAATTTCAAAGTTATGGGCAAACCGCATCTGTACTTTCGACAGATTTTTGGTTTGCAGTTGGGTGATGGTTGCAGTTTCTCCCAAAGTCCCTTCATCTTTGAGCTTGTCTCGAATGGCTTCGGTAAGGGCAAGTCTTTCGGCATTCGTTCCAGCTAAAACCAGAGTTTTGACTCGTTGCTCTGGGGAAGCCATCATATAATCATTAGCGATCGCTGCGATTTTGTCTGAAGCATCAACAGTAAGAATAGAGCCATTGGCTAACAAATGCTCAAAACCCGCTTGTACTCTGCCATCAGCAATTAAATCGACGGCTAATTTGAGTTTGGGGTCTTTTTGGCGTAAAGATTCATTCAGATATGCGGTTTTAATTCCCGCTTGTTGCAAGGATTTAAACGGGTTGCCTGCTTCGACTGCTGATAATTGACGAGTGTCACCCACAAACAGAACTCTGGCTTGCTCAAGGGTTGCCCGTTGCAGTAGTGCATGAGCATCTTTGGCACTGAGTAATCCCGCTTCATCCACAATCCAAATTTGATTTTGATTGGGTTCATTTTCTGGCGACGGCTCAGACACCAACAATCGCGCCACTGTCTGAGTCTCAATCTCTAATTCTTGACTCAACACCGTTGCGGCGGCTGAACTGGGGGCGAATCCTTTAATGGTATATCCAGCATCAGTGGCTAAAGCTTTCAATTCCTTGAGTGCAAAAGTTTTACCCGCACCAGCTACCCCCTGCCAAGCGATAAACTGGTCTTGGGTTAGTGCTGCTAGTTGTACGGCTTGCCTCTGCCCCTGATTGAGTAAGGTTTTTTCTAACAGGCTTTCAACTATTTCTACTTGAGCAATTGGGGGGACTCTCCCTTGACCCTGCTGCATTAATTCGATGGTTGCCAGTTCTCGGCGAACTGCTGTCATCGTTGTGAATTGGTCAGTTAACAGAGGTAGACTGATGAGTTCTGGATGTTCTTTCACCAGTGGTTCAATTGCTGTGACATCTGTGGCTAACCTCTCACAGAGGATAAATTTTTCTAATTCTTCCAGTCTAAAGGCGACATTTCTCTCACTACAGTGTGCGATTGCATTTTCTAAGGCTTCTTTAAGACTTTGTTGTTCCCCGACCGCAGCCGCCTGTTCATATTTTGGTTCTCCCGCCTGGACAAAGGTAATACCCAATGCCTGTGCTTCTTGAAGCCACAAAGCTCGTAACTCTGATTCTGGTAGATTCTGCTTGCGTTGTCTGGTTGTGTCCCAAACTTTCTCGCGTTCTGCCCAGGTGGAGTTAGCCCCAGCTTTGGCAAGTATCTGCTGTCTGCGTTGGGAAAATACTTCTAAATCCTCTTCCTTAAAGCCTTTTATATCAAACTGCCCATGTAAGCGAGGTTCTATCTCATACCCCAGCTTCTGCACCTCACGCGCCAGATAGCTTTGGTATGCCATGCCCAAGAATTTCTTATTAGCGAATATCTCACCATTGCCCAAACTCATCCACTGACCATCAGGTGTTTGCGTCATATTCATCAGCAAACAATGGGTGTGCAGATGTGGGTCTAAATCTCGACTTTCGATGTGGTCAAACTGAGCTACCACCAAGTTGCTAGTCTTCACCCGATGTCTGCCATTATCCGAAGTCACTCTGGTGTAGGCGTAACGCTGTTCCATTAGTTGTATGACTTGTTTCAAAGCCTGATGGTGAGCGTCTATTAAACGTTTATCCCCACCCACCAATGCCATCAAGCTCACACTTTTGGGGGCAGAAAATGTACAGTCTAATGCGGCTCTGCGAGTTTTTGGCTTGACTGCCCTGGCGTTCAATTCCTGCTGACCGTCAGGCGTAAGCCCTTCAATCACATTTTTAAAAGCATATTCGTCATCAATCGCCCCTGACAATCCCAGTTTCTCCGCCCCTTGTCCACTCCATAGCGACTTTCCTTGGTGATAGTAATTCTTGACGAAGTAGTTCACCGCCATCTCGGAGGAGACGTTAGCTGCTGTTAGCATGGCGACCCCTCCATTTGGTAAGCATGGGAGCAGGGGAGAAAACTTGCTGTAGTCCTGCCCTCTGCTCCTTTTCCTCTTTAATGTGTATAAATGTGCTACGTAATCTTGACCAGAAATTCTGATTATTTTCTCTGTTCGCAAGATAATCGCCTTTCAAATAAGTTTTGAAGTCAAAGTTTATCCCCATCATCAAAGTTACTTGTACTTGATGACGAGTTGATTTTTTTTGGTGGAACTCTGACTTCAAAAAATATTTTTCCTCGATACTTGTCTTGAGATTAAATATAGCAAAATATGCGAAAAACTTTCCGCCAAATTTGGCGTACTGTGCGTCAGAAAAATATAGATTGCAGGGGTTATGAGTGCTTGAGCGTATTTAAGTTTGTTGGTTAAATATTGGGAAAAATTGGGAGACTTCTAAGAAGTTCTGGGATTTATTGGGATTTATTAAGTTAATGAAAATGGAGTGATTAGAGAATGTTAAATGTGTGAGAATATTAGCAAATAATTTGAATTTCTGGTGTAGAGGATTGGGATGTATTGGATGTAATTGGTGAAAATTGGGAATTGGCACGATTTTTCGTGTAATGCACAAACCAGTGAAATAAAAGCACAATTGCAATATTTCACAAGATTTATTTACAAAGGCTGAAGCAATTACAGGATAAGCGTTTGAGCTTTTTAGGAATAATTCTTGATAAAGGGTGAAAAACGGGGGAAATTTCATGTGGATTTAATGTTGAGTCTAGATCCTGGAACTTCAATGACGAAGATGGTGTATTGTCTTCCCTCGGAAATACCGAGCAAGGCAGAGATGCTGTGTATGGAATCAGAGTTAATTAAGATATCCAAAGACTCGCTGGATTTATATGAGTCTGGACAAATGAGCCGACCGAATCCAGAGAATGAAGCGTGGATAGAGTACAAAGAAGAATATTATGCGGTGGGTTTTTTGGCGCAAAAATATTTTGAAGCGCGAATCAACTTTTTAGAACTCAAGTATGAGAACGCGATTCCAAAAACCTTGGCAGCAGTGGGAGCAATAGCGATGAGAGAAGGGTTAAATTCCCATCTTGATTTATCATTGGGATTACTTTTGCCTTATGGAGAATGGGAAGACAGAGAAAGATTGGAGATGGGTTTAAAGAAGGCACTATCTAACTTCAGCTTTCGAGGGAAAGAATTTTGTGTAAATCTCATCAGCTTTCAATGCTTACCGGAGGGTGGGGGATTGGTATTGACGCGAAGTAAAAAACTCGGTACAGATTTTAATAAGATGAACATTGCTGTGGTGATGCTGGGTTTTCGGGATATATCAGCCGTAATATTTACTCGTGGCATATCAACTGGAAAGACGGAAGGATTAGGCTTGGCGTGGATGTTGGAGAGAATCAAAAGCCGAACATCAGGACAGAACTTAAATGATTTGTTAAAAGCTGTTCATCTATCAGGTTCAGCGTTAAAACCGAGATTTTTCAACACTTTGGCTCGAAGCAAGAATGCTGAGTTTAAGGCTGCTGAAGTAGCACAAATTATTGAGGTAGCGGAACTTTCTCGTAAAGAATACTGGAATAAAGTATCCATTTGGCTCAGTGTCAATATCCCTGTTGATATTCAGCAAGTAATTATTGGTGGAGGAACATCGGAATATTTAGCCACTGAGTTGAAAAACTTGTTTACTTATACCGAGATTTCATGGGCAGCCGAACTAGAAGAGGACGTGCGTTTGGCTTTCAATCTGCCACCAAAAAAAGATGCTATGTGTCTACGTTTCACTGATGTGTATGGATTATTTCGTTACCAAAAGACTACATCAACTATGTCATCCCATCGTGCGTCCTAGTAATTTGAGAAGAAGGAATATGAGAATGTTTGAAGATGTTGAGTTTCGCTTACGAAGTAGAGTTAAGAGCAATAGCCCTGAAGCAATGCTGATTAGATATTTAAACTCCAGGAATACTCTTTATCCGGCGAGGGACATGGTGATGATAGCTATTAGTAGCTATTGGCTTCCTTTAGCATATCAAGCTGAAGATCAACCCATAGATTTAGAGCCGCATATTCGTGCTTGTCTTTACCGCCTTGAACTGCACTCTTCATATTTGATGGGACTGCTGGGTGAAATCCCCTCTAAAGCAGCCACGATGATTGCCGTAGACAGAAATACTCTCCAAGAACTGGAGCGACCATCCAGAACTCCCATAACAGAACAAAAACAGCCTTTGACTGATTGGTTAAATCCTTTTTCAACTTCGTTTAAGTAGGAGTGTATAATTATGTATCAACCACAAGAACTATTTAACAATCTCTCACCAGAAGAAATTAGTCGGACTTTGCGCTTGAGTGAGATGGTTGAAAAAGAAACATACACTGAGGATGAGGCAGAACGTTTTCGTCAATGTCGGTCTTTTATTGAGCAAGGTGGTACTGACGAAGAGGTGATGAGTTTATTACCCCCAATTGTTTCTGTGACAACTACTCAAGACAAGGGAGCATCTGATACCAAGAATGGGAAAAAGTCTCGAAAAAAAGCGCAATTACCATTAGAACCATTAGATATAACTGAATTACTGATTGCGGCTCGTGAACAAGGTTTTAAACTCACACTGACCCACGCTTTAAATATTTTGGCTTTCTGTGGGCTAGGCGAAAAGGATGAATATTCTCCCCAAGAGGCCGAGCATTTCCTTGCGGCTTGTAATTTGGTTAGCCAAGGAAAAACCGAGCAAGAGATTGCCGCACACTTTGGAGTTGGTGAATTGGATAATAATGTAGACATTCAGTTGACCATTGAAGAAACGGAATTGCTGATAGAGCAAGGAGGTGATCAACTTTTTGGGGAAATGTTGCGAGATAAAGCGGAAAAACACGCGGCTGTTGCCCCTGCTTTGTACTTAAAATATTTGTCAGAAGAACTAGCAACAGACTCATCGCGCCAGGGTTGGCGAAACTTGCTAGAAATGATTAAAGCTCGTGCAGTGGGAAAGCCTCGACCCCAATTTACCTCGAAGGTGCAAGTGCTACAGCCATCGATGCACTTGAACAGTTTGCCAGCGAACTCAGAGAATGGTTTGACTTCCGATTAGAACAACAACGCCAAACTATTGAGATTCAGGCAGTAAAAGCTTCTGATGTCAAGGCTAAGATACTGGCTTCGCAAAAACTAGAGAATCTGCAAGAGTGGAATGAAGCCAAGGCAATAAAGAACCAACTCAAAAAACAACGCTCTGACCAATTTAAGTCCACCTTATTCTGGGTGGGGATGTGGGTTGGTTCAGGTCGTTCTGGGGTGTTGATGTTTCTAACTTGTGCGATGGTGTTTTTGACAGGAGGGTTGTGGTGGGGTACTAATCTGCCTAAAGCGATTTCTTGTCCTGCTGAAAATAGCTTGTGCTATCAACTGCGTTGGGATAAATCATCTGTGATTCTCCCAGAACAAGTTAACCAGATATTGAAAGATTATCAGCACTCTCAACAACGTCGTCGTAGGTAAATAGGAATTATGTCAGATACACGAGAACTTAAGCCTTTGAATGATGGTTTGCAAAAGATTGAGCTTTGGAATGATTGGTCTGATATCTTTTTGTCTACCCCGGAAGAGCGTATTGAACGATTAGAAGTTTTACTTTGCCAGAAGGTATACAGGGGTGAAGATATTTCACAATGTCTCACGGCTTTGGAATATATTCAAAATCGTGTAACTGAGCAAAAGTTAGAGCCAATTGTCCTGAAACGAGTTCAGTTTAAACTAACTGTGACTTCGTGGTATAAAGTCAGTCAAACTCTTTTGGCTTTGTTGATCGTAATTACTTGTTTTGGTAGTTTACTGATGTTACTCACTTCACCACCTAGTTCTTTGCCTCAGATTACCAAGCCACATTCGCCCATTCAGATTCCGAAAAAGAACTGAGGCAAAACATTGTAGGGAAAGCGATATCGCTTTCCCTAAATCATCTTTAAAAATAAGGCGTATCTTTGTCAAAAGGCAGACTACTCGGTTCTTCAAAGTTCCGCAAGTCCTGTTCCATCTGCTTGAGACGTTCCACATAAGTCCGGCTGGAAGCACGCAATCTATTCATTTCCTGTTCGCCAAAGTTGATGCCTCTTTCGGCATCTCTTGCCGATACCCGATTATAGTTATCGACATCAATCTTTTTACGGCGTTCCATTTCTGCAAGCCAATTCTCACTAATGCCCTTTGAGAGTGCAATTTCTATATATTCCGCCCTGAGAGTGCCATCAGCATAAAACTGCTGCTTTTCTTCTGCCGTGAAGAAGTCGTATGCCGTATACACAGGCCAGGGTTCGGGGTCAGTTTCGTCAAGGTGTTTCCATTCGTCATATTCTTCTTTTAATCTACGGGCATAACTATCAATTGCTCCTGGATGTGCGCCCTTAGCTAACTTTTGCTGTCTTACTTCATCTTTCAATGTTCCATCAGCATTAAACTCTTTACCGTGCATATTTAGCCAACGTTTAATTCTTGTTCCTGACATATTAAACTCCTGAAAAATTTTCAATACTTAAATAAAAATATGTCTCTACAATTCAAACATTTCGACACTAGATTGAATCAATGGATTCATACGGATGAGGATAATAAGAACCCACAATTAATTTTAACTGAAAAATTAGATAATACCCTACTAGAATTTTATTTTCCAGGTAAACAATTTTCTTTCGGACATATAGATGAACATAGTAAAGCATCAGATTTAAGAAATCATCCAGATGGGCATACTCTTTTATTATCCTCTAAAACCCGATTACTATATGGTGAGCCGGAATGTTTGGAAGTGATTGATAAATTGTGTCCTGATAGAAAAGACAGAGGGGCTTACGGCTCTATTTTTTTAGGTTCTTGCAAAAATGCACTTAATGAAGAATTAAACATTTTAATTGTAGATGATTCTAATGGTGAGAATGGAGGAATCATTGACCAAGAGGATGCTTTCAAGTTAGTAGGCGATTGTTATGGACAAATCTCAACTGAACTTTATGATAAGTTAACTAAGCGGGAAGAACAACCAGATAAAAGCTATCGTGTGATTCAACAGCGTTTTGGGTGGAGGGAAGGAGATGGAGAAGACGCTAAATATCGTTTCGGAAAAGGGACACTACGACCCTATAGATTAGATAAAATAAAATATGCTAATCCCAATAACGAACCCAAAATCGATTTAATAATTCCGATATCCAGTTTCAAAGGAACAGACAAAGATAATCCTAATGGAGCAAATAAACCCCAAATCAAACCAGGATTATACAAACAAAAAATCTGGCTAGGTGAAAAATCTCAGTCCGAGCGCGGTAAAACAGCAATATCTCAACTGTTAGTATCATTCCCCCAAGGGATTAAGGACTTCGCTGAGGAACTAGAGGCGCAGGCTCAAAAATTAGCCGATAATCAAGATGACCCCAGAAAAGTAGCTCAACTTTACTGTGAGAAGTACGAGAAACGTAAAGCTTTTACCGAGTCACAAAAAACATCTTTAGAACAACAAATTACTTTGGAAGTTGCTGATGGCTTACTGACTAAACAGTTAGAACTCCTCACTTGGAATGAAACTGATGAAGAATTTGAAATAAACGATGGGTATGACCAATCCCAAAAAGATGATTTATTGATGTATAAACTCATCAAAACTGATTTGATTAGCGGACATAATCAGCTTTTAGAGACCGAGAAAGCGAGAAAAGAACTGAGTAGATTTGTTCAAAATGAATGGGGAGATATTGCCATTGGTAGAACTCTCACTTTTGATAGGGGCATGATTATTCCCTCCAAGGAACTGAAAAATGGTGAAATCTGCGTACCTTGGATGGATGATGGAGAAAAGGTACTGAATTTCCGTTCTCCCTTCCTCAACTCCAATGGTTTGTGCGTCTCTACTAATAAACTTGTTGATGATTGTGTAGCACCTGATGGTACAGATTTACAAGGAATCATCATAGTAAATGATGAAGACCACAAGCGCATATTAGCAAGACTTGAAACTGAAGAAATAGCACCAGCCGAAACCGAATCAGAACGTCAGGGACGAGACTTTGATGGCGACTGTATTGGTGTAGCACCAGCAAGCAAATACCCCAACTTCACAGCCGAAGCAGAGTATAGAAATCAGAGAGAAAATGCTTATGCTCCTACTGTTAAGCTCAAAAAACAATCATTTTATCTACCCGATGGCACACAACCACCATTTGAAGAAATTGCTATCCACATGAGCGATAGTATCAGTGTCGGGGTAATTAATAATCAAGTTACCGCACTGGAAGCCTTAGAGTCAGAAATTGAGATATTAAAAACTTATGGAACACTTGAGCAGAAATCAGAATACTTAGACCAAGTTGCCAATCATTACCAAGGTTTATTTGAGGCTGAAAATTATCAGAAACCCAAACCAATTAGGGCAGAATATAGACCATATATACAAGATTTTGTCAATCTAGCCCAAGAATCAAGAACTCCCGAAATTATCCAACAGGCGATGGATGTTAACCGCAAAATGTATCGCCAAATGATTGAAGAAGGGTGTTATCAAAATCAGATAGCAGTGGATTTATTTAAAAGTTCTAAAACGCCCGAAATGGATTTAATCAGGGAAAATAAACGCTATTTATATAGAGATGTTAACTATATTAAAGATAAAAAATCTAGAACAGCTTATTTAAATTCCGGTATCACAACTTCAGGATATTCACCAGTAGAATTATTAGTTAATCAAACGAATAAATATTTTCAGCAATCACAGTTAGAATCACGCCCCATAATTCAGTTTCAGGATTTATTCAAGGGAGTGGAATTTACACCACAGCAAAAATTGAGTGCGATCTCCGCCAAATACGAGTTTGACCAGAAATTTAATGCCGCCGTGACAATGGAAAGGCGACGGGAAATAGAAAGAGGCCCCAGTACTGTCATTCAAACGCAGCAGGGAGCGCAAATCGAGATTACCAATCTTACTCGCTATGGACACCCCAGTATCTGGCAAGCGCAGAGCATAAACCTGAAACTAGAAGCGATACCAGAAAAATACCAAACCAAAGAACGTCCACATACACTATTAGCGATCGCTCAGATTAATGGGGAACTAGAAGAGGGAAAACCCGCATACCGGAAGTTGGGGACAGTCTCTGTGGAGTCGGTGGAGCAATATAACCTCAAACCAGGGATGTCTGCTAATAACGCCACTTTGGTTGACTTAAAGCCAGAACTGAGCCAGGGACAGACCAAATTAATGTTTGGGCAGGCTTACTCAGCAGCAGAAGCATTTCGAGAAAGTATACCAGAACAAGAGAGATTATCGGCGGCAGCAGCAGCGTGGAGTGTTGGTGCAGCTAGACAAGACGAACTAGAGAACAAAGAATCACCAGCAAAAGCACAGAAGAAAATACCCAACTTTGTATTTGCAGCATTTGGGGATGAAATTGTCTCCCGGCTGGAGCAATTGCAATTTACTGAGTTGAGATTAGGGACACTGGGTAATGAAGCGAATAATTTCAGGGATAAAATATGGAATAAAGAGGAGAAATACCCCATCGAAATCAGGGCATCCCATCATCCACGAGGGCATGACCGTTATGGTTCAAGATTAGTGTTTGTGCAGGATAGCGATGGTGAGTACAAAGAATATGCTCCGCTAGAACCGAGAACAGGGCAGTTACCCATCGGTACTTTAGCACAGGCCAACTTTGTTCCAGGAGAAACTTACACAGCGAACGCCACCGTTTCAGTACCAGGGAGAGAAGCAGCAGAGTTTACTATTAGAGAAATCAGCAAGTTTTCTTATGCGGGGCAGTCTTTCCAGTCCGAGCCAGTGACTTTGGAGATTGGCTCAGTACCCGTTCCAAACTATGCAGTCAAAATTAAATTAGACGGTAAAGTTTTGGGTGAACTAGATACTGATTCAATCAAACAGCTAGAAGCATTTAACTATATTAAAGATGGAAATCAACTGAGCTTAAAACTGACGACTATATCTGAGAGCAAAGAAAACGCATTTGCGATTGCTACTTCACCCAACGGCAATTTACTCAAAATTAATAAGATTAACTTTTATGACTATCAAGGTGAAACATTCAATGATGATCATTACCGAAAGCTGACGTTAGATGTACCACCATCCAAAACCAGAGATGCAGTATTTCTTAATGGTGAACCGTTGGGAGTATTGCACTTTAAGAAGGACAAGGAAGCACTCAAAGAATTGGGAGTTCTCAACTTTGGCAGACTGACCCCAATAGAGGCGACGCTGCAAAGCAATTTTACGATCTCGGTGATGAAAGTTGACCCAGAAACGATTAAATATCCCCAACAGTGGATAAAAGAAACTCAGGTTTTTGGTCAACAATTGAATCCAAAGCAGCAGCAACAACAGCAAGAATTTGCGGATGCTGCACCCATTTTACAAAAAATCAAAGAGCGACCCACAATTTTATATGCTACCCCACAAGACAAATTGCTGGGGCTAACTCAATTGGTTGTAGATAACCATAAAGTCGAAACTGTAACGAAATGGTTGACCGAAAAGAATGTTGCTCTAGCTCCAGTGCCAGCAGAAGATGTCCCACTGGAAACTAAAAAAGGGCTTGCGGTTTTCAATGTGGTGAATTCATCCATTCCTGAATCTGTTTATCAGGGGATGACCAAGAAATTTGGGGATGTGATTGAGTCTGAAGGTATGTATCAGGAGAAAGTGCGATCTCTGCCCGATAGACCAAAATCATTAAACCCACCACAGTTATTCGTTAGTACAAAAGAACTAAAAACAGTAGCGTTACCGCCAAATCTACAAATTACCAGTACAAATGAACCAAAGACAGAAGGAGTGTCAATCACTGGCAAGCCCATTTCGATGAATTATCCTTTGATGATGTACGGTGAACAAAATTCCTTACCAGTGAACACCTGCATTGATGCGATGCGGGGGTATGGAAGAGTTCACACTACCAGAGCGTATGAGCCATACAAGCAGTATGGCTTTAAAGAAGGTGATATTGCGATCGCTGCTGGAGGTGGGAAACAAGTCGCCTTTCGAGTAGGGAAACAATACCAGATTACGCCAGAGATGATTGCTGACCCCCAATACCAGCAGCAGTGGGCTGACATGGAAAAGCACTCAGCCAAAGCTTTACCAGAATTATTCACTGGTAAGCAAGAGGTGTGGGGGCTTCAGATAAAACCACTGGGGGATTATGTGGATGGGAAAATAATTCCATTCCCTGAACCGCAAAAAAAAGCCACACCCAACCAAGAATTACCACTTCCAAATGTGACAATTGAGAATTTGAGAGAATGGTACAGTGCTGTGGATAAATTAGGGAAACCAGAAGCCTACAAACAAAGGATTGTGGAAGTTGCTAATCAGTTTAAATCTGGGAGGCAATTATCACCCGAAGCATTGACGGCAATGGGAAAAGATACACAAGAATATCAGTCGATTAGTCGGCTGACCAAAATTGCTCAGAGAATAGGTGACGTTTTGGGGCAACCTGGGGAGGATGGTTTTACTTGTGTGCGGGGGAAAATGTATGATCTGGCGTTCAATCCCCAGACTAAGGATTTAGCGATCTCTCAAAAAGATGGGGAGGTGATTTTGAGCGTGCAATCAGGGAAGGTACAGACCAATAAAGTAACGCCAGAAATTTTGCAGGTTTTCGAGGATGCTAATACTCAAATAGATAAAAACCAAGCCCAATCTAGAGACAAAAATCAGGGATGGCAACGTTAATTTTTGAAAAAAAACTAAAGCTGCTTGAACAGCAAGTAGCTTTAGTTTTATTAGAATGGTATTTCTTTGTTGCTAATCCAACAACGCTGTAAATATTGGACTTCTGGAGAGAAATATTTTTCTATTTCATCCTTATACAAGGACTTACTGATGTCTATGATAGCATCAATGACCGGATTATCGTAACGGGGATCTGGATTTTCAAAATCCTCAATATTCAGAAGCATCATTTCTGCTTCTATATAATCTATCTCATGTTCAATCATGAGTTGGAGAATTTGCTGATTTCTGGAAATGCACATAGTCGGAATCTCCGAGCGACTTCAGCGACCTTTAGCGAAGCTATAAACTAAGAAAGCAACTCTAATTAATTAGAGTTGCTGTTAGAATATTTTTAATATCAATAATTTAAATTTGGCTCGTCTGTGCTAATAGAATCAGAGATTTGAAGTATATTAATAGTTCTTGATTCTAGCTGTACTTGATTAATTGGAACATTTGGAACACTTGCGATACAGAATATAGGTGCAACAAACATCTCTACTTCAAAAGGGTAATCAACCAGATAGATTTCGCGGTAGTTATTAGTAGGAGGGTTTGATTCTATTGAACATAATCTAGGGTTTTGTAAAATATCATTGATAAAAGAATTAGAATATTTTATGGTTTGATATTCATCCCAAAGCTGAGTTAGTATTTCCTGAATTTGCTTCTCTCCAGTCCACAACTGAGGAGGATTATTTTCTTTAATAAAGTTTAAATCTAATCCTTGATAATCAGCTAATGCCTGTTGATAGTATTGCTCTTGTTCTGTTAGCTGTTCAAAGTATAATTGCTTCTGGTTCAAAAACCATTCTTCATGGCAGATAACATTATGTATTTGATTGTTAGTTTCTAAAATTTCTTGAAATGAATTTGTGTTTGATTCTGCTGCCTTATTAATATTTGGTACGTGCCAAAAAAAGCGATTATCATGGTGAATGAGTATGAATTTGAGCCAGTCATACCATGATTGTGCATTCATCCCGTGATGGCTTAGGATTTGATTACCTCCACTATGCTTATCAAATGGATGCGTTTGGAGTCCATCAGTGAGAAGTATCCAGAACGCAAAATCAATTAAGCTTGATGACCCAATACGGATATGTCCTGTTGTTGAAGTATTATGTGAATTTATCATTATTTTTGAATAAAATAATGATTTAGATGATGGAGGAGAGATTGAATATCAATTTCCTGAGATTGAGGAATACCTATAATAGTTGTAGTTGAAGAAACTTGACATTGAATAACACTAGGATAATTAACTAAATATATTTTTTTTATAGTATCCTGCTTGGAATAAGCTAGATTTTCACTGAGCTGCATCAGTTGATTAATATTAGAATTTATAGAAGGGGTATTTTGATACAAATTCCACATCTGCACTAACCAAATCCTTGTTTCATTGTGATATTTCCAATATGTTACAGGAGACAAACTTTCTGCCAACCTTTGTCCATATTCTTGAATAGCTTGTGCGTACTGAAGTTGTTTCCAAGCAAGACGTTGTTCTATATTTTCACGAATAGTAACCCAGTCAAATGAGGGGATATATGTATTATCCCAAGAATAATTTTTAACTAAAGATTGGTATTGAGCGAGTTCGGATTCAATTTCACTGCTGAGATTTTTAACTTGGCATAACCATCGAGGATCGAATACAGCAATAAGGGTTGTTAACCACTCATACCATTGCTCAGGATTAATTATAAAGCGTTGATGAGAAGTTTTGATTGAATGCAAATCGAAGGGAGAAACTAAAGTTCCACTCTCTATTAATACCCATATAGCAAAATCAATCTGTTCATTAAACGTCAACTCAACAAATCCAAAATTAGTTTCTAGTAAAGATAATGGTGAGAGTTCTTGTAAATACATATTCCTAAGTAAAAAATAGCTTAACAGTAATTATAGCAATTAATTACTGTTAAGCTGTATATCTGATTCAGATACTACTGATATGCTTCTGTACAACTAGCTGCTAGTTCTGGGTCAATCGTATAAACATAAACACCTCTGCTGGAAACCCCGGAAGCGAAACCTTTTATGGTTGCTGCTTCATACAAATTTCTGCGATTAGAAAAGAATACTTTTTTTAAAATTCTAGTTTCTCCTTGTGGTAAGATTTCGTTGAATTCTTGAAAATCGCTGCCGCCAATTGTCACTGTGAATGCTATTTGACGAATTGGTTTATCTAAGTCAGCAACGCTCACAGACCATACAACTTCTGTACCATCTGGAAAAATAGTACAGTCAATCAAAGCAATACCTCCAGGAAGGCTACGTCGATTTCCTGCTGCAAAAGCTGTATTCTGAACAAGGATGAAAATGGTAGATATTAAAGAGGCTAGTCGATATTTTAGTTTCATTTTCTCCGCTCAAGTGAACAGTTTTCATTGAGTTTTGGCGTAGCCACGCTTGTAATCCCGTACTGATTAATAATAGGTATGAATAAAAACCAAACTCTATCTGAAGGACATGAGCCTGTAAAATTGATGTGATCACATTTGCCAGTCCGAAGACAGTAGGATGCTTCTATCAGTTGATTACATCGATTAATGCTGAATCTGCTTTAGAAAATATTTGTATTGCATCTATCAGTCCAGTTACCTCAGAGGCTTGCCAAAGTATTTTAAATAGGGTTGATGTTGAGGCTAACCCTTATACCCTTGATGGTTTAACAGCCGCTATTGTGAAGTGGAAACAAAAGATTTAATGTTCAAAAAATAGAAAATTGATTATGAAATTATCAGATTTATCTACAGAAACTCTAGAAAAAATCAAGCTAGTTAGGTGGGACAGGATTATTGAGAAGCACGAAGGTAGGGTGTTGATTTTGTGTGTTTTTAGGGGATTTCGCGAAAAATTATTTGTGTCATTTTTGATTTATGGAAAAGCTTCTGGAACAGCCATTTTACGATAAAAGCAGGCGACACATTTTTTGCATGAAGTCTTACGGGCTAAACGTTACAGAGTCAACACCCTAGCACGAAGGCCCAGAAGATTGGGAATCTGTTTTGGAATATGAAGAGCCAGAATTCATCGAAATTGAAGGGTGTGCAGTATTATTGCCTGTGGATAAATCACATCATCCCAATATCAGTATAATACGTTGTATATGGAGTGCAGATAAGAATTCTGTAACACTGTTTCTATCCGATACTACTTATGAAGATGATCCATTTTTTTCGGGATTTATGTCAGTGTGCGATGGCGTAACCGCCCAGCGTAGCTGATCGCCTGAAAGGTGAAGAATTTTTCTTAGCAATCCTATACCATGAATGGTTCATCATTGAAAGAGCTAATCTTTTTGAATGAACAATAAAGGAGTATAATTTTTTAGTATAAATTTACGTGCTGATATTATTGAATACAATTTAAGCATATCATACTCATGTTCTACCCCAACAATTCAGAAGCAAATACTATTAATCCAGATGAGTTACAATTGCTATACAAACAACAAATTTCTGAGAGTAGTCCAGGCTCAATACTCAAAGATTTCCAGATGTTGCTGGATTTTATTGGCACAAAAGGAATTGAGGTCAGTAAGACTCAAAACTTTCTACCGATGAGTTGTTTAGCAGAACTCAATAGTCGTTTAACTCATCCAATTCAAGTTGAACTGAATCGTCCACAACAAAAAGCTTATCCCCATATTCATGGTTTGTATTTGTTATTAAGAGCATCAACTATATCTTATGTTGAACCTCAAGGAAAAAAATTCTTTCTTTATCTTGAACCTAATGTACTAGAGTCTTGGAATGACTTAAATCCAACAGAACGTTATTTTAATCTTTTAGAAACTTGGTGGATTTGGGGAAATGAAGAGATATTAGGTGAAAAGGGATGGCGAAATGGACTTGATAAATGCTTGATGTTTTGGTGTGAGTTTGGTTCAAGTAATAGTTTGATTTTAAAAGCGGAACAGCAAAAATGGTATAGCTATTCCCCTGGACTTTATCAAATTGCTTTGTTTTCAATGTTTGGGCTGCTAGAAGTTGAAACTACTAAACCCAAAAAAGGTCAAGGCTGGCAGTTTAAGAAACTAAACAAAACTCCGTGGGGCAATGCTTTGGTCAAATTAATTAAGAAGATTATTGTTGAGGAATCACACTCAGATATTAACCAAAAGGACTTAGAAGAGGAGGAATATCCGTTTGGCATTTGGCAGCCTCAATTACAAATATTCTTTCCCGAATGGCAGAATAATCTTGCGATTACTGCACAATATCCACAACAAGGAATTTATATCTTCAAGGTTAATTTAGGTAAAATTTGGCGGCGAATTGCCATTCCTCATGATTATAGTCTTTATGATTTGAGCAGTACAATCTTAGAGTCTGTGAATTTTGATGATGATCATCTGCATGAGTTTTCGTACAAAAGTCGGTTTGGCTGGACAGGAAGGGTAAGCCATCCTTCTGGGTGTGAACCACCTTTTAGTAACGAATATTTAATTGAAGATTTATCATTATATTTGAAAGTTGGGCAAACGATAAATTACTTGTTTGACTATGGAGATAGCTGGCAATTTAAGTTGCATTTAGAGAGTATCGAACCAGATAATGTGGAAATCAAAGAACCAACAATTTTAAATAGTTACGGTACGGCTCCTGAACAATATCCCAGTTGGGATGAAGATGAAGAGTGGGATGATGAAGATGGTGAATAAAATAAAATTTGAGCATGATAAATTTTAGATAAATAGGGAGTTAGTCATGAGATCATGGGTCAATGATCCACATTCGGGAGGAGTCAAGATTCCTGATAACGTCAAGCAAAGAACGAAACAACGAATATTAGCTTATGCTGAACAGCATTATTCAGGAAAATATATACGTATTGATGTAAGGTTTAAGGGATATTTCTGTTATATAGATGCTTACAAAGAGCCATTTATTTCAGATAATTATGACCCGTCATTATTTAAAGTAACCCGTGAAGAATTTTTAGAAAGAGCTAGGAATATTCCGATTCACCTTTGTCGATTGCGTTACAAAGGCAATGAGGAAAAGTGGACAAAAGCTTTTTACACATACAGCAATGAAAAATACGAGCCTAGTGTATTTAATAATGGTACTTTTTATGGAACACCAGAAGAGGCATTTCAAAGTTCAGCTATATATTTAGAATCATGAAAGTACAATTTAAAATTTTAGTGTCAAGTCCACCAAATGAAGATAATTTAGATAGCTTAAAATCAGCAGCATCTAGACTGACAAATAATAGAGATAGTATAAAAGTAAAAGTTAAACAAGAAGGGAAATACTATGCCTTGATTACTGATTTTACTATGAAAAATGCTGCACAATACAAAGTCGTAGATGAGATAGATAAAGAATTTAAAGTTTGGATTTGGAATTTTGAATATTATGAAGACAGCATCATCTCATTTCCCAAATAAAGATGAAGCTAGAGAAATCAGCAATACTGAAAAATGTTGGTTCTAAAACAATACTATTACAGTAAAATAATCAACAAAATTTAATTAATTCTCTTGTTGTATTTGTACCTGTAATTGCTCCACTTGCTCTGGCGTTAACCCTGTGACTCGCACAATTGTCTCAGTAGACATCCCTTCACGCAGTAGATTCACTGCAATCTCTTCTCTTGTTTTTTAGGCAGATTTCTCTCCCCAATTAGTAACAATTTCCATGATTTCCTCCTGCTGTGTTAACCCCATTGTATCGATAGTCGCTTGAAAAGATTGCTCTTCGGCTGCATCCAGGCGCAAATAGGTGTCTACAAACCCAGAAATCAATTGCATCCGTGCTGGATCTAATTTTAACGTTGCCAGCAGCCGCAAACATTCCGCTTTTACCTGCGGAATATTCATCTTGGACATTAAAAAATATTAAAAAGATTAACATTAGTATCGCTAATGCTTACCCTGCCCCCAGCAAATAATAGCAGGAATATGCCGAATGTATCGGAAGTTGCGTTGGATGTGATATCATCTATTGAAAAATTTTAAATAGCATACCCCTTCCATGAATCAAGTTCGACTCCCCAAGGTTAGCGTCGCCCTGATTGGTTTGGTAGTTGCAAGCATATTTCATGCTACTCCCGTGCTGGGAGCTATTGTAACTAGACAAGAATTTTCGGGTGATTTTACCTTAGTCGATGCTACTACCCCATTTCTAGAGAACTTTTTGCCAGAAGAGAGCGAATATTCGGGATTCATAGTTTACTCAGAGGACGGGACTTTGAGTGATTGGGAGCTATCCGTCAACAATCTAGACCTGAATTTGAAGAGAGGCTCTACTAATGGCGGTAACTTAACCCCAGATGTTGATTTTGAGCTTGATTCTAGGTCGAATTGGAATTTAGTAATTGATTTTGGCATTGCTTTTGATGCTCCAAGATATACCTTAGAAAGAACTTCAAGCTCTGAAATTACCTTGACGGGTGAAGTGGGACGGGCAGGAACATACATCTATCAAGATTCTGCTACCAATATTACCCTGAGTTCTTCATCTACATCAGTACCAGAACCCACTTCCCTACTAGGTCTATTGTTTGGAGTTGGTGCAATTGCTGTCTCTAAAAAAGCTGGTAAGACGAAATCTGAAGCATGAATTACTCAACAAGTAGCGAATGGCACTAAGAAAAGCTCTAAGCTATCTTTAATGGAGCAAGAAGACTCCCGGCACAGTTTTAGCTAAGTAAATAAAGATGGAACTAGCCAAACTTGTCCCAATTGTGATGCACATACAGGCAAGAAAACACTCGATGTAAGAATACATTTTTGCCCTGAATGTGGATATACAACAAATCGAGATGTTGCTGCTTCGCAGGTAATTAGAAATCGTGGTGTAAATGCCGTTGGGCAGACGGTATGAGAAAATGCTTGTTGACTCGTACTGTCGGGGGCTAGTAGTAATACTAGTCTAGGTAAGTGGGGATGAAACAAGAATCTCCCTTCACAGGCAAAGCCTTGAAGGTGAGAGTGTCAACCAGAGTAACGGCTACAGATTTAAAGGACTTCCAGAAAACAAAGCGATGGGTAAAAACCACATCGCTTTACCCTGATCACCCCAGGATCCCAATCACCGCCGCCAGAACAGCCGCAGCGCGCTCTCCGGTTGGTACAAATACCCGCTTACGCCATTGAATTATTTCGGTGAAACATCCAACAGCCACAAGCTGATCAACTAAGGACAAAGCATCAACTAACTCAATGCGTGGCTCACCAGCGATGTAAGAACGACGCAAAGTTACACCACCGGGCAACTGCTGAGAATAACCTTCATTCAGCACCAGTGAAACCAATTCTCCTGGACTTAACAGTTTGTTCTTTATCCCAAGCTGTTCAGCCACAGATTGGATATCTACTGCTTGAACCATCCGACCAAGAATCTTCTGTCCATCCGAAGCCTGCAACCGAAAGACCCGGCTGTTCTTCTGCGGCAGAATTTTCCAGATTGGTAGCAGTATGCCCGTAACCAAATGCAAGTAATCAGTAGTGAATCTGGGCAGTTCGTCTACTTCCTTCGACCACGCCGCAACAAACGCCTCAGCCGAAACCTGCTTCCAAGTCGATGATTCCAACTTATCGACAGGTACGCGAGTCTCTTTCTGTGGTCGGACAAGCAAAACCCGTGGAACAACACCACCGTCACTATCAAATATGCTATGAGTAGGAATTGATACACCAGCATTCCCGGACTTGGAGTTGATCAGAAATTGCCCCTGATACTTGTCAACAAACACCAGCATTTCCTCAGCCGTTCTGATGTTGTTCCGTTGAACTCGCTCAATCTTCAGGTAATTGGTCACGCTACCAGTTTGAGGATGTGTATAAACCGATTCCTGACTATCAATGGTAAACTGTTCAGCCCGAAGAGTTTCTACACCCACCTCAAAGATTCCATTGGCGATCGCAGTCTCGATTTGTTGACTTAACAAAAGTTCAAAACGCTCGAAAATCACGTTTTGCATCCCAATCCTTAAAGCCAGCAGCCGATTGAGGAACTGTCGCAGAGGTGGCAAATCTATTTTCATACCGCCTTCGTGAGATGTTAGCGATAGTCCTGTCATCTGCTCGAATGTCCCTAGTGGAACTTCATAGAATCGACCTTGGAAGATTTGCTTGAATAACTCATACAGTGCGTACTCTGCGTACTGGGATTCAAGATTATCCTTAGTGTCGAATATTCCATTCCCCCCAGTCTGCCGTTGCCCCCGTGTCAGTGCGCCCAGGCTGTCCAGCCGTCTAGCAATCGTGCTGATGAATCGACGTTCACCGCGCACATTAGTAGTAACTGGACGGAACACTGGTGCTGAGGCTTGGTTAGTCCGGTGCGATCGCCCAAGCCCTTGAATCGCGTTATCAGCCCTCCAACCGGCTTCGAGCAAATAGTGCGATCGCCTTCTACGATTCACAGCATTCAAATCAGCATGGTAACTCCTGCCAGTACCACCAGCATCAGAGAAGATGAGTATTTGTTTCACATCAGCCATAAATGCTGTGGTCTCAGCAATATTCGCACCAGCACCCCGTGAATCAACAAACAATCGCCCGGAATCATCCTTAAGGACTCGTTTGCTACGACCTGTGACTTCAGCAACTTGTTTATGACCAAAGTGCCACAACAGTTGTTCTAAAGCACCAGGGATGGGGTCAAGGCTTGCCAGTCGGTCAACCAGGGCATCTCTTAAGGCCACAGCTTCAGCCGAAACAATCGGAGAACCATCGGCATCAAAGGCTGGTTCGGAGCGTTCATCTCCATCTTCACCCGAATGAATCTCGTGTAAGTGGATAGGAAACGCACTTAACAGGTAGTCCATGACGTATTCCCGTGGAGTCAGGTCAAGATTGAGATCCTTCCACTCTTCTAGCGAAACCTCATTCAGTCGGCGTTTGAGTAATTCCTCATTAGTCGAAACTATTTGAATGACAACAGCATTACCTTGGGCTAAATCTTGCTCAATTGCTTTGATCAGCATGGGACATTTCATCCCCGTGAGCAGATGATTAAAGAATCTTTGCTTATGTGACTCAAACTGAGACAATGCAGACATTTTAGCCATACGATTGTATGTTTTTGCACCGGAAATGTTGCAAGCCTCTAATGCTTTGTGCAAGTTATTGTGGATAATTTCAAAGGCATCGGCGTATTTGTTGTAGATACATTCCTGAGACAGTGTTAACTCGATTTCTAATGTCTCATATTCCACTCCTTCAAAAGAGAGAGATCGCGCCAGATACAATCCCAACGCCTTCAAGTCCCGCGCCACCACTTCCATTGCCGCAATACCACCGCCCTCAATGGATTCCACAAAATCCTCACGGGAGGTAAACGGGAAGTCGCCGGTTTGCCAAAGCCCTAAACGGTTAGCATAGGACAAGTTAGATACTTTGGTTGCGCCGGTGGCAGAGATATAGACAACTCGTGCTAAAGGGAGTGCGTTTTGCAGTCGCAGCCCGACAATACCTTGCTGGGATGCTGCCACCATACCAAGTTTCCCCTCTTGCGCCATTGCGTTGCCCATCGCGTGGCATTCATCGAATGAGATCGCACCCTCAAAGTTCTTGCCTGCCCATTCAACAATCTGCTTAAGCCGACTTTTGCCGTTCTTTTGCGAGCGCATAGTTGAGTAGGTGCAGAACAGAATGCCGTGGGTGAAGGGGATTGGATCGCCTAGTTTGATATTACTCAGGTCGATAATGTCTTTCTCATTACCTCCTAAAGCACACCAATCACGTCGGGCATCTTCAATTAGTGCGGAACTTTTGGATATCCAGATGGCTTTCTTGCGTCCCTGACACCAATTGTCTAATATAATACCTGCACACTGTCGTCCTTTACCTGCACCAGTCCCGTCACCTAGAAACCAGCCACGGCGAAATCTAACGGCATTTTCTTCGCTATTTGCTGCTACTGTAATATTGTCCCAAAAATCATTGACCACATATGAGCCTGAAAGAAACTCAGAGTGCGCTTGACCTGCGTAGATCACGCTTTCTAATTGTGCTTCAGATAGCAAGCCTTGGGTAACAATATTATGTGGGAGATGTGGTTTGTAGGTGGGTGCTGGTGGTGAAACAAGTGCCAAGGCTGCACTTTCACAAAGGAGCGACGGATGTGGTTTTGCGTCCTTGATTTCTGCAAGCCGCACTCTTGTGCGAGCTTCTAGTCATGAGTTAGGCGTTCCATATTTCTATATTTTGCTTTACACATGGTCATGCACATGGTAGGGTAAGGTATGGAAGTAAAACACGGCAGAGGATATGTTTATGCAATTGAGTACCATATTGTATGGTGTGTTAAATATAGACATAAAGTGCTGAAAGATGAAATAGCCGATTTTCTGAAAGAGGTTCTAGTTGAGACAGCAATTCTTTACAAGTTCAAAGTCGAGAGTCTTGAGGTCGTAGAAGACCATGTTCATGTTTTAGTGTCTGCAACGCCTCAGCACACCATCCCTAATATAGTCAAAATGCTAAAGGGAATATCAGCCAGGAAACTGTTTTTAAAGTTTCCCCAACTCAAGAAAAAGCTATGGGGAGGTCATCTCTGGAATCCTTCATATTTTGTTTCAACAGTTAGCGAAAATACAGAAGCACAAGTAAAAAAGTATATTGAGAACCAAAATGCAGAAAGCGTTTAAAGTTACACTCATTCCTAACCACAATCAAGAAGTCTTAATCAATAAGAGTATTGGTTGTGCAAGGTTTGTTTATAACCACTTTCTAGCATTAAAGCAAGAGCTATATCAATCCGAACAGAAGACTTTAAGCTACAACGCTTGCAGCCAGCAACTAACTGTACTAAAAAAAGAAATTGAATGGCTTAAAGAAGTAGATAAGTTTGCTCTCCAAAACTCGCTCAAGAATTTAGAGACAGCATACAAAAACTTTTTTGCTGATTTAAAAAAGGTCAAAGGCAAAAAAGGAGTAGGTTTTCCTAAGTTCAAAAAGAAGCATAGTTGCAAGCAGTCTTACAAGACGAATCTAACAAACGGTAACATCCAGGTAATAGAGAATCGTTTAAAGCTCCCCAAACTAGGATGGGTAAAGTTCCATAAATCTCAGGAAATTACTGGAAAACTTGTAAACGTTACTGTAACTCGTACTTCATCAGGTAAATACGTTGCTAGTATTCTGTGTGAAACAGAGGTAGAAAAATATCCTCAAGTTACTCAAAACATTGGTTTAGACTTGGGGATTAAATCTTACCTTGTTACAAGCGACGGCGAAGTTGTAGACAATCCTAAATATTACCGAAGTCAAAAAAGGAAATTACGTAAAGCAAATAAAAAACTATCTCGTAGCTTAAAAGGTAGTAACAATAGAGTCAAAGCGAAAACCAAGCTGGCTCGTAGCTACGAAAGAATTACCAATCTCCGGGATGACTTTCTGCATAAGCTGTCAACTCGTTTAATCAAAGAAAATAGCATTATCTGTATTGAGGATTTGCGAGTTGTCAATATGGTAAAAAACCATAAATTAGCATTGAGTATTTCAGACGCTAGTTGGTCTAAGTTTGTTGCCATGCTTGAATATAAAGCCTTGTGGCATGACAGAATTGTGCAGAAAGTTGGTACATTTTATCCATCCTCTCAGACTTGCAATCACTGTGGTTTTATCAACCCTTTGGTCAAAGATTTAAAGTTACGTGAATGGGCTTGTCCTGGCTGTAGTGGTTACAACTTGAGAGACAATAACGCAGCTTTGAACATATTAGGTGAGGGATTGAGATTAATAGCAGCCGTCGGTGCGCCGGATGCTCAAAATGCCTGTGGAGAACTCGTCAGTCCTGGAGCAATTCAGGCAGAGATCGTTGAAGCAGGAATCGCGTGACTTCTAGTCATGCGAGGTTCAATCTCAGCCTTTGTGGGCGATAGGTTTCGTAAAGGGCATCTTTCAGACCTTCGCTAGCAGACCACTCGATCACCTCATATTCCAGAACGACTACATCTAGGATTTGTGTGGATGATTCTGGTTGTGGGACTGCAATACGCTTTGGCAGGTTGACTACCTTCGCCGCAATAACAGCTTTCATAGTTGAACGCTGCCACTGCGAACGCTGAGGCAATTGCTCAATCAATGCCAGTATTTCGGGTAAGTCTAGGGTTTCGGGAATACACGGGATGTCGGTAGAGTCAGTCGGGACTTTATCGATTACCGTAATTCGGGTTTCCATTGTCGTCCCGTGCTTGGAGTACACTTTCCCACTGACACCAACCGAAAGCACAACCGTTGCTTTCTCCTGAAACTTAACAAAAGTCTCGCGCCAAGTGGGATTATTGGGAGAAAACCAGTTTGCAGAGATTGTCACCAACCGTCCGCCATCTGCCAACCGTTGCAATGCTGAGTTGATGTGCCGTGGCGTAGCATCAGGGTTGCGGCTGTTAATTTTGGGTGACGTAGAGAAAGGAGGATTCATCAGGACTACTGAAGGCTGAGTTTTCCCTGCCAGATAGTCGTTGATTTGTTCGGCATTCACCTGAAATAGTGGAACGCCAGGAAACAGCCGTCGCAGAATCTGCGCCCGATCTTCTGCCAACTCGTTGAGCATCAGGCTTGCCCCTTGGAGCTTTGCAAACTGTGCCAGAATACCAGTGCCAGCAGATGGTTCTAACACCAAATCGTTGTTAGTGATTTGTCCTGCTAGAGAAACCAAGTATGCCAGAGACAAAGGCGTAGAAAACTGCTGGAGTTGCAATTGTTCTTCACTGCGGCGGGTGTGCGTGGGACACAGAGACTCAATCAATTGCAGTTCTTCCAAAGGATTTTCAGATAATCCCTTGTTCCGCAGATATAGAATTGCCGCAACTTCCACAGCTTCGTAGGCATCTTTCCACTGCCATGCCCCCTCAGCCGCAGTACCAGAGAAACAACGATTCATCTGCGCCTGGATTGTTTTGGTGGTTAACGGGCGATGATCAATTAAGGTTTTAGTTAATTCCTGGGCAACATTGAGGAGTGATTGCCCGTAATCCAGAACGGTTGTCAAGTTGAACAGACAACCTTGTGTAGCAATTTGGCTAACCATAATAGATATATATTTATTGTTTCACAAAAACTTGGCGTAGCCGTAACTACTCTGGGGAATGTCCAGAGCAGTATCAAATCAAACTCAACTGCTTAACGTAGATTTCTGCGGAATGCTCACGCGCAATCCACTCAAACGCAAGTTCTAGGTTGTTCACAAATTCTTGCCAGGACTTTGGCTGTGGGATATTGCGAGAGGTTTGCTCAGTTGCATACTTATTTACCAACTCAGCCAACTCGACCATGTGTGAATAACTATCAAACGCTAATTCATGGCACTGAGAACGTATTCGCCTTTTGAGTCTCTCTGGTGATGTTTTCCAGAAAATACTCCAGTACAACTGGTGATATTCTCCAGAAAGTGCGATCGCTGTTTCTAGATGCTGTCGGGCAATCGCAAAATCTGAGTCAACTGGAGCATACTTAAGCGCAACCACTAATGCACAGTACGCTGCTTGCATTTTTTTGATTATTTAATGATGAGTTTGAGCGATCATAAATATCAACTGATCGCTCAATTGCTGATATTTCTGAACTAAGCAGCTTTCTTGCGTGATCTGCTGGTTTTCTGAGGCGATTTATCTTTGGCAGATTTGGGTTTAGTTGTAGTTGATTTCTTGGTAGTTCTTTTGCGTTTTGTTTGTACTTCTTTTGCTGGCGGTAGCAGTCTTAATGTAGGGAAGAGAAGCACATTTGATTGCGTTTCGGAAGTATTATTTTGTGTTTCTATGGGTAGTTCCCAAGGGTCAGGAATGAGCTTCTGCTGGGGTTTGTTAGTGGTAATTTGTTGTGTTTCAGTATCTAATTGAGGTGTAATTGCTGAAACTGGTGCTAAGTTCTGACTCCACCACAAATCAAAAAATCCATTCACAAAATCAGTCATCAGCACTAGTAGAGTTGCCCAGAAAACAATTTCAATTAAGAGGGTGATTGTCGATTGTATAGTCATTTGATTTTCCTTGATTGAAGCGGATTTTCACAAGCTTTTGGCGAAGCCTTCTTATGCCCGTATATCTAATTCGTAATCTTTATCAACTATTAAAAGCGGGGTGCATCTCCCAGATTAAATCTGATGCCAAAGGAACTGCATTCAAGATTAATCCTTCAATAAGCTGACAAGTAATAGCAATATCTGTTACTAATTCAATTACTGTGAAATATGTATTTTTATCGGTTTCAAACCAGTAATCTCCCCGACCTAACAGAGTTTTGTAACAATCATCTAAAGCCTCTAAAAAGTGAGTATGATCGCCCAAAGTAATTAAGTTTTGTAATACCTTCTCACTTTGGTTATTTGTGAGGATTATTTCGTAGTTTTGCATTTTGAATTTGGACGAAGATTTTTCACAAGCTCTTTGCGAAGCATTAAAAAAGCCGCACAGATATAAAACTGTGTGGCTACTTACATCTAAATACTTGAATTATCTATTGCAAAAGTTAAGATATAAAAACAAATTAATCCCCTTTAAAAATGCCCAGCAAAACCATCAATGTCCGAGAATATACAGTCCGAGCGCACCAAAAAACAATTCGCAATTCGCAATTCGCAGTTTTTTTGGCTCTTCCGTATGTATTATGCTAAAGTTTAGATTTAAATTAACGATTTGCCTTTAAAATCAAGGGTTTTAAGCAGTTATAACCTAGATTTTTTTCCAAAAGCTAAAACGTCAAAATTAAAAGCTGTCTTGATTTCTCAACAAGAGATATGAGCTAATTTATAGAAGTTTTTAGCATACTAGTGACTGAAGAACCAGTTTTTTTAATTGCGAATTGCGAATTGTTTTTTGGTGTGCGTCCCTTGTACTGCGAGAAATGCCGACCACCGCAAGCTCCGAAGAAATCGCCAGTGCCTCTGAAGAAGCGCAAGCCAAGACCGATGACATATAAGAGCGATGGGTGAAGTTTCAGCTATTAGATAGTTAAAAAAAAAGAAGCTTTCACATAACCATTGAAAGCTTCTTTTAGTTTATAGTGCTTAAGAAAAATTAGAGTTCTAAGCTCTCTTGTGCTGAATGCCAAAATCGAGCAATACTAATTTGTTTTTTATCTTCTTCAACTCGGTAAACGATACGATAAGGCTTAAGAATAATCTGACGGATGTTACTATCATCAAATTCAGGTACTTTTTGACCTTTTAAGGGAAATTGGCTTAACTCAGCAGCTTTCTGCAAGAGTTTTTCACCCAATGTTCTTGCTGCTTCAGGATTAGTTAAGGCAATGTATTTGATAATACTTTGGCTTTGTCTCTCGTAACAGTTCCCCAGCGTTTGCCAGCTTCAGTGAGATGCCAAATATTTTTGTGGCTTTGTTTACCGTGAGAATTGGTCTTAACTTCGACTTCCTTATATTGCAAGCCTGCTGCTTCTAAAACCTGATTCACTACATGGGGTTTGATAGGCTTGGATAGACCATTTCTTTGGGCATATAATTCGCCAATTGCAGTTGGTGATAAATGTCGGTCGGGTGTCGCTTCGATTTCCTGAATTGCTCCAACCAGTTCCTTGGCCATCGGCGCAATTTCTGGATACAGGGCTTGTACACCTCGGACAACAGTGATGGTTTGTAGTTCCGCACTCAGCCTTGTACCAGCCAGAACCTTTTGTCCAAAATTGAGAAGTTCCTCCAGGGTGGGTTTGTGATTCTGTTGTGGAGTATGGGGTATTTCGTACTTGCCAGTACGACGAAGCGATGGCAGGACTTCATGAAAAACCCATCGCTGAAATCTCTTGGCAACTGGTTTACGGGATTTGAAGATGAGGCGGTACAGTCCAGGTTCAGTCACAGTAAGCATTTCTTGCTCCCCGCCAGGGGTACTCACATTGAGACTACCCTTTTCATCTTCATCAAGCCCCCCATCTCTATATGTACTGCCATCCTTCGCTTTTCTAATTTGTCCATTGACGGCAACAGAAGTATCAATGTCTAGGATTGCACAGACATCAGCCGCTACCCACTCAGGTTTCTCTGCTGTACCAACAAACCGGACTTCTTGAGACTCAAACACAAAAACTGCTAAATTCGACATAATTTGGTTTCTCCTTCAAAAATTAAGCTGGAATTTCTTCAAACCTATAAGCCTGAAATCTTCTGTCCAACAACCCAGACTGGACAATCCCATCGCCACGACCTTGCAGAGATGTCACAGCTTCGCCCCGACGCATAAGAATCATTCGCCCACTGGTAGCATCAACACAACGGAACGCAATTCGACAAGGTAAGTTGTCTCGTAAATCTGGGGGTAAACCTTGGGGGTCTTCTTTTCCTCTCTTGGCTGCACGTTGTAACCCCACAACAACATGGATCTTGAGTCCTCTACCCCGACGACCAACCTCACATAACTGCTGATCGTAGGTTCGGCGTTGATGATCATCAAGGGGGACAGTACCTTTGTACTCATCAATGAATAATACCCATGCTGGTTCTTGTGCTAATTCAGCTTTGGTCATGGAGTTTCTACTCACGCACTCCTGAAAATATTCGCCAACGAACTCAAAAGTTTTACCCATGTCATTCATCGTGATGCTTGGGAAACGATCAGCGAAATCTTCGTAGTCCGAAACTTTACCGCCGCAAACATCAACTCGCGCCCCTTGCATCAGCAGACAGTAGCCAGCAGCGCGAAAGAAGTTAGACTTCCCAGAGCCAGTAGTACCAACCACTAATAACTGTGGGGTGTCCTCACTGGCTAAATCAATTACTACCTCTCCATCCAGGGATTGACCCAGGACAATCAGCCTTTCTCCTTGATGCCATTGCCGTTGGGGGAAATCGTAGTAAGTTCGTTCTTCTGGTTTTAAAGCCAGTTCGACTGCAATCTGTTCCGGTGCATATATATAGAAGGGTAAATCTTCCTTCTCACTGATACCCAAAGCTAATTTAGACGCAGCTTTGAATTTGGGCAGGATGTTGAAATCTTCAGTTCTTACCGAGAATACCAATCTCTCGTAGCTGGGTGCTTTGTCAACACGAAGGCACTCAGTTTCGAGTCCAACAACTTTTGCAGCCTTCTTTAAACCTTCAATCTTAGGCAATGGAGATGATGCAGTTGATACAGGTGTAACACTGGAAGTAGCCACCGTCACCACCTCAGTATTCGCACTTTTGTGTGTTTGTTGGGCTTGTAATTCCAACTGACGTTGGTGAATTTGGGCTTGTAGTTTTGCTTGCTCCAATTGCATTTCTGCTTCTGAAGTAGCCAGCAGGACATTACCTAGAGGGACACCATTTTGCAGCATCCCCAAGGCCATGCGGTTGACTGCCCCATTTTGTCCCGTAACTGACAACACTTCACTAAACAAAGGTGCTGTCTGTTGTAGTAGTTTCAATTGCCGTTCAGTTTCTTTGTCCGCTTCTTCAAACTGACGCTTACGTTCGGCGGCAGAGGAAAGGAACTGTAATTGCTCCTCCGCTTGCGTGTCCTTCATAGCCGCCAACATATCTTCTTGTCGTTCTTTATCCTGGTAAATTTTCTCTAGCCTTCGTAACTCCACACCTGCATAACAGGAGAGTGCGATCGCTGTGATGTTACCAGACACAAATAATTTCATATCTTTGGGATTAACTGTTAAACATAATCCCAATGCAGTCAGTCCCGTAGCACTAATTTTTAACCAAGAAAATAACATTTACCCCACCCAAACGCTAAACCTACCGCAATTACCTGCAATAGCATTGAGTTTCTACTCTTACCCTGTGAGTAAGTGATAGTTGTAGCTACTGCAATCACGAGTGCTGACCACGGTAGTAAACTGATCAATTGCGCGATCGCACTGGCTATTACAAACCCGCATATCCAAATCAATAATCTACAAATTTCTGACATTTTTTCCTTTAACAATCAAGAATTCAGGAGTCAGGAGTCAGAACTCAGGAGTAGGAAATCTTATTTCTTGCACTGCTCGTAGCTTCTGGATTACCACAAGCTGAATTCTGAATTCTGAATTCTGAGTTCTATTTCAACCAACATTTTTAACCCTTTGCGTAATCCCAGGTGTACCTGAATATCGAGCATTCCTGAGTTCTTGGAATCTAGTCACCAAATTAGAAGTTTGTTCTTCGTAAGGAGTTGGTTCTTTTTGAGCTTTTTCAGTCGTCAGTTTTTCCTGTTTCTTAGCCTTGGACTCAGAATACTGATCAGCAATTTTACCCAAACTAATAGTCAAGTCATCTTGCACTCCTGCAATCGCTGAACGTGAACCACCGACAATTTGCCGGAATTTCGACTCCAAATTAGCCAATGAAGTCCCTAAGTTTTTCTCCAACTCCGCATGAGCCACTCTAGCCTCAGCTACATTTTCACTGACTTCGGCTTGCTTCTCTCTGACTTTGTACAGAGCTTTGAGGTAGCGACTAGTAGCTGTGGAGTATTCCGTCCAGTTTTTGGATTGAAATTCTGCACCTTTGGCTTTGTCTAGGGCATCAGCGATATCTTCTTCTGTCAAATCACCAAATACTTTCACATCCACAGGTAACATATCAGCAATGCGTTGGGCATTTTCCCAAACTGCTGATTCTAGACCAAAGTGGGAATCTGGAAAGACTATTGCTTTACTGACATCTCCACCTAAATCAGAGAGGTTCATTGCTCCATCTTTGGGCGTTTCTGGCTTAGATCCTCTGACCATAACTACCTCACGTCTATTAATGAATCACAGGGTTTATATTCTACAAATACGTCATCTTCAAATTGCTGCCATTCTCCATCTATAGCCCGAAAATGTCGCTGGCTTTTTTGGTGTAATTGCTGAGGTAATGCTAGAGAATTATCTCCGACTTTAATTTCTAAATTAATCTCAGGGAATTTGAAAAGATTCTCTTTCTCAATCACCCTAGTTAATTCAGTATCAATTCCCACTTTCATTCCTAGATGTAAAGTAATTCCTCGTTTTTTGTACTTCTGCCAGTAATACGAAAACTCATCTTTCTTTAAAAAATTCACATTGATTATAGGAATGCCATTCTCAAACAAGATTGCCAAAATCCCCAGTGGTTCATGATGTATTTTGGCAATTCCTAAATTATTCTCATAGCACCAGTACGCTCTGTGAAAATACGCTGTTTTCAAATTTCTTCCTCCAGTTGTTTGAATTTTTCTTCTAATGGATCAGGCTTCTTTCCTTTGCTGGTAAATACTTTCTCCACTTTCTTGATCAACAGTTTGGCTAAAGCTTGCCATACCAATGACCAAGCCCGTTGGTTTTTGAGTCGGAATTGAGCCGCTACAATATCTGCTTTCGAGGGAATAATTGCCCCATATTGCTCCAGGTTATTAATCGCTTGCTGAAATGAAACTACTTCATCCTCTGTTGCAGGTAAATCTGGAGCAACGGCTGTCGCTAATCTCTCCATCACCCCGCTTAACGTTGCAGATTCCTCTTTGATTCTCTGCAATTCCTGCGACATCACTTCAATTGCTGCTAAGTTTGACTGGGCGATCGCTTTTTGGAAATTCAGTAAATGTGATTCGAGTTGGCGTTGTACCTCCTCACTGATGATTTCAGTTACGACATTAAATCCTTTACCTTGATTTACAGAACCAATGAAATCCTGAATTTCATCCTGTAGGTAGCCAGAAGCTGCTTCTTCAGGCGACACTGGCGTTGCACTCGAATTGTCCATCTTCTAATTCTCTCCACTCCAATTTCACACCTAAACGAGATGCAAATCCATCAATTGTTTGTTTCATTGTTTCATAAGGTAAATGGTCACAACTATCAATTAGTTTTTCGAGGTCTACTTCGATAAATTGTTTTTGGACGACTGCTAATTTCTCTCTTTTTCTTTGTGCTATCTCTGCTCTGGCTGATTGTTTCCCCTTTTCTCTGGCCTGTTCAATTGCTTCCAATCTAGCGATTTCTACAGCGAAGGTCAGCTTTTCTTCTTCTGTCACCTGTTGGGCAATTTGTTGTTGCTCTCTGATTAATCGCTCAAAAATTGCTAGGCGTAAGTCTTCATCAAAAGCATTTTCTAACTGCTCAATTACCAGTGCAAATGTAGTAGGTACAGGTGCGATTGATTGTTTCCTGCCCTTGACCATACTCTTGGATTGGGGCTGTATTGAAGTGGTTTCTTCGCCCTGTACTGTTAATTCACCTTTACGCGCTGCCATATCTTCTCCTTAATGATTAGAACTCAGAACTCAGGAGTCAGAAGTCAGAATTAATCAGGCTTGAACTCTTCTGATTCCTGACTCCTTAACTGAAATTGCAATATTCTCCGCACAACACAAAATTAATTGTGAAAGCTAAAACATTATTGAACCCATCTAGAATTTTGATCATGCAGACCTCCTATTTGCTGCTTTTACCTTCCACTCAGCTAACTCTGATACTGAATAATGCCTTCGTTGACTGAAATCTCCCCACTTATACAACGTCCGTATTGACACCTTGTAACCGCACATGGCTAGATACCTGTGTAAGTCTTTACCTTTACACCCTCTCATTCGCCATTGATGCCACATCTTCGCACTGGATGCTGTTTCCATCGTCATCGCCCGACGTGATGCACTTGTCATCATTACTATTAATTGACGTACCAAAGGGAATTTTTTTGTGGGATGATCATGTCGCCAACACGCCATGTATGTTAACAGTGAGGCAGTTCCTTCATCTACGAACCTTTCATATTTTGGAATCCCCAAATACTGTTTCCAACTCGCCCAACAATTCCTAGAAAGTTCTCGATTCATTATCCTATCGCAGCATTTCTTTACCTCACTCAAGGCGATTTTTTGGGGTTCTTCCTTGACTTCATCTGCTACAAATGTTTCACCAGAATTGATTTGTTCACAGAACTTGGATAATACCTCATCGTATCTCCATTCATTACTTTTAGAAAATTCCCTCAAACTTCTATAAGTCACTCTCCTTTTTGGATAATGCTTGCGTAACCATGCCAAACACAACAGCAATTCTGTCTGTTCTTGTGTGTATTGTCTGGATGAAACCTTCTTTCCTTGAGCATAACAAGCACCACACAATCGTTCCCATTCATACCATGTGCGATTGCTGATTCTTGTTCCACGAATGTTCTCACATTCTCTTCTCAAGTTGATTGATTGTCCGATCCAATCCTCTATTACTACTGGCATGGTTAAAGCTCTGCAAAATTAAAGTAACTGTCAGAATTGAGACGCTAATCGTTAGAATCGCTACACAAAATTCTAACAATCCTGACGAACTTCTCTCTTCTTTCTCTATTATCTCAACTTCTCCATCAAGAGATGTTTTTGTCCTTTTCTCTTTTCTGTACACATTGCGTTACTCCCGTATATTTGGATATCTGTACTTATTCCGTTTGTACTACATTTACTGCTTCCACAAGAAAAAACATACCCTTTTTCGGGGGTTTCAGAATCGTTTCAGGTACATTCAGCTTCCTAACATTTTGCTTAATCCATCTCTAACAACGGTTTCAGACTTGTATTATTACTGTAACACTTGCCTCTATGATTTGGACAATCTTTTTTTTAGGCGATTTATGGTAAATTCAGCAGGATAAATGTAGTGTGTCATCAAGGGCAAAAACCTGATTAATGCTTGCACTCTAGATGTATGAGGCTGTAATTTCTAATAATTCGGCAGGGCATTTTTTTAGAGAATTGAAACGTGATTCTGATTTTTGTGTACTGAGTCTCTATGTATTTTTTGTAGGGACTCTAATCTGGCATCAATATCAACTCCATAACTTTTAAATGTTTCTTCAATCTGCTGGCGAGTCATTTGACAGAACTTTTCTTTGCTGTTCCTTCCGTGTTTTAACCCCAAATAAATTTGCAGTTCTAACACTTGCCTAATCTGTTCCCAGTTCAGGTATTTGTTACCAAATAACTTCAAAGCTTTTAGATATTTATTTATCGTGTCTTTCGACTGAATCCGCAATAGATTCCGGCACTCTTTTATGCTTAACTGCTCCATTTGAGTCGAACTGTTGAACTGATTAAATAATAAAATACCCACTCTCGGTGGGCAATAAATTTACTTGCACAATGTGCAGTTATTACTTTTAAACTGCACATTGTGCAACTTTTACATATTTGTCTCTAATCTGTGGATTGGTATTTAAAAATATATGCAGCCTATTTAACTCTTTTAGCGTTCTTTGACTGACCCGGCGATCACCATTACTCCATTTATCAACAATAGATGTAGAGACTCCCATTAGCTCGGCAAGTGAACGATGATACATAGGATGTTCAATGAAAAAGTCATTTAAGCTTGTGATTTCTGCCATAATTGCGATTGCTCCTGACTACAGGTATGTTCTGTGTTGGGAGAAGTCCCGATGACTGACCTCATCGGGGCGTTCCTTTATTTGTACCATTTAGATTCATAAAATAACCTAAATAGATACTAAATGGTGTCCAATAACCGATAAAATTAGGAAGTATTGTTATATAAATTCCACATGGTCAGAAAACGCGATCGCCGATTCCCGGTCAATCTTCCTATCGTCAAAGAAATTCGTTTGTCTCTGTGGGGACATACTAGAGGTGTTTCTAAGACTCGTATGGCCGAAGCAATTTTAATTGATCGGGTATCAAACGCAGATAACTTCTCTGAAGTCTGTAGAGACTTGCGGCAAGAAGCAGCTATACTCAAAATTCCCGTAGAGGAATTAATCAAACAAATACTTAAAGCTGATGGATATGATGAATCCATTGATGTTGATGGCATTGATTGGAGTTGTTTGATGGAGGATGGTGAAATTGAGTTCCCAGAAGGAGAAAATGAACAAATCGATTAAAATTATTTTGCAAAATTAAAATTAATTGTCATGCCAACAACCGTAAAGCTAATTCGCGGTCGAGATAGCATGACCGTGGAAGCAGATGTAGTGGAGCTAACACAAAAACACGCCGACGATTACACCTTACAGTGGGAAGAAAAGTTACGATTATTCGGGCAAGAGGATAAGTTTTGGGATTGGGAATTTAAGCTCCAGTTTGTCATCAGCAGACAACCCAATCGGGAAGGTTATGCTGTCGAGTACGAAAATGAAACCCAAGGTTTGATGATCATCGAAACTCAACTGCACGGTTCACGCTTGGCAGAGGGTGAACGGTTAGTTTATGTTGATGGCATTGCCTCTGCACCTTGGAATCGTGAAATGATCCAACGTCCACCAACGTATAAAGGTGTTGGCACTGCTTTACTAAACTTTGCTAGAACCCGTAGTCTAGAACTGGGTTTTGAGGGTAGAGTGGGTTTACACTCACTACCAGGGGTAGAAAAATTTTACGATCGCCAAGGCATGATGGACTTGGGTGAAGATGAAGATTATGACGATTTAGTTTACTTTGAGTATGGGATTTGGCGTTCTTCTGAATCAGGTGTTAGGTAAATGAATCAGCACGAATTTAATAAGAATCATGATCACCCTGGTCAAAACAACCCAATGGATTTATTACTTGATGAAACTTGGTTACGGCAAGCTGTGGAGTCTGAAGAGCTTGTTGGCGGTAATATTGGTGCTGGATTAAATTGGGGAAGTGCATTTGGCGACCTCATGCTAACGGGTGAACTTTTGGGGCGTTTAACAACATTACGTATCTCTCTGAATAAAGAAGTCCGGTTGCTAATTAATGACTGGAATTTAGGTACAGCTACAAAAATAGCCGTTAAAACTGCAAGAGAGAGAATACTTGAAAAATTAAGGTTGCCTACACCAAAAGTAAGACAACATATTGTAATGATTTTAGGAAGAGATGAGCTTTATGGCGAAGAGTTCATCTCTAACCGAGAAGTATTACGTGAATCGTTAGAAATTTTATTGACTCCTCAAGATTGGGAAACTATTGCCGTAGTAGCCGCAGATTCGCTTAAGCAGCAAATCATTCATCAAGCGATTGGTGAAAAATTATCGGCATGATCGAACCGTCACCAGAGGAAAGTAAATCAGATTTTGCAATACCTCCGCGAGCGCAATGGTAGTAATCCTCCTAACTAATTCTCATCAAAACCCACACAAGCACCCAACAGCGCACTACCCAAAAACCCCGATAAACCTACCAACATCCCACCCAAACAAACATTCTTTCGTGCCTGCCACTGGTATTGACTAATACTCGTAGAATTGGAATTAGCAGCGATAATCTCTAATCCCCAGCAACCCATTGCTGCTACTCCCAAAAACCCAGTGGTCACAATCGAATAAAGCGCAAACTTTGTCAGAGTTTGGTTCAGTGACCTGTGCATTTTTCGCTTCATTGTGCGTCGCCTACGGGTGATTATTTCAATTTTTTGAATTCGTTCTAAATGTTCTGTTTCGGTCAGTTGGTGGGTAATTTTGTTCATTAGTTTTAGGTATTAAAAAAAGAAAAAAAAGACAGTATAAAACTGCTTTTGGGAATAAGTTAATAAGTTCAGTGAATTAGCCACAACTTTCTAATACTGTTGTTGTGATTACGTAATTTTTACGCCTTTTAACAGGAAACCATGTAGACTTTTCTCCTAACTTTGTTGTTAACTCCTTCCAATGACGAGGAAAGTAAGTTTTGAGGGCAGAATTAGATAAAATGTGAACTTCTCTTTTATTGGTTTCTAAGTTGATCAACTGCACCACATAAAATCGATTCACCAACATACGTTGCCATTGCTCATAGGGAATACCTATCACTGTTTTTCCAAAAAATTCTGAGTGCATTTGTTACCTCCTTATTTATTTCATCATTACCCACAGAAATCACAATAACGACCTACTGTTTTCACCCGGCTCAAACAACGCTCACATCAAAATCCAGCGTTTTCACAAAATCATCCAAAAGGCATTCACGGATTGATTTGTACCAAATTTTGCGATCTCCATCCCAAGCAAACTTAGCCTTGCTTGCTTTGTGGCGATCCTCGTAAGTGACCAGGGCTTTGATTTCTAGCATCGGAGATTGAGATAAAGCGATCGCATCCTCAATCAACTGTCGTAAGTTTTTGTGACGATTCAAACACTCGACCAACAACCGCACATCGTCCCCAGCCCGGTGGACAGTGCTGATACCAATCCCCAGCCAAAGGGCGAGGTCAGTCAGCTTGTAACCACCGTGCGAATTAATACTGTGGTATCCCCAATCAAAATCCCTCATTGCACACAGCCAGGGGACTGAAATCAAATCAGGAAGGAATTGATTAACCACGCCAAAATCGAACTCCGCATTAAAAGCCACCGCATAGTCAGTGATATCCGCCATCTCTCTCAAAAAAGCTAGTGCGCTTTTGTATATAGGATGTGCAGCTTGGGTTAGTGGCGGCGCAATTCCGTTGATAGCTTGAGCGTTGTTGGAATCGACTGGAATCAAAGTAGAGATGCTGGCGATCGCTCCCGAATATTCGCCAACTTCATACAGTGTGGCGGCGATTTCGCACAGAGTGTTTTCGGTATCTGCGGTTTCGGTGTCTATTATTAGTAGCTTCATGTGCCTCCTTCAAAAAATAAGCAGCCTCTAAAAGCTGCTTATTTTAAATATCTACCGAGAACTGACAGGAGTTATCAAGCCTGCAACATAATTCATCCATCCCTCAATAGCTTGTATTTCATCAGTTCCAGATGCAACAGCACCCAACACCTGCTGCTCATAAGAAGTTTCAGCACGGTAAGGGTCAGCTTTATCCGCCGCCCAAGCCAAGCAAATGGTTTTCACTAGTTGATCAACCTTGCTTGCGGGAAGTTGACTGGGGAATTTTGCATCCTGAAATTGAAGCCACTCCCGAATTAAATCAATCGGATAATCCATCAGAGTGCGGACTTGTTTCACCCGCAAATCTTGGGGATGTACCTCCGCAGATTTTGGGTTGATTGAGGGTGATGCTGTGGAAGAGACTTCTTCTTCCAATTCATACTTTGGATTAGTTGATAGTCTTATTTGAATGCGTTCAATCATGCCAGCAAAATCAGCATTTGCATCCCATTGGTAGCGGATTCTTTGTCTTATTTGGGGATTAAAGATACTACAAAAGACTACCTTTTCATCACCAGGATTTGCAACGATTGTCAGTGGCTTGTTGTAGTCCTCTATGAGAGATGCTGCCAGTAGAAAGGACTTAGTGAAAATAGTCTCAATCCCACTTCTAATAACATATAGCTCATCCGCAAGAACAACAATATCCAATTTCAAGTTTTCTTTCCCCTTGAAATCCTTACTGGTCAGTTTTATCTCACTGATATATCCGGTTAATGCTCTGTCTGCGACAAGAGTCTTTTTGTCTTGTTGAGGGTCATAATGATGCCAAGCATAAGTATAGTTATCAGCCACTTCTTTATCTACATACAGATAAATCGGCAATGGTGGATTCCCTAAACCCAACTTAATTTCACCCATTAGAAATTCTCCAAATTATCATTATTTATCTGCTTTGCAGATTGTTTGTATTTATTCATCTGGTATTGAGATGCTTTCAGCAGTGGCATTGCTGCTTTTTTTACTGATTCTTTTGCTTGTTCAAATAGAAATTGTGTTGCACCTTCAGCGTCTTCTTCTGGGTCTATCTGCCCCCACAAAGAACAACCCACTTCTACAGATTCGTAATCACCTAAGTTAAACTTGCGCTGATAGGTTACGGAGATGGTTTTGATTTCCATGTGAAGTATTTCCAATTTCTCAATGATTTTTAGCGCAGCTATTCTTTACTAGATAAATTCTTAAGGTTATCAGCCATAATCAATTCGCAATGGACTAACGTCCCGCTCCGCTAACGCAATTCGCAATTAATTTAGTTTGTTGATTTTATCCTTGATTTTTCTAGTAGATGTAACTAAGATTTTTCCAAATTCTCTGGTTTCTTGAAGCAGAAAATCAAACTTAGTTTTGTCAACCAATTCTGCTTCTATTAATATTTCTAACCAATATTCAGTTTCTCTTTCTTCTTTAAGTGCAATCTCTAATTTGTTAAGAAAATCTTTATCGGATTGAGCAGATTGGGCTTCTCTAACGTTAGCACCAATGGAAGTACCACTACGTAGTAATTGGTTTGATAATGTTCGGCAAACTCCAGGTTTTTCATTTAAGAAAGTACAAGCTTTAACTATTCTGATTGCCAAGGCTTTTGTTCTATCAGCAATACTAATATTTTGATTCATGCTTTTTACTCCTACTTAATAACTGCGAATTGCGTTAGCGGAGCGGGACGTTAGTCCATTGCGTTAGCGTAGCGGTAGCGAGTCATCGAGCGTCATTGCGAATTGGTTTGCTGGGTTAGTATTGGAAGAAGAAGCGATTGAGCGTTTATTCAGGAAGGACATTATGCGCGAGTCAGTCATTTATAAATCAATTAAGACTGAGGGTATTGAGGAAGGTGTTCGTCTTGTTGCTGTTAACCTCCTAAAAGAAAATATGCCTGTCGAAATGGTGGCTAAAGTCACTGGATTAACAATCGAACAGGTGCAAAGCTTGGTTACGACAGACGTTGAGCAATCCGAATAAGCAATACACTTCTTGTTCTATCAAAGGATTACCATGCGTGAATCGGTAACAAAAAAGGAGAGCAACTGGAATTGAGAAAGATTAAGAAAGTAGTGTAGTAAATAACCTAGCGTGGAAAAGTAGTATGGTGGGAGTATGTTAAGTTGTTGAGTAATTTGATAGACCCTAGTTCAACTAACTAACTCCATATTGTCAGCCAACTGCTATATGCCAAAAATTACCCTAGAAGTATCCGAAGAATTATCTCAACAACTAGCACAAGTTGGCGATCGCTTACCGGAGCTACTGGCTTTAAGTTTGCAACAACCAGCAATCCCCGCAGAAATTTATCGATATATTCTCGACTTTCTATCAAGCAACCCTACTCCTGAACAAATTGAACAATTTCAGCCAACTCCACAAATGCAAGAGCGATTACGTACTTTAGTAACACGCTCTAAGGCTGGGGAACTCACACCTGTTGAATTAAAAGAACTAGATGAGTACGAGAAGATTGAGCATTTGATGGTCATGATTAAAACGGGTAATTTAGCTTATTTAGGCAGTCAATCGTGAGTTTAAGTTATATTCCAGTTGCGCTGCGTCGCTTAGTAGAAGAACGAGCTAATTACAAATGTGAGTATTGCTTGCTACCGACTAAAGTAGCGTTCTTCCCACATGAAATCGACCATATTATTGCTGAAAAGCATGGTGGCAAGACAGATGCAGAAAACTTAGCACTTACTTGCTGGCGTTGTAATCGTCACAAAGGTACGGATTTAGGCTCTTTTGATCCCCAAACAGGTGCTTTCAGTTTTTTATATAATCCTCGTAGTCAACAATGGTCTGAACACTTCACTTTTTCGGAACTAGCCATCGTGGGATTGACGGCAAATGGTCGTACTACAGTTTATCTGCTGCGAATGAATAACGAAGATCGAATCGCAGAAAGGCAGAGAGTAAGCTGAAAAACATCTAGCTTGCATATTTAACTGGCTTATTTAGGAGAGACATCATGCGTGAGTCGGTCATTTACCAGATGATTCAAAATGAAGCTGAAGAACAAGGAAGTAACAAAAAAGCCCGTGAAATCGCTCTCAACCTGTTAGCCGAGGGCATGACTGTTGATGCGATCGCTAGATTGACTGGCTTACCAGTAGAAGAAGTGCAACAATTGCAACAGCAGCAAGCTCAGGAGTAACTTAGGATACTTGGTTTTGAGTTACCCTAACCTCAACAAACGGCTCAATACAACTCATAGCCTCACCCAGATAATGCAGCACATCGCCTAAATGCGTCTTCATATCTGGGTCAACGTCCTGCCGATTCGCTAGTTCCAACCATTCCTTTGATTGCGCGATCGCCTGAATCTTCACATAACACTCGTTAAACTGTTGCAACATTTCGATTGCTTGCATTTATTTCTCCTCCGTGACCTGTAAGAAAAATCCGCACCCAGTATTTGTTACCCGCACTAATTCCCGATCCAGTAATGCCTGGATCACCGCTTGAGAAGACCTAACGCTGTGCAAGGGAACTAAACCGCCCATGCGTCGTAGCGAGTGCAAAAGTTGGCTAGCTGTGATTTCCGAGTGATTTCTACGCATCGCCCAATCCCTCCATCAATTGCGCTTGCAGTAGTGTGATTTGCTGCTGATGCTCTTGAATCTTCGCCTGTAGCTGTTCCTGTAGTTCTGCCAGAGAAAACTGTTGAATGTGGTCGTCAAAACAATAGCGGACTTCTTCAGAATGCTTGTCAGGCAGTACCGTATAACGCCAAGAATGACCATATTCGTGAGCCAGGAAAGTATCGGCAGGGTAGTATTGGATACCGATGATCAGTCCTTGCTTTGTGAGTTGACCAAGAGTGAATCGTGGGTAGTCCCAGTCCTTGGGTATGCTAATTGTGGGTTGCATGATGAATTGATGATTGATGAGAGTGTAAGGGGAAGCGATCACTCTTTGTTGGGTGAGCGCGATCGCTATGCGTCAGAATTACGCTGCTAATAAATCGGAATGTGCCTGATACTCAAAAAGCTTCTGCCAGTCGTGAGCCGTCAACATCTCAAACGGCAGGTCTAGCAATTGTTCGTAATCCAAAGCTTTAACAGCATCCACCATCGATAGCCAATACACAGCATCCATCGCCGAGTCACATGGTACTTTCTCCTGGGATTCTCCGGCTCGGATAAACCACCATTGTTCATCTGTGCAACCTACTTCACCCAGTTTTGTATCATTACGGTACACCCCATCGTCCAGTAATTCCAGCCCGTACTTTTCGCATTCATCGGCAATCTGAGCCATGATTTCATTGCCAGTTGTGCAGGGTTCTGCAAATGGCTGTTGTACTGGTAATGTGCCTTGCTGGTAATGCTGCTTGACGTAACTGTGGCATCTGGGGGCTGTGGAGTCGCGGAAAATCTCGATGTTGTTGACCATGACTCGCCAATACAAGTTTTCGTGATTCTCCGAGTCAAAGCCAATGCTGGCAACTAATTCACCACTTACCAAGGCTTCGTGATCATAGAAACAGATTTCGGAAATGGTAGGGACTTCTTGAGTTTCGCCTGAGACTGGTAGATTGAGCGTACCGTCCTTATGATGCCATTGAACGTAACGTTGGCATCTGGTGAGAGTGGTGTAACGAAAAACCTCAACACCGCTTACCATAACTATCCAGCGTTGGGTGACAAATTCACCTTGGTCATAGGTGATATATGCGATAAGTCGTTTGCCTGCGTAAATTTCGTAATGTTGGGAGTTAATCTCGACTGTGGTCAGTTTTTCTGGTGCTACAGCTTTGGCTTGGTCTACGATGTGCAAGTCGAGTTCAGCTTGGGCAATGGTTTGTTCTTCGGTTGCTTGCAGTCTATTTGCAATGTAAGTCATAATGTTGATCTCCATTCACTTGGATAAAAGGCGATCGCAGAAGTTGTCCAGACCGAGCGATCGCTTTTGTTATGTGTGCAAACAACGTTGTGGTTTAGCACAACGCTCTCAAAAAGATTTGGCGTAGCCATCAAAGCTAGTTGCTAAGAGCATTATCAAGACAGCAGACGGCAGCATCAGGGGACGTGTACAGCTTTAACAACGTCAAAAGCTAATCGTCTAACGTCTTTTGTTAATCATTTATTAAGTGCAAATCCATTTCCCATCTGTGTACCCATCGCCTTCTCTGGTTGCGCCAGTGCCTCGGTTACTCATCAAGCGGTCACTTTGGATTGTGCTGTCAAAGTTCTGTAGTGCAAACCCTTTGTTGTGTCCGGGTGTAGGCAGTTTGCTTTCCCTTGCCCCTATGTTTTATAGTGTAACTTAATAAGTTGCACTTGTAAAGTCTCACTAAATAAGTAAAGCTAATTAAGTAAAGCTTGAAAATGGAGGAAATAAACGCTATGATTTGCTTACATTAATGGAGAAGTGAAGTTATGAACTTAATGCAAGTTACTTTGTCGGTTGATTTGCCTGGTTTAGGCACTCGGATTAGAGAGATTAGAGAGTCTAAGGGACTATCTCCAACTTGGGTAGCAGCTCAAGCTGGTATGAGTGTTGGGAATCTCTATCGTATAGAAACAGAAGATGCCAAGTCTTTACCGCGTGAAACTTTACGTAAGCTTTCTGATGCCCTTGGTGTAAATTTTGATGCTGAAGTTAAAGCTGCTTTAGTGCAAGAGATGGAATAAATTTTCTACTAATGATGCGGTTAGCATAAAGCAAACGTTATTGCCTCATTAGTATACAAATGTAGTAACTGTATTTTTTGCAACTAACAATTGGAGTAACTACTAAAATTATCTTTAGATAAATAGCACAATAGCTAGAAGCGATCGCCCGCCGACCAAGCAATGCGATCGCCTGCTCAATCCGTTTACGACAAAGTGAGCTAACTATAATGCTGACACATTTAGGGTGTAACCCGCCAGATCAGCTAAATGTTCACTTTGGTGAAATTGCCTTCCTGACTGTTTCCAGCATTTACCAATAGTGGGCAATAACCATGCTGACACTAGACCGCGAACAAATATCAGTACCCAGCTACAGCATTCTCAACACCAGCATCAAAGAAACCTTCGCTGCCATAGACCGCTTTGAGTGGCAAGCCATAGAAGAATTACGGCTGATGCTCGATAACTCCTATTACAAAGAGGCTGGGTATAAAAGCTTTGATACTTACTGTGACCAAGAATTGACCAAATACGGGGGATACCGCAGGGTCAAAGATTTACTAGCAGCCAAGAAAGTTGTTGATACTCTCCCCGACGAACTCAAGGACAAAATTACCAAACCCTCCCAAACTCGACCCTTACTAAAACTGGTCAAAACTCCCGACAAGTTACACGAAGCCGTTGCGATCGCAGCTAAAGAAAAACCCTTCCCTACTGCCGCAGACTTTGCCAAAGCAGTTCAACAAGTTGCACCAATCGCTAAACGGCTTACAGAAAATGAGAACAATCAAACGCAATTGTGTCATTCGGTCAAGGTTTCATCACAATCTCACCCTAGATGTGGAGAAGGGGGAGTAATTGAGGCAGACCCGCCTAACCCGACTCAGCAGATTGTCACATTTGCTGATGGTGAGAAGCTGTTGGTCAATAATGCTGATTTGACCCCTTTGAGTAATGACGCAATTGTGTCATTTACTAGTGAGCGCACATACCCCAAAGAATATTCTGAGGTGATCGCACAACTCAAGCAGCAACATCAGCAAGAATTGGAACGGCTGGAGCAAGACTTGAGGATTGGTTTACAGGCGGAAGCTGCTGCTAAAGCCGAACAACAGGTACAAGAACAACTTTCCTCTGTGCAGAAACTGTTTCAACAGCAGAAGGAGCAAAATATTCAGTTACAACAACGGCTGGATGAGATGGAGGGACTGAGGCAGCTAGAACTGGAAAACCAGCGACTACAACAACGGATTCAGGAGTTAGAGAACGCTGTACAAGAACGTCCCTCGCAACAGTGGGGGAATACCATGACGCAACAGGCGACCAAAGTTTTGAACAAGCAAGTTAAGCAAGCTCTAGAAAAAACCATTGATTTGCGATCGCTTGCACAAGAGCCACCCAAAGAAAATCCCCAAGAATGCTTACGGTTGATGGGTATAGCTTTGGGTAATCTGGCCAGTGCTATGAACAACACCAAAGCGTTGGAAGCTGCGGCTTTGCTTTTGGGCAGTGAACCAACACAAAGTGCGATCGCATTTCGTGCCGAACAATTGCAACTCATTCCCCAAGCAGTCAATGATATTCGGCGTGTACTGGCTAAACCTGGGTGTAGCTGGTGGGATTATCTGGAAGTGGCTACTGAGTATGAGGTCATTAAAGCAGACTATCTGGCGGAATTGACACCGCAAGAAGTTGACTTAATCACTACGTTGGAAAAATCTGCACAACCTCCCACTATCGGGCTTGGATCTATCGTTGCCCATGCTGATCCCTACTGTGCTTTGTATAACGCCAAAGGTGAAGTCATCGAAGACTTGGGGGATGAGGTGTGGGTGGCTTGGGAGCATTGGCAAGATAAGCCCAAGAAAACAGACCGATATTTCAAGGATGAGTTACGGCTTTTACGCGATTAATAACGCTTAGTTAGAACAAACAAAAAACGCGCGGACTGAACGCAGTACCGCCCATATTGTCATGCTCAAAATTAGAGGAATACTATGGCTACAGCATTAAAGGCAATCAGAGGTGGACACCAGCAAGGCGATCGCAAGTCTTCAGAGGAAAAATCAGTTAGACCCCACTGTAAAATCTCGATTGAGGATATCAACTGGGTGAGGCAGCAACCCCCTTGTGTGCAGCAGTTGTGGTTAGATTCAGTTGCAGCAGAACAATTTGGTGGGGCGGCTCACAAGTTGGACACCAACCTCACCTACAAGTCATTCCAGAAAGCGGGTGCAGCGTTGACGGCTCAGGGTTTGTTCCAGTATGAGGAAGTGTTTGGCCGTTTGCCATCTGGTAGACCTGGGCTGATTGGTTATCGGGTACGTAATCTGCACGGTTATTACAATCGCTTCTATTGGGAATCGTCCACATCTGAGGAAAACAATTCTTGTGGCGAGAAAGCTGTCCAAGCTGAGGAGGAAATTAACCACGCTGAAGCGAATCAAAACCATTCCGACGTGGAACAATTACAGCCTGATTTGGAACAATTCCAAAAGAATGGTCAAAAAAGTCAGGATTTGCAAGGCTTTCAAAAACCTAACAACGTTTCTAACAACTCTTTAACTACCTACCAACAACCAACTAAGGTTGTTGGTAAGGTAGTTAGTTCTTCCACGCCAAACGAATTTTCGCATGATGATGAGGCGGCGATGCCTTCGGCGGCAAGCAACGCATCCTTGGGGGATGCGTCGCCTCAGTCCTTGGAAGGCGTGGAAGAGAAGGAAGAAGAGTTACCTACGGTAACGGACTGCACAACGCTGACGCTTGTGGATGCTGTACAGAGTCAATCCGCTACGTTGGTGGGAGAAAATGAGGATTTGGGTGGTGAGGCTGGAAATTGTCGTGAAGGACTCTGTTCCGCCGCGCCTGTTGCCTCCAGTGATGAAACTTCAGGTGATGAGGACAAAGCTGATTATGTTGACCAAAGTTCTGCACCGCTACAGCCTGATAAATGGTCAAGCGAGTCCATTGCTGCACGATTAAAAGCGCGTTCTTGGCGGATGGAGAAACTCAAAATGGCGGGGGTGCTGAGGGAGAAACCTGATTTTGAGTTTCTGCTGGAGTGTTGGGCGGATGACCCTGCTTTGCAAATTGTGATTAAGGGATTGGTACAGAAGTGTCCGCAGTGGGGTTATGTGGTTGTGGATGACGAGTTGATGCAATGGGAGCGAGAGTAAAGCAGGGTGGCAAGACCGAAAGCGATCGCTGCCTGAGCCACAAGAAAAATCAGTACAGCCGAGTCAGCAGGAGGTTCAGGAAGTTTTGCAGCAGTTGCGGGATATGCCCTGTACCCCGCAGTTTAGGTTAAACGGAGAGATTCAGCGTACAATCAAGCAGTATTAAGCGAATGTACCGGGTGTAATCGCGTATTTGAAGGAGGCAGTGCGGACTTGGAAGGGTATCAAGTCACCGGAGGCTGTGTTTGTGGCTGCGTGTAAGGAGGGACGGAAACCTGAATCCGCGCAGGTTAAATCTGCTGTGAAAGATTGGTTTGAGTGGGCGAGGCGGTAAAGGATTGTGATTGCGATGTCGGGTGAGGTTGTGTATACGGCAGAGGGGGAGGCGGTGAGCTTGCAGGAGATGATGCGGCGGTGTCCGGTGGGGGAGTGATAGCAAAACTGAGGAGCGATCGCAGTAAAGTCAAAGATGTAGCCAGGGCAGATGCAGAAACTCAAGATGGCGGAACAAATGCTCGAAAATCCAGGGGATGAGTTTTTGATGGAGTGTTGGGCGGATGACTCTGCTTTGAGGATTGTGATCAAGAAACTGGTGGCGAAGTGTCCACAGTGGGGATTGGTTGCGGTGGATGGGGTGTTGGTGAAGTGGGATGAGTAGCAATGCTTAAAATAGCTAATAATTATTGACTCTTCAATTCTGATATGCTGAGTGCCTCAATCGGCATAAAACCTTTTGTTTTTTGAAATTTCATTCTATGCAAGAAGTTAGACATTGAATCTGATGGATCAAGACTATCAAAATTAAGTTTTACAAAAATGTTTTTAGGAATAGCTACAGATAGAATTGATTGTTTTTGAGTATGGCCTGTTTGAGAATTAAATAGTTCACCAATGCTTGTAATTAAAATTGTTTCAATCGGCAACAAAGCGAACATTTCTCTAGCTATTCGTAATACACAACCACAAATATAGTCCTGGTATATTTCATAAAATCTCGCTTTTGGCATTTTTTTTGTTGAAAGTCTACCCGTTTTCGTTAAACTTTTGATTTCAGAAGGAATAGAAGTTTCACTATTTACATAAACTGTAACACCCAAGGTTGAGCTATCAATGATGTCAAATTCAATCATAGAGCCTAACTCACAAATATCGTCGAAGGGTTTTTCCATATCAATTACATCCATATAGGCTTCAATATCGCCTGTAATAATCTGTTTTGATAACTCAACTAGATTTTGCCAATTTTCATAATCTTCTTTATATTCTGAAATTGCAGTATTATAATTTAAGATGTCTGTTTTTCTTCCTTCATCTACATCATTTGCTAAGATGGTTTGCTTACCTTTAACACGTCTAAATAACTTATCACAAAGTGTAGGCTTATATTGAGATAATTTAAGTTGAGCAGCAATTTCATGCGTATTTTGCTTTTCAGGTTTAATGGGTGGCTGAGAATTGCGAATTAGAACCCAATCCCATTCTTCACTGCATTCTTTATGTACTGATAGAAGGCAATCTATACGGTTTTCATAAACTTGCACTTCATATTTAGCAAGTTCTAATTCTTGCATTTTTGCTCTAAGTTTTGATTCCTTTGCCAGTTCTCTCATAAGGAGAGCAGACTGGCGTTGTTTATGCCGTTGTTCTGCTTCTCTTTTACGTTGGAATCGTTCTAGATTACGACGAGCTTTTGCAGCTTCACGAGCAGCCCGACGCGCTGCTCTTTGGCTTGCTTTTATAGAGGGCGAAGGGTTTCCTCTGCCATCATAGTACCATCCCATAAAATTAATAAGTAGGATATTATTAGATAGGTTTAACTACTTTGCTCGTAATTATTAATTATTTAACTATTTCCAAACTTCATTTATTTTTTCACGATTACGAATAATCCTTTCTAGTGTTGTTTAAGTTGGAAAATTTAAATACTTATTTACTGCTTATTTAGTATAAATTATTTTTTATACTAAAGGTTTAGTGTTTGTACGTAAAAAAAGATTTCGCCTCAATTCAGAAATTCAGCGTACAGTCAGGCGGTACTGGGAAAATGTACCGGGTGCGATCGCCTATCTCAAAGAAGCCTTACGGACTTGGAAAGGGATTAAGTCACCGGAAGCTGTGTTTGTGGCTGCCTGTAAGGAAGGCAGGAAACCGGAGTCAGCGCAGGTCAAATCTGCTGTGAAGGATTGGTTTGAATGGGCGAGGAAAAACAGGATTGTGATTGCGATGTCGGGTGAGGTTGTGTATACGGCGGATGGTGCGGCTGTCGAGTTGGCAGAGATGATGCGGCGGTTTCCGGTGCAGGGATGATTAGCCGGAGCTATTGATTAGTGGCATATTTCAGCACCCGTTCCCACTCCCAACGCCACGCAGTATCTACAGTAATTTCTTTGCCGTTGGTGAATTTGATGAACTCTGTACCGTTGTCATAAAAAACATTAGCAACAAGGCGATTACGTACATCATACCCCCACATTTTGGCTGCGGCATTCCACCACTTTTGTCCCGGTGACTCCAACAGGGGCAGTTCCAGATAGTCATCTTTCCATGCCTTTGGCTTCCATTGTTCTTGCAGCGCACTAATCAAAATGGCATTAGGGAAAACCTGTTTTTCATTCTTTTGCAACCAAAGCACATAGTCGATTGTGCTTCTAAAGGCATCTTCTAGCCCATAAGTGCAAACTTCCAATGCTTCTTGGACTTGCTCAAGGGAAAAGTTTACTCCAATGCTAACTAATGCCCGTTCATATTTCTTGAAAATTTCGTATTCAACCGAATCTTTTTCCCAAAACCAAAAACTGGACATACCTGCTAAAAATAGTTTGCAGTTTCAATTGATTCGATTGTAGCAATTCCGTTACTTGGTGCAGTGAACTACAGCGATCGCATTCACCAATGTTGTTGTCAAGATACCCAGAGCAGCAATTCCTCGGATTGTTGTTCCAATAAGCACAGCACAGCAGCAGTAAGTATCTATTCCTTTTTCACTCTCTTGTAATTGAACGCTTCTGTTCTCTTTTTCTCACTAAATCAGGAATCAATACTGTTGAGAGGGAATTTTAAAGAAGTAAATTGTACAAGTGGATTCGGCTCGATTTATGACAGTGAAAAAAATAATTAGTTTTTTGGTTGGCTTACTGCTATCAGTAGTCCTAATTGCGACTCCGGCTTGGGCGATAGATGTTGTATCCGGTGAGCAAGTAGAGTTGAAAGCTACATCAAATCTTGGTGTACCTCTTCATCAAACCTCCTCATCCAGTTTAATCGGACGTGCCTTAGATGGAACAGTTGCTAAAGTAGTAACAACTGCTAAAAATGGGAATTGGGTAGAAATTCAACTACCAGATGGTCAAGAAAGATGGATTGTAGAGAAATATATCAGCCGAGTGATTTCCTCTCAACCGACAAGACCACAACCAGAAGAATTAGTACCTGAACCTCAAGACAATCGTGAAAATACAGCTTTAAAATCTGGAGAAGATTTATTGACAGTAGCAGGTTTCAATGTAGAAAATCTAGATCCAGGAGATACAGAACGCTTCGTACCCTTAAGTGAATTAATTGTTAAGAATTTAGCTGCTCCAGATATCATAGTTCTTACAGAAATTCAAGACAATGACGGTTCTCAAAACTCACAAATCGTAGAAGCTACAGAAACTTACAATAAATTAATCAATGCCATTAAAAGTGTAGGTGGCCCCGAATATATTGCCTTTGATATTGCGCCTGAAAGAAACGCTGATGGCGGTGAACCAGGCGGAAATATTCGAGTAGGTTACTTATATCAACCACAACGAGTAAGCCTAGCAGCAGGGACAGTTGGAACAGCTATAGATACTGTTTCCGTGTTAGATGGACCTAAATTGTCTCTCAATCCAGCTCGAATAGATCCAACAAATTCGGCATTTAAGCGTAGTCGTAAACCCCTCGCTGCTGAGTTTATATTCAACAACAACTCTCTCTTTGTTGTTGGTAATCACTTTGTTTCCCAACGAGATGATAATGATACACAAAGATTAAACCAAGCAAATATTGTAGGTGACTTTACTCGGAAAATATTGGCTGAAGATAACAATGCAAATGTAATTGTAGCAGGGGATTTAAATGATTTAAACGATTCAGAAACTATCAAGGCTCTGCAAAAGTCTGGCTTGAAAAATCTTTCTGATTTACTAGAGGAGAATGACCGATATACCTATAAATTCCGTAATCGTCTTCAACAGCTTGACTATATTTTAGTCAGCCAGAATTTGTCCAATAATACATCTGTAAAATTTGATATCGTTCACGTCAATGTTAATAAACCAAAACCTTTAAGTGACCATGATCCAGTTTTAGCTCAGTTCCAATTGCCAAAAGTATCATCTGTTGTTAATCTCCCTGTATCGTCTACACCTATTCTGTCTAGTCTCAGTGGAGAAGCCTTGAAATCCCAATTAGCAACGGAATATAGAACCCATTTGGGATCTAGTATACTGTTATTATAGCAGTATTTTTTATCACTTATGTATTTAAGCAGTTTAACAGATGAAGAGTGGTTAATTATTGAACCATTATTACCTAAAAAGAAGCTGACTCGTCCACCTACATGGAGTAAAAGACAAATTTTAGATGGCATCTTTTATCAACTGAAAAATGGTTGCAATTGGGCTGACTTACCGAAGGATTTGCCGCCCTATTCCACAGTTTTTTGGCATTACAAGCAGTGGCGAAGTGATGGATTGATTGAGGATATCATGGAGATTTTACATCACAGAGTCCGAGAAAAACAAGGAAGAAAGCCACTTTGGACTACCTTGATCATGATCGATTCCCAAGCAGTCAAAAATACTTGTAACGCTAGTATCGAAACCAAGGGGTTTTGTTTTTACAAGTCCACTAACGGTATAAAAAGGCATCTTGCAGTAGATATTCTCGGCTTTCCCTTTTTTACTCACTGTACTCAGGCGAATATTTCTGATGACCAAGGGCTGATTGAGATGTTGACAATTCATATCGACTTCTTCAAATTCAAACCTGTGGAACTACCTAAAACGACAATCCTTTTAGACAACGGTTATCATCCTGACTTTCTCGAAGCAGAGTTAGTCAAAATTTATCCTCAAATCATGAGTAAAATTCAATTTCAATTGTCTCCCAAGCCATCCCAGTCGGAAAAAGTCCAGAAAGGAAAGTCTGGTTTTGTACCAGTTAAAGCCAGATGGGTCATTGAAAGAAGTAATGCTTGGATGGAACGCTGTAAAAGCTTGGTCAAAAATTTTGAAAGAACTTTGGAGAATGCGACGACTAAAATTCATCTCTGTTTTGTCAGACTTATGCTCCGAAGATTAGCTACTTCATAGATCCCAAATGGGTTCTATATGGAAGATGCTACTCAAGGGAGGGTAACTAGTCTTGAAAACTAGAGCAGGGTCACACCTGGGGGTTCGATTCCTCCATCTTCCGCCTTCCACCAGAGGCTAAAAAGTGAAGCACCGTGCTGATAACGCGGCAACAGGAGGGGCAGTACCTCCCTGGTGGATTTAAGTTACATCACAAAGCAAGCGTATTAGCCTTGACGTTAGGCATCAGCCATTTTGCGAGTATGCGGATACTCAGATATCTGACTACTGATTATTACATTAGAACGGCGATCACCTCTGGTGGGCGGAACGCCATCGCTCAGGCTGTTAACTGCAATTTTTTAGGGAAAAAGACGATCACCTTATCAAATAAACGCTGTAACCTCCCCCTATTTTCCCCAACGGGTCAAAAGTAAAAAAGCTTTCTTAAATTGGTCTGCTGAAGTTGAGACATGAGATTAAATTTAGCTGGTTGCGGGTTGGGTGTAGGTGAGACAGGTAACGTAGATTGTGGTAGTTTCAATTGACCATTTTAGGTCGCACGGAGTCCTCTTGCTCCATTAAGATAGCGGTTAGGGGTTGAACTGCTGGCAACATTTCAACTGAAGCTGTAAAGAACTATATTGCACAGCAAAGGGATTGAGTTATTGGCAGATGTGATCCACTCTCGGTAGATAGTCAAGCATTTTTCGTTTGTACTGATGGAACACTGGCGTAGCATTTTGCGATCGCCTTTTGTTGCGTCTAAAGATAGCGTTATAGGAGAAAAGAGTCGTGCCTGCTGAATTATATAAAGCTGGGATTATTGAGGTTGATGAGGATATAGATTTTACTGAAGAGGAAGAACTTTGGGATATTACAGTTCATTTTAATGGTGAGATGTTTACTCCAAAGCTTGCCTGTGTCAGCGAATCTCAAGCTTTTGAAATCGGCAAAAGACTTTATAACTGGCTAGACAATAATTATCGACAAGTACAGGGATTTGAATTTAAGTGGGAAAGATATTCTGTAGAACGAATTACCACTAGAGAGTATCCTTGTTGTTATTTGCCATACCATGTTTTAGAAGAAAGTTTAGATATTTTTACCGTTGAAGAACGAGACTCTGAAGCAATAGCATATGGCTGGATTACTGGTAGTCCTTTACCTTACTACATCGGATTAGATGGGTTGATAGTTATTGATGATGTCACAGATGATGCTTATCAGGCTGGATGGTGTTCTGCTTGGAAATTAACTAGGGTATCCGCCGAGGCTTAACTTGGTGGCAACTCTCCCATTAAACCAAGCTCAACTGCCTCCCGTACTCCTGCTCCAAACACTCCGCCTTGAGCCTGAAGAAACACACACACCACCTGTCACCTACCACCCGTTCAATCCCATGCGGCTGCTTGTTGTCAAAAGCAATGCAATCGCCATCTTCCAACCAATATGATTCCATCCGCCGAGGATCTTGGCAACCGGAGATTGAGAACTTCGCCCGACCCATAATGTTGATTTGCGCTGCCCCCGAAGCATAGGCTGGAGAATCCCGATGTACTTTAATTTGCGTCCCAGATGGATAAAACAGTACAAGTGCTTGGTGAAAGTCCGGCAGCAGCTTCTCGCCCAAAGCCTCAATCACATCTGCACCAGCATAATGCCCCGACGCAATCAATTTTACCTCAGCTTTTTTACCAGATTTAGCACTAGCCAAACTAACGAACCGCCGCAGGTGCAACTCCAGACGACCATCGGCATACTGAGAGACTGAGGGGAACATCTGTTTTTTGATGGACTTGCACCAGTTTTGAATCTGGGCTAATTCCTCCCCTTCTAGCTTGTCCAGCCGTGTAATCAAGCTGGGGGATTCGGGTTGTGCGGCAACAGGCTGTGGTACATCTGGAACTTGAGGAGTTGCAATAGCCAACGACGGAAACAACCGACCACGGTAAAACTCATGCTGCAACCCCGACAGAACCCCCAGCACCCCCAACTCTGACCAATCGCCCAAATCTTCGCCATGCAGAGAAACCCGATAGTACCCGCAAGCTAGGCGATCGCACTGTACAGGATAACCGGACGAGTGGCACTGTTCGATGAGACTCAAAACTCGTTGTGGATAAGTGGCAGAGAAAACTGGTTTGTGGCAGGGTGTGGGGAGAATAGGGGAGAAGTTTTCCCCTTGTCTCTTGTCTCTTGTCTCCCTTGTCCCCCTTGCTCCCTGCCTCTTGCGGTCAACAGTGCCGATTTCTCCGCCCCAAAGCTCAGGTAAGTATTTTTGTACTACTTCTTCTCCAACCTGATACCGATGGCAGAAATCCCCAGTTTTCTCGAAGCAGCACAGCGTTATATCCACAGGGTTGTCCTTCTGCTTGGCTACCCAAAGCTGTATCAGAGAAAGCCGAGAGTCCAGAATCTCGCGGAACTGTCGTTTGTATTCCTGTTGTGCGGCGGTATCTTTTGCGGAGAATTTCCACCAATGCAACAGTTCGGGAGTAGGGGCAAATAGGGGAAGGTGCTTGCCTTTCCAGCCTTTGGGGAGATAGAGGGAGATGGAGACTGGTTCTCCTTTGATTTCGCCGGCGTAATATGAGGTAAAAATCATACTATACCCCCACTAGATCGTAGTCAGTAACCCAGGCAAGACGGCTTTCCACGGTGGGCTTGTGGAATAAACCCGCCGCAGAGATACCGTGGTGGCAAAGTCCGTCGATGCCGGAGAAAAGAGAGAGGATGTACATCATGAGACTGCCTCCAAAGTCAAACTTGTTAGCTCGACTTCAGCATTAAACAACCCCTGTTTACCAGTAATAGGAATTGCAGGTACAATCCGCCTGATATTGTCCAACCGCCAAGCAAATCTACCTACTTGCCAGTCGCCGGTATCAAGCTCGGTTTGGGGCTGTTCGCTGATGAATGCTGGGGTCATGCGTATGCAGTCGGTTAGGTTGACCTGAGCGATCGCACTTCCAAAAGGTAAGTCTTCCCACTCGATATAGTTGTCAGTGTTGGTGAGTATTTGTTGATACTTGTTGAGAAAATATTGATGATACAGCTTTTGTTCTCTGCTAGTTTTTTTTGCAGCGCAGATTAACAATGGGCCTCTGTAGTTGGTAGCCCAAGAGCGTGTTTCGTACTTTTTTAGTCCCATTGTGATGAGGGATGCCCAGGGTTGGTGAAGGCTGATGGCTTTGATAATTGTGGTAGTCATAAGTTTTTGGTTAGTGGGTCTTGTAGAAGAACTCGTTGTACTGGTTCTGTCAGAACATGAGATTAAATAATTGGCTACTACTCCTTTGGAGTCTCTAACTAAATCAGGAAAATCTGATGGTTTCTCGCCAGAAGGCCCACGTCCTAATAGCATAAGTGTGATCGCTTCTGTCTCCTCACTTCAAAAATCTACCCAGTTAATATCAACAACCTGTCCATTTCTCTTCACTAATTGACATTGATTGATAGGGTCACAAGCCCAATCAATAGCTTTTTGTCGAAGAACATCACTACCAGAGTGCAAATATTTTCTCATGTCTTGCAATACGGCTTCTTCATCTTGAATAAGTGGCGAAACTATCTCGGTAATGGGTGTTAGCTTTTTAGTTTTGTTTTCTTCGGCTTTCTTCGCTTTTAATACTTCAATAGCAGCATGAGCTACTGCCATTTCTTCATGAGAGACGGGTAATTTTTGGCTCTCCCAGACTAGATATGTTAAATTAACAACAGAAATACCAATTTAGTAAAACCCTTCTTCTAAAACTATTAAAGTTAGTTAAGCCATAAGCTCTGCGTTTAATGAGCTTAATCTTCTGATTAATTCCTTCTACGATACCTTGAGTAGTTCGGTGATCAAAATAAGCAAGAATTTCATCTATCCATCTACAGATGGTTCGACAACTTTTGGGGAATAATTTATAAGCTGCTTGAGTCCATTCCAGGAATTTATCTAAGGCTTCATCACTGGTTATCGGACTTTCAAATATATCTCTAATTGCTTCTTTATTCCGATACATTTCTCCTAACTCTGGAGCAACTTTTTGGAGTGAAGCTATCTTCGCCTTTTCTTCATCACTCAGGCTTTCTTTTTTCTTTAGCAAAGGGTATTTACTGTGAGTTAAGCCAGCTAATTTCTTTTCTCTTTCTTGGCGATTTTTAATTTTCTCTGCTGCTCTTTTTTCCTGTTTTCTTCTTGCGTCTAACTCCTGGTTTATTTGTTTCATGACATGGAATCTATCTGCCACCACTTGAGCATTCGGTAGCATTTCTTGGATTAAACTTTTATAGGGTATCCATAAGTCTATGCTGACTTCTTCTATTTGATTCAGTACCTCTGAACCTAGACTGGATAAGTATTCTGCTATAACTGCTTTATTTCTTTTTTCTAACAAAGCTATGGGTCTTCTTGTCTCTAAATCTACTAATACTGCTGCATAATTCTTTCCCCCTTTTAATTGTGTGATTTCATCTATTCCTAGCTTTTTTATCTGACGAGGTTTTTCTTTTAGCAAATCTGCTTCTAACTCTTTTAATATTGTTTCTATCTCAGATGGTGTCATTCTATTTCTTCTAGCTGCACTCTCCACATCCGTCTCTAATACTTCCTTGATTACTTTCATCCCTAGTCTTGTTGTGTAAGTTCTTCTACTTTTTACAAAAGACAGTTTTTCGCTGAATACTTTCTGACATTCTGTACATTTCAATTGACGACGATTTACTTTTAAAATTACTTGATAGCCACTCATGGGTATATCTCTGACCATATACCAATGATTTTGATGAGTTTTATCAGTTGTCTTTCCACAGCGAGGACACTGAGCAACTTTTGACTGACTTTGGATTTCAATTACGATTTCATCATCGGTGATAAAATTGTAATTCACAACCTTAATATCTTCAATATTAATAACTTTAGTAATAAAATGAAGTAGGGGATTAGAAGGCATATTTATTAAAATGCTAATTTTATTCTCAACCTTTCTTGCTTATTTATAGTCTTAATTGCTTGTATAACTCCTTCCCAGCTTGGATTATCGCCACTAATCACTGCTAATTCTATTGAATTATACTGGATTTATTCATGCTATTCTAGCATAACTACTCTGGGAGAGCCTAATTTTTTAGCTAAGGGTACGACATTAGGTTTGCAATTAGCCCAAAACTCAACTTCTTCAGGTCTAGCAGATTTAACTAAGTAAACATTGGGGTCATTAACCGCGCCAAACTCATCTTTTGGTGGTGGTAATGTTTCTGGTTGGGGTAACTCCTGAAAGGAGTGTTGAACAGATGCAATGGACACCACATTTTGCTGTAAGTTGGGTAGAGCATAACCAGCAACTTGTTCGACAACTTCGGTCGGAGTTTGTAGCTCAGTGACTCGCATTTGTTGGGGCAAAGGTAAGGTGGCGCGTGCTTGTTTACTGACCGCTTGCTCGTCAGATAAAGTATCGAGTCCATGCTGTCGCCGCGTCTGGATGTTAACAACGCGATGAATGAAAGTGGACTGATACCATTCCCATTCAATAGGCAAGTTGGTGGGGTCGTTGCGAAAATGTTTGAGGACTTTGGCTTTATTGGCGTGTAAGTCACCCCCGTATTCCTTGAGCCAACGATTGGCGATCGCGGTTTGAAATTCGCTGTCTAATTTGCCATCCTCATTTCGCCAAGGTCCATCAGGCAGCCAGTCCCAAACAATTTCCTGCGGTTTTTTCCGTTGTCCAGATAAAAATGGGTCAGGCGGCGGAACATTGGCCTTGATGATGGTCTGGTTCGTTAGTTGCAAAGTTTCGGAATTATTTGACAACGAAGCGGAGGGTCTAGGGTCGGGTGATTCTAGAATTTCAAATCCAAGTTTCGCTTTTTTTTCTTCTCTCTCTTTTGCTAAATTTTGGGGCGTGAGAGAGGGATTTAGGGAGAGAGAAGAAGTCTCTTGAGAAGTCTCTATGAAATCTCTATATATAGATAAGTTACTGATTTCGTCGCTGCTTGTTACGCATTTCGTAGCTCCTTGTTGCAGATTTCGTAATTCCTTGTTACTCGTTTCGTCAGAGGTTGTTACCCATTTCGTCAACAAGGATTTTTCAAGGGTTTGAGGGTTGTGGGTCTTATTAGTTCGATAAGTAATCGCAGCGAGAGCTTCAGGATAGATATCGATGTGCATAACATTGGGGAGAACACCATAAGCGGTTTCAATGGGTTGAAGAATGACTTTAATTAAACCCATCCGTTCTAAAAGGCGCATTGATTCTCTGACACATCGTGGTGAAGCATTGAGAGATTCAGCGAAGGCATCAGGATTACGGCGCAACACATCTTCCTTGAACTTTTTCTTCCAGCCGACTTCTTCACCTGTCAACTCATCCCTTTGTAGGTATGGACGATACCAGTAAACAATGTCTGCCAGAATATCAATTGCTAGCCGATCTGCCTTTTTCTCACCAGACTTAGTTTGATAACAAATATGTTTGTACCAGCTTTTTGGTGTAATGTCACCCTCGAATTTAATGTGAGCGATGGCATCAACTACTCTGTGTCCTGTTAAAACACCTGTGTATAAGTCTTGATTCATACGATTACACCTCCACTTAAGCACGCAGAAAATCCAGCAATAGTGCTTCTAATAGATATCTCAAGTTCATCCAATGTTATTTCCTTCTGAAAAATCTTGGATTTTTCAAAAGTTGTCATAACGCAGTTAGCCCAATGTTTTATCCCAAAATCGCAAATATATTGGAGAGATTTTAAAGTATTAATCTGAAGAATGTTTTCATAGAAAATCGTTTTAAACTTTACTTTCAATAATAGTTTTACAGAGAAATTAAAATTCGGAGGAATTGAAATCACAAAACTTTGGAACTCATTGTTATTAATTAAGTTTTTAGTTACTTCAAAAGCTATATTGTCAGAAATATTTTGTGCTTCTTTTCTGAATAAATAAAAGCTATCCTTAACATAATCAAGACTTTGAGAGTATTTTTCTAGCAATTGTTCTTGCGAATCAGAATGTGAATGATTCCAGTCAGGCAGACTGGAATCAGAAAATTCAAACCATTCCCCAAATCTTCGATATTCTTTATACTGTTCGTGAAAATATTTTTCATCATTAATTGCGTCTGGTGTCCAAAATGAATCAATTATTCGTAATGGATAAGGAGATTGAGCTTTAAGCTGTTCAAGACGTGTGACAGGATTCACGCTCCGCCCAATCTTATAGCGGTTTGTTCCTTCTGCATGAATCAGGTAGACATATCCTTGATTTGAACGATAATGTTGAAGTATTTCTTCTGATAAAATCATATTGATCTCTGGGAGCATAACTAACCTCTATTTCATAGGAGTGGGCTTGAATACTTATTACCTTTACCCCTCACAAGAGTTCCCCCCAACACTCTGCCCAGAAGAAGTTTCATCTTTAATTGTGTGCCATTCGGCTGTAGCCCGTTTGACTAACTCCCCAAAACCAAGGCTTTCATGTTCTCGTTCTAAAATCTGTCTGATTAATGTGCTAACACGAATCTTTTTCCATGCAGCCACGAGGCGATATTCTTCATAAGCTTTTTCTGATAAAGTAATCGAAAGCATATATCGTTCTGTCATGTGGCACTCCGAAGTTTGTAATAATTGTCAAGGCTAGCTAATTGCTTTATAGTACAATTGTACTATAAATATGGGGTATATTTATAGCAATTACAAGGCAATTGCAGTGCAAATATATAGTTTTTTCTGATGACGAGTATGCAATGGTCTTCAATTTTTCAATTGTTAGAGGTAAATCATCTAATTTACTATCCATGTAAATGTGGCGTTTTCTTCTGTTATCGCTCAAGATATCGTTAGTCATAATTCCTCTGTTTGGTTTGTGAGAAGGAAATGTTTTGGATGAATTATTTTGTTAAATAGCAGCAAGTTTTGGCTTTTTTTATGAGTAATAAAACACCCCAAACTGAATATGATTCTCCGTGGAAGCAGATGTTGCAGTTGTATTTTGAAGACTTCATGCAATTCTTCTTTCCTCAAGCTCATGCTGAAATTGATTGGAGTAGAGGTTTCGAGTTTCTAGATCAGGAACTCCAGCAGGTAGTCCGGGATGCCGAATTAGGAAAGCGATTGATTGACAAATTGGTGAAAATCTATCGCATTGGGGGCGAAGAATCTTGGTTGTTAATCCATCCCAGATGCGGAAAGGGGACTGCCGCTATAAGGAATTTGTTTAGCGGGATGGGAATTTCTGCCAACATAAACATTGTCCTGATGGACATCATTGTTTGTATTCATAACCGTCAGCTTTGTGTATGATTTTTAGGTATTTAGGATGAACATCAAACTTTTTATCTAAAGTGTGTAAAACAAAGTTAGGGCGGAATCTAATGGCAATTCTGCCTGTATATCTTCCAGCGAATTTACCAGTAGGGATACGAGCTTTGACAATATCACCAGTGGTAAAACCTTGAAAGGATTTAGCTCTATGTGCATGAGCTTTAGGAAAGCCAAACTTATCTGGGCGACAGCGTTGACGAATACCGTGACCTTTGGCATTAATCAACAAAGGTCTAATATTTTTGATAATTAGTTTTTCTGGTGTACTCGCTCCTATACATAAAGAATCAGCCCAGTGAGACTTATCAATTCCTCTGTTGACCCGATTCCACTTGGTTCGTCCACCACTGCCAACTTCTACAGGTAAATTAGTTTGTTGTAATCTACGGTATAATTTCCAACGAGTTGCATTAACCGCAGTGGCATCAACTAAAGGTTTTTTAGCTTGAGCCAGGATACGATTTAACAAATCAGGTTTTTTGCTGAGAAATGATTCAATTGGTTGATTACCTTTAGCTTGATTACATTTAGGACAAGCTAATGTCAAATTGCTCACACGATTAGTACCACCGCAGGATTTAGCAACAATATGTTCGATTTGTAGTGGGACATCTTTGACACCACAATAAACACATTGATGTTGCCACTTGACTAACAGATATTGTTTAACTTCAAAACCAAATAGCTCACCACGTTGATAATCCACACCTTGAATTTCTGGTTGTTCTAGTTTTTGTAAGTCAAATTTAACCAACTCTTGAGAAATGGCAGTGATTGGACAAATACGACGTAGCCTATTTACCCAAGTCAAAACATTTTCAATTCGAGATTGTAATGATGGTGGTAGCCAACCATTGGGACGAGTTCTATTGAGAAATCGCGCTTTGCGGTAACGTGTTTTACGCGATCGCCTTGAACTTCTTAATTGCCTTCTTGATAAAAGTGCTTCTCTGATTTGAAACCCACGATGACTTATCTCACAAGCAAATACACATCTGGCGGTATTTTCTTGTAGTAGAGTCATCCCTGTAGTGCGACTGCCTGGGTCAATTTTTACTCGATGTTGATGTGTAACTGAATTTTCTAATTCTCTGTTCTTGACAATAATCGTAAAGGGGTAGCGTTTATAGACCGCAGCGCGACCCCGCTTCAATAACTCCCTCGCCCTTGCTGGATGGCATGGGTCAAGTGGTTGCTTATTTTTATCTAATACGAAAACGTACATTACTGTTACCTCTTACCTTACGGTAGTAAAGTTTGCCTCGCCCGGATATCATGGCTTGTTCGGCTCAAAACACTGTTTGGTTCCCGTCCTTACTGTTTAATTTTGAGCGACAGTTGCCCAGAACTGGCACGTATCCTGGGGTGTCATGACCTAGATATCGTTTACCCGTAGGTGGGCTGGTCAATGTAGGCTTTTACAAGCCCCCGCTATAATCTACAAAGATTAAGCGGCGGGTCATTGACTAGAGTTAGAACGAGAGTTCAAAAGGGAAATTGAACAATTGGAGGCACAACAGTCTATGCAGTACATGACATCATTTGAGAGAATTACCCGAATAGAGGGATTGTTGGAAGCAATTGAATTAGGTTTAGAACTTAAATTTGGTGCTTCTTCACTTGAGGTGATGGATGAAATTTCCCAAATTTACGACATTGAACAATTACGGGCAATTAAAGAAGGTATAAAAACAGCGACTTCAATTGATGAATTGCGTCAAATCTACCAGTCCTCTACAACTGAAAATCCTCCAGAAAATTAGCATTGTTTATTTGTATCGGCTCAATAAGTAGGGGTAGTAGAAAAAATAAAGTCAGCGAGGGACAAGCAATATCATAAAATATGACACATGACGCAAAAGCTAGATTCGAGTAAAAAATTGGGAGAAGAGATACTGCAAACCATCGAGCCAAAAGGAATTGCAGATGAATCAATGCGTCGGACAGTAGAAATATTACTGAACCTAATAGAGCAATTGCAAGCAGAAGTCAAAGAATTACGAGATGAAAATCAACAGTTAAAAGATGAAAACAACCGCCTGAAAGGAGAAAAAGGTCAACCAGACATCAAAAGCAGCAAGAAAGGATTTGCCAACAATCACTCATCAGAAAAAGAACGACAGACTCTAAAAAAGCACAACAAAGGCAGTAAGAAAGCGACAGTTAAAATAAATAGAGAACAAATATTGGAATATCCCCAGGACAAACTGCCAGCAGACGCAGAGTTTAAAGGCTATCAAGAAGTAATCATCCAAGACATCACCTTGGGAACGGACAACGTATTATTCCGTAAAGAGAAATACTACTCACCTTCAGTGGGAAAAACCTATTTAGCAGAACTGCCTTGCGGTTACGAAGGAGAATTCGGTCCGGGAATAAAAGCTTTGGTGATGAGCCTATACTATGGGGGCAACATGACCCAAGGCAAATTATTAGAGTTTTTAGAAGATATTGGGATATCCATATCAGCCGGATATTTATCGAACCTACTGATTAAAAACCACACTGATTTTGAAAGCGAGAAAGATGAAGTATATGCGTCGGGACTAGAGAGCAGTCCTTGGCAAAACTTCGACCAAACTGGTGCGCGGGTGGGTGGGGTGAACTATACCACTAATGTAGTCTGCAACCCTTTCTATACAATCTACCTGACCACTGCCAAAAAAGACAGATTGAGTGTAGTAAAAGTATTGCAAAATGCCACAGAACTGGAGTTGATTCTCAATCAACTTACAGACAATTTAGTGGAGACTTTCCAAATCCCGACTAAATGGAAAAATGCTCTTAAACTATTACCTCAAGAAACTGTGTTGAGTGAAGCAGAGTTTAATACTCTACTTGATACATATCTACCCAAACTAGGTTCTCAACACCGGACTCGGATTATAGAAGCAGCAGCGATTGCTTTTTATCATCAACAAACTGATTGGCCAGTGGTGCAAACTCTCGTTTGTGATGATGCTCCTCAGTTCAAATTACTGACTGATAATATCGCTTTGTGTTGGGTGCATGAAGGACGACATTACAAAAAGTTGACCCCTTATGTTGCTTGTCACCAAAAAGCTCTTGATAAATTCCTGGATGATTTCTGGGATTACTACCGAGACTTGCTGGCTTACAAAGATGCACCCAGTCAACAGATGGCAGAAAAACTCCGGTCTGAGTTTTGGAAACTTTTCGATACTCAAACCGGTTATCAACAGTTGGATGAGCGAAAACAATTAACGCTGCTGAAAATTTCGGAGTTGCTTTTAGTCTTAGAGCATCCTGAATTACCTTTGCATAATAATCCGGCGGAGTTAGCTGCTAGGACAATGGTGCAACGGCGTAATATTAGTTATGCCACTCAAACTCTAGAAGGTACTCAGGCTTGGGATACTTTTATGTCTCTTGTTGCTACTACTCGTAAGTTGGGAATTAGCTTTTTTGAGTATATCCGTGACCGGATTTCTCAGGTTGGGAATATTCCTTCTTTAGCAACTATTATTCAGGAAAAATCTGCTCTCAATCCTTTTGGTTTTTCATTGATGACTGAAGAACTCCTTACCCCGGAATATTGAGGGGATACGTTTATTTGATATTTGGTTTTCAAGGTTCAGCAAACTTTGAGTGCCGAAATTAGTGTTAATTAAGCACTCAATTCATCAAACAAATCCGCTTCATCCCCCCAACAGTCCCAGCCGTCCCTAGACTCCCGTGCGAACATCTCCAGCTTGGTCATGTCTGGACAGAGTTTGTCTACGAGTTCAAAAAACTGAGGGAGCTTACGCGAATGTTCTCGGCGAGGAGAGTGCAGGATTGTGGACTCGTTAGTGAGTGTCCATCTCTCACCACATAGCCCAGAAGTGCGTAGAATTTCTTCGCTAATTTTTCGATGAGTGCATCTTTTTGAAAAATTCCCAATTCCATATTTAAGCCCCAAATTCAAAAACTTTCTGACCATCTAATTTCACGGGGTTAATGTTAATTAATCCACCTCCAGCATAGTTACAAGGAATCTTACGTTTATCCTTGTTATCAAAAGCCAAAAGTTCTGGTAGTTTTCAGGTACACCCGCTCTAACAAATTAGCTTCAAGAGGCAGAATCTTTTTACCCCAAAGTGGAGAGAGATACCAGTTTTTTTCTAAGGTAGAGATTATACAGGTCATACTTAACCCACTAAATATTTAACGGCTTGTTGATCAAAAGAAGCAACGAGATTTCTAATCCTGCGAGGAGGATTTTGGAGAAACCGCTTTAAATCTTGGCTTTTAATTTGGTACTGATGAACAGATGGTTTGATAGCTTTGAGCCAACCTCGTTTTACCCAAGCCGCAACAGTACCAGAATCTACCTGCAAAACTTTAGCGACTTCATTACAACTGTAGTTATCAAGAATGGGACGCACAGAGTAACCCAAATAATGAAGTTTTTTCCTGATGCCTTCGAGACTACGGTTGTACCCTCGTCTTTTTAGTCTGTATGCAATTTGTTTTGCAGTGTAAGATTCAGCCATTTCTTCGAGAATTTCTATCTCTTGGGGAGTCCATTTGTAGCTCATAATTCACCTCAAATATTCTGAATTATTGGGAAACTACTGCTGTCTTTTTTGCTTGTAATTCTTGCATCCATGACTTAATTGCAGTTAATTCATCAGCACTAGTAGTAACTACATCAACCACTTGCTGTTGATACGAATGTTCAGCCTGATCAGGATGTTCAAACTTATCGGCAGCCCAAGCTAAACACATAGTTTTTACAAGAGAATCAATCTTGCTGATGGGTAATTGACTAGGGCTACTAGCTTCTTGAAACTGCAAATACTCCTTGACTAAATCAAGTGAATAATTCAACAAAGTACGAATATATTTCACACGCAAATCTTGAGGATGTGCTACAGATTTGGGCTGTGTTTGTTGTTCTGGAATTAGTGGAATAGACGAAAATGATCCACCCAAACGAGATTGAATATCAGCAATGATTGATGCCCAGTCTGCATTAGCATCCCATTCTCTGCGGATTTTAACTTTAGTCGTAGCATCGTATAATCGACAAAAAACTGTGTTCTCATCACCGCTAGTAGCAGCAATAACTAGAGGTTTGGAGAAGTCGTAAACTTGAGAAGCTGCGAGTAGAAATGTCTTGGCGAAATTGGTTTCGATGCCAGTTCGGATTACATAAACCTCATCTGCTGCAACAACAATATCTAACTTGATGTTGTCCTTACCCTTAAATTCTTTTGCTGTTATTCTGATTTCTGATAAATAACCAGCTAAACCTTTTTGTTTGACAGGAATGGTTTTTTCATTCTCGATATCATATTGATACCAGAGATAAGATTCACCACTTAGTTCACCATTTTTGACATAAAGATAAACAGGTTCAGGAGGATTGCAAAAACCTAGCTTTATTTCTGTCATTATATTTCACCCTAATGTGCGAAAAACAGTTTTTTGTAGTAAGATGTTAAGTTCACAAATACTAGCAATCACCCGAATTATTTACACCCAATTCGGGTGAATTTTCTTTAATCAGAAGTATTTGTTGTATCAGCAGATTGTTGATTTTTCTCTAGCTCAGACTGAAGATAAGACAAAGCAGTTTGAGCATCACCAATAGTTAAATCAGGCTGATAATCAAGTGCTAAAAAGTCTGGATGTTGAGCAATTTGAGATATCAAGTATTGACTAGCTTTAACTAATTCCATGAGACTGAGATTAGACATTGGTTAACCCTCCCGCCAACTGTTCTTGTAGTACCTTTATTTGCTGCTGATGCTGGTCAATTTCTGCCTGTAGTTGTCCCTGAAGTTCTGCAACAGAAAGCAGTTGAATTTGGTCGTCAAAGTAAGACCGAACTTCTTCAGAGTTTTTGTCAGTCAAAATAAAATAACGCCAGCCTACTCCGTATTCATGAGCTAACAAAGTATCGGCGGGGTAGTATTGGATACCGATGATTAGCCCTTGTTGTGTACGCTGTCCGATGGTGAATCGTGGATATTCCGAGCCTTTGGGTATGCTGATGGTTGCTTGCATGATTTTGGTAAAGGAAAAAGTGGAACTAATTGATGCTTTATGGAAAACAAGAAAGTAAATGTTTATACTTGGACAACTAAACAGTTAAATTGAGGTGGGCGATAAAAACCCACCTATTCCTTTACACAGCAACTAATTCCCGACTGTTAGATACTGGCTGATACTCCCGCAGCAGTTCCCATTCCTCAGATGTCAACAAGTGAAAGGGTTTGTCTAGTAGTTCCTTACCAGAACAATTCTCAGACAGCAATTCACATGAAAATATTTGCTGGGGTTCTAAAGAAGCTCGTACATAACAACAAACGCCGTTCTTGTAGACAAATTCCACTAGTCTTTTGTCGCTGTAGTAAATCCCATCGTCTAGCAGTTCCAACCCCTGCTTCTCGCACTCTGCCGCAATCTGCACCATGATTTCATTGCCAGTAGTGCAGGGTTCTACAAATGCTTCTTGCGCTGGTAATGTGCCTTGCTGATACTGCTGTTTGATATAGCTTTGGCATCTGGGGGCGGTGGTGTCGCGGAAAATCTCTTGTCCGTTAATAATGACTCGCCAATACAAATCTTCACCGTTGTCCGAGTCAAAGCTGATGCTGGCTATCAATTCCCCATCAGCAAATGCTTCCTGCTCGTAAAAACAGATTTCAGCAATGGTAGGAACTTCCGGTATTTCACCTGGGATTGGCGGGTTGAGCGTACCTTCCTTATGATGCCATTCGATGAAGCGGTGGCATTGAGAAATGGCAGCGTGACAGAACTTTTCCTCACCGCACACCATAACTACCCAAGGCTGCATTACAAATTCGCTGTTGTCATAGGTGATGTAGGCAATGAGTCTTTTGCCTGCGTAGACTTCGTGGTGGTAGTGGTTAATTTCTACAGTGGTGAAGCTTTCAGGTGCTACAGCTTCGGCTTGGTCAGCAATGAAATTCTCTAGTTCGTCTTGAGCAATCGCTTGTTGGTCAGGAGCAATTTTTTGTAGCTGTGCAGATTGGTAGCCAGCGATCGCACTAATCCACGCATCCTTGCAACGTCTGTCGCTTACCTCAACCTTGCAGCCGATTTCGCTGTAGATTTGCTTGAGTCGGGCTATGGATTTTAGTTGTAGGTGTTGATGGGTATATATCGGGTGGGTCATAATGGTATTTCCTGCCTCTACAGGGGTTAGGTTTTAACAAAGGGCGATCGCTAAGTTTGCGAGACTGGGGCGGTCGTCTTTTGTTTTTTGCTATATTTAATCTAGTACACATATACACACATCGTCAAGTGTGTATATAATTAAATCTGGTTGAATATATGTGTAGGTGTTGATATGGTTAAAACGCTAGTGGCAAAAGATTATCGAGTTAAGCCTGGAACATGGGGTGAAAGCAAGCAACGGGTTCAAATCATGTTGACCCCGACAGCGATTGAGCTTGTTGATGCTATAGCTGAAAAAATGGAACTAACTAGAGCAGAAGTAATAGAGAGGTTGATTCGTTCTCAATGTCTTAATGTCGAAACTTTAAAAGAGATTGCAAGAGATGACGATTAAAGATTCTTTTAAGACTGGTCAAAGATTATTCGACTAAAGGTGGACAAATGACCAAACCACCCCTAAATCGAAAAAAAGCTAACTCTGCCACATCCAGCAATCCAGAATCGCCAACTTCAGACATTTCGCTTTCAGAAGATTCAGGTTCAGCAACGATTGATGTGACGGCTGTTGAAATTCCTGAGTTAACTGAACAGGAACAAAGCGATCGCCTGCACTTGGAACGTCGTGTGGAGAGGGCTTTCTTTGAGGCAGGTAAAGCTTTGGCAGAATTACGTGATCGAAGACTGTACCGTTCTACGCATAAAACTTTCGAGGAGTATTGCCGCGATCGCTTTGCCCATAGTCGTCAAAAATCAAATTATTTAATAGCAGCCGCGCAGGTCTACGAAAATTTGACAACAATTTGTTGTCAAAAATCCTCGGATGATAATTTGACAACAGAAGAATCACAAATCTTGCCAACTAGCGAAGGGCAAGTTAGACCTATAACTAAGCTAGAGCCGGAGAAACAGCTAGAAGTTTGGCAGCAGGCAGTAGAACTTGCTGGCGGTAAAGTGCCGACTGGTAGGATTGTGAAAGATGTTGTGCAAAGGATAATCGAGCGCACCCAAATACCCAACAGCTACCAGATTGGGGAGGTATGCCAAATCTTAGCCAAGGACAATCCCGAACTCAGAGGTAAAGGTGGCTGTTGGTGCATAGTAGTTGCTGTCCATGACTTCAGTTGTACCGTGAGGCTTTGGAATGGCGAATGTACTGTTGGTATACAGCATCTAAAGTCTTACAACTATCTGCCTGCTGAGTGTGAGCAGATGCAGGTGATCTGCGATCGCATCAATCGGGTGTATTCTACTGAACTGGAGGAGTCGGTGCAGAAGTTTTTGGAGTCGTTGGGGAAGCTGAAGCGGGTTTATTTGACGGGGTTGGAGGAGAAAGTGCTGGTTGTTTTGGAGTCAGAAACTAGTGGCTGAGGCAAGGATTATCAGCAGGCGTACTGTATCACGCTCGATTTCTGAAGTCGGTTGTGCTGAAGCGGAACATCTGATGTGCGGGAGAGAGCGGATATAATTAGAGTCTTAATAGTTGTAATCACGAATAAATTTAAATGCACGTTATTAGCCGCAGAATTTTGCGGGAATTTTGTGAAGCGCACGCAGATTCCTGTGATGCACTTTATGATTGGTATAGGGTAGCAACTAAAGCTGAATGGAAAAATCTGGTCGAAGTTCAAACTATTTAGGGCTTGCTGAGTAAACGAAAAACCTAGATAAATCAAGAGATGTGGGGGGATAAAAGAAAATAAAGTGCAAGGGAAAAGGATAAAATAGGTAAAAACCCTTGTAGTAAGTTGCGTTGGTATGTATAGAAAAGCGCAAAAGCAAGAAACAGCAGCAGAAGACTTTGAACTACCCTTTGGGGGAAAACTAGCCTCAGATAACCGTTGGTTAATCATGGCGAACATGATACCTTGGTCAGAATTTGAAGCAGAGTACGCAGCAATATTTTCAGCAGAAATGGGCGCGCCAGCCAAAACATTTAGGATGGCATTAGGGGCATTAATAATTAAAGAAAAACTAGGAATAAGTGATAGAGAAACAGTAGAGCAAATTAGGGAGAATCCCTATCTACAATACTTTATAGGCTTGTCTTGCTATAGTAATAATGCCCCATTTGATGCGTCAATGTTAGTTCACTTTAGAGAAAGAATAGATATAAACTTAGTCAACAAAGTGAACCGAGAAATGGTCAAACAGGAATTAGAAAAAAAAGCGGAGGCAGAAAAAGAAAAAAAGTCAAAAGCCGAGGATTCAAAAAGTGAGCCGACCAATAGGGGGAAATTAATATTAGATGCCAGTTGTGCGCCAGCAGATATAAGTTATCCGACAGATTTAGGATTATTAAATCAAGCCAGAAAGCACACAGAAACAATTATAGATATTTTATATAACTCCCTGTTGGTAAAAACTATCCAAAAACCGAGAACCTATAGAAATATAGCTAGAAAAACTTATTTATTAGTAGCTAAAAAAAGGAAACCCACCGTTAAAGAAAGAAGAAAAGCCATAAAAAGACAACTGCAATATATCAAGAGGAATTTATCTCATATTCAGCAATTAATGGATTTAGGCGCGTCATTAGACACCCTGAGTAATAGGCAATATAAGAAGTTATTGGTAGTAGCAGAAATTTATCGTCAACAGCTATGGCTATATGAAAATAAAAAAATTAGTATAGAAGACCGTATTGTCAGTTTAAATCAACCACACATTCGTCCGATTATCAGAGGTAAAGCTGGTAAAAGAGTAGAGTTTGGGGCAAAGCTTTCAGCTAGTTGCCATGATGGCTATGTATTTTTAGACCATATTAGTTGGGATAATTTTAACGAATCAGGCGACTTAAAATCACTTGTAGAAGCCTACAAAAACTACACCGGATATTATCCTCAATCAGTTCACGTTGATAAAATTTACCGCACTAGAGACAACCGCTCTTGGTGTCAAGAAAGAGGCATTAGAATTAGTGGACCACCACTAGGTAGACCACCCAAAAATGTCAGTCCTGAAAAAAAGAAACAAGCACGAGACGATGAGCTAATTCGTAACTCTATTGAGGGTAAATTCGGACAAGGTAAACGAAGATTTAGCTTGGGTAGAGTCATGGCTAAACTTCCTCATACCTCTCTCACTGCTATTGCTATTACTTTTTTAGTCATGAATCTTTCTACTCTTCTTTCACGGCTTTTTTGTGTCTTTTTATGGCAATTTTTCAAAACAACATCTTTTTTCCCTTATTTGATAAACAAAAATGCTATTTTGTTGGATTACCAACAACAAAAACTTATCTTTGCTCTCCCCTGACTACTGAGTCAATTTTTCTCTTGCCTTGGAATGACTTTTTCAGCAAGCCCTATTTATCCAAAAGCAGAAGCTGTTGGTAATTTTACTGTATTTAATATCAAAGGAAACAACTACCGTTTGATTGTTGATATTATTTACGAAACTCAAAGAATCTATATTAAGTATGTCCTAACCCACGCAGAATATGACAAGGATAAATGGAAAAATGACCCGTACTTTTAATCCTGATTCTTATGGTAAATTGCTAGCAGAGTATCAGCCCAAAATAATTACCACCGAACAAGAAAACGAACAAGCCATCAAACGCGCTTTAACTTTAGAACATCGTCCCAATCGTACACCAGAAGAAGAGATGCTATTGGAAGTGTTGCTAACATTAATTGAGAAGTTTGAACAAATCCATTACCCAATCCCTAAAGGTACACCCCATTCGATGTTAATCCATCTGATGGACGCAGGCGATGTTACAACTGAAGCATTAGCTGAGGTCATTGGTTCATTAGAAGTTGCCTTGCAAATTGTCAATGGTGATCGCACCATTAGTAAAACTCAAGCAGAAGCACTTGCGGACTATTTTCATGTGGATGTCAGTTTATTCACCTAGTTGATTTTTGATCACAAAAACTTAATTGGAGTCTACGAATGCGATCGTTACTCTGATCCCATGATAATACCTTGCATATTTAGCGATGGCGTAACCGCCCTGCCGAAAGCGATTGCGCGAAACGTAGTGCCGGAGGCAATCGCATTAACCGAATTTATTCCCCTGCGTTGGAGGAATCAGTGCAGAAGGATTTGGAATCGTTGGGGAAGCTGAACCGACACAACATTTCGTAAACCTCAGATTCCCTCGATAGTAATCATAGATTTTAGTATATCCATCATTTTTTACAAAATCTTTATAAAAAATTTATTCCTAAAGATAGGTACATAAGTGTATTCTCGTATAGCGAGAGACAAAATCACATTAAATTTTATTTTTACGTAGATAAATCAGTGCAATATGATTGAAAATTTTCAAGTTCAAGAACTGCTGATTGCGATCGCCGTTCGGCAGCAAAACCCTAGCATTTTGACCGCAGACTTTCTCAAATACACAGGGATTGTCCCTAGCGACTGGGAATTAGCTAGACCACCAGTTCTGACTAATACGGCGGCGCAGGTTGTTTACCAGAATGGTGTGAGCATAGTTGCAGAGGTCAATAGAGTCGTTTTTGCGGAGGCGATCGCCAATAAAGAAGCGAGCGATGTACAAATCGGGGCGATCGCCCATAAGTATATTCAGACAGTCAAACAAGTGGACTATCAGGGAGTGGGAATTAACTTACGAGGGCTTGCACCTTACGAGCCGAAAAACTTGAGCGCACGCAATTTTACTTTTAGTAACCTTCTTCAACCAGGAGCGTGGCAAGATTTTGGTTCTGCACCAGTAGAAGCTTCCATGAGGCTAGTTTACACACTGGATGAAACACGGCTATATCTGGATATTAATGAAGCGCAATTACAGTATCCAGATCAAACTACTAAGCCAGCAGTTTTGTTTTCGGCTAACTTCAATCGGGCGATAAATCAAGAAGAACCAGCAGCACGTTTGGCGGCTATAGGTGCAGTGATTGACAAGTGGCAAGGTGATGTAGAAACACTCAAAGAGCTTGTTAATAGCAAGTTTTTGAATAATCAAAGTTATCTGATTAATGCAACAACAACTGAGACGCTGCTGTTTCCTAGTGTGGTAGCTGAGTAAATAAGTTTGCGCTGATGAGCATAATCACAATGTGGAAAAGTCTGATTCCAGCTTAGACAAGTCCAGTTTTTCCTTGATAGCAGTTACTAGATTGTTTACATATTCTTTACGGAAAATTAGTAAAAGCTGTGCGACTAACTCAGTATAATTTTTATTGTTCCGCGCCAACTCGCACTCATATTTATTTGTACACATATAAGTATGAAAAGCTGATTAGGTCAATTTTTCGGATTTACCCATCAATCAAACAGTATCAAAAAAAGTGTAAACGCTGTCTCATAGCGATGTAACCAGATACTAGAGTGAGAATCCCCAATGTATAACGAATTTAACGTTTTTGGCCAAGGTAACTCCTACCTCGATTTTCAGTATCCACTTTTGGATCAATCTTTATTTCCGTCGCCTGAACAATTGGGAGGACTGCCTTCTGGTCTATTGGGAGTTGAAAAGCTAGAGATTCCGTCACTTACGCCCACAAGCCTAGCACCAAGTTTCGCTATTCACTCTAATTTCTCTGGGTTACATCCGCTCGTAGATCCTCTGCGGGGAACATCACCAGCAGTTAATACGGAAGCTATCAACCTCGCACTTTTACAGGTGGGTCAATCTTTTGATGATTTTCTGCAAAAACCAAATTATATTGACAGCTTACAAGTAGCCTTTGGCTCAGGATGGCAAGCAGAAACAGCCACAACCCTGATTAAAGATTTAGCTCAGGGACAGAACTTACCAGCAATAGAAGTTGTTACAGGTGAGGAACTCCAAGCTCAAGGTGCTTTTAGTCAGCAGACAAATACAATTTATCTGGCACAAGAATTTGTAGAACAGAACCCTACAAATGAGATCGCCACAGTTCTCACTGAAGAACTCGGACACTATATAGATTCACAATTAAATCCGGTTGATACTCCTGGAGATGAAGGAGAGTTATTTGCTGCTATTGTTAATGGCGTTGAGTTAACACCAGAACGACTACAAGCAATCAAAGCAGAAGATGACCATAACATAGTCACAATTAATGGTCAAACCCTGTTAATAGAACAATCGGTTAACGAAATTATTGGTACAGCCGGACGTGATGTTTTAACAGGTACACCGTTGAGCGATCGCATCATTGGCGGGTTTGGTGCTGATATCATTACAGGTGGGCTGGGTGCGGATATCTTCGTTTATCAAAGCATCAGAGATGCAGGCGATACCATCAAAGATTTTGAACTGCGCTTAGATGTCATTGATTTGAGTCAAGTATTGAATGGTTTTGGATATCAAGGACTCAATCCCATTGCGGATGGTTACATCAAGTTCAGCACTTATACAGGTGGCACAATTATTCTCATAGACAGTGATGGTACAGGGTCACTGTCAGCTAGACCTTATATATATGTAGAAAACGTCACGCCCAATGACTTAAGTAGCTATCCCAGTCACTTCATTCCTAATCCGGGAAAACTACCACAAATCCAAGCTAATTTAGCCAATGATACAGGAGTCAGTGACAGCGATCGCCTCACTCAAGATCCCACTGTTAGTGGACAGATCACAGATGCCACCACTTTACAAGGTAATCTGAACGGTAATGGCTTTGTTGATATTAGCGATGCCCTGAATGAAGACGGTAGTTTTACCATCTCTTTAGAACAGTACGATGTCTTAAGTAATGGTGTATTGCCAGATGGAGAATACACCCTAGAATTAAAAGCCAGCAGTAGCACTGGGCAAGCATCTGAGATAGTAACGGTAAGCTTTACCCTTGATCTGACACCTCCACCCGTAACATTTGGGTTAGCTCCCGAAAGTGATACAGGAATATTAGGAGACAGGATGACAAGCGATCGCTTCGTTGCTCTGGTGGGACAAACCGAGCCAGGGTTAACAGTTGCGTTGCTAGAAAACCAACAAATGCTCACGGCGGATAGTCAGGGGAATTTTAGCTTTACTAATGTTCCCATGCCAGTGGCAGGCCAAGCACCCTTTACGATAGTGGCAGTAGATGCAGCCGGAAATCAAGGGCGAGTACAGCAGTTTTTCACCAGGGAAGGAATTAACGGCGCACCAGAAATTACTAGCATCCCTGAAAGCATCTTTGATACTACCCAACAAACAGCCTACACTTATCAAATTGAAGCCACTGATCCTGATGGAGATGATCTGACCTATACGCTGCTGAATGCGCCTTTGGGGACAGAGATTGATGAGAATCAAGTTTTAAGCTTTACCCCATCAGCAGATTTAAAGCCGTTTTATGAATTTACAGTAGAAGTCAGCGATGGTCGTGGTGGAACAGATATCCAAACTTTTACGGTAGAAGTTCCGGCTTTTGCTAATTTCGGAACAATTAGAGGTATTAAATGGAATGATTTAAACGGGAATGGGGTTAGAGATAATGAACTGGTACAAGGATCTAATCCTGATGTTGTCTACGTTTTAGATGTATCAGGGAGTGCAGATTTTGGTTTTGTCGGTTCTCCCATTGGTGACTTTAATGGCGATGGTTTAGAAAATACGAGGTTAGATGCAGAAATTGCTGCCTTTATTGCTCTTAACCAACAATTGAATAGTCAAGAACTGGGAGATAGGGCGCAGGTGGCCATTGTTGTGTATAGTGGGTTTGCTGCTAATGCAGACATGGACTTAGGTACAAATGGTTTACAGATAACCACCACACTTGGAGCAGATAGTAATAGTGATGGGACAACCGATGTAGAGGAAATATTACGCTCTATTCGCTCTGGAGCATTTGGTGTAGGTAACTTTACTGGAACTAACCCAGAAATTGCTCTACAAAAAGTGGAAGAAACCTTTGCTTCTATTGGAACACAAGCAGGTAATGGTAACGTAATCTTCTTAACCGATGGAGAACAGAACCGGGGTGGATCAATTGTTGATGAGGTAGAACGTCTAAAGGCACAAGGATTTAATTTGTCTGCCTTTGGGGTAGGTAATGATGCGTCTTTGAGTGTGATTCAAACGATTGACCCTGATGGCACAAAATTTACTTCTATTGATGACATATTAGATGCGTTTGGTGGTATTGGGGAAGGCAGTAGAAGTGTTTTAGAACCTGGTTTAGCCGGGGTTAGTATTTATTTAGATATTAATAATAATGGCATACTTGACCCTGGAGAACCCGTCCAAATCACGGCACAAGATGACCCCAGCACCCTTGATATTGATGAAACAGGGCAGTATGAATTTAACAACCTTGCACCTGGAACTTACATTGTTCGTGAAATAATACCAGATGGATTTGAACAAACATTTCCTCTGAGGAATGTAACTCGGACTGGTGATGGTTATGCCGATATTATTTTAGAATTTGTATCTGGCGGTAATGCGCCTTCTCCTTTAATAGAACCTTATGGTTCTACAGGCGGCTTACCATCTGGTTCTCCTTTTAATGGTAATGGAAGATACACAGTTGAACCAGTCAACCCAGAGGTGATTTTAGGTGCGCCACCACCAAGCCCTATTATTGGTCGTAATCCCGAAGTAGACTGGTTAGCTTTACCGCTAGGTTCTTACGTCACTGTTGGTTTTACGGATGAAGTTATAATTGACGGGCCAGGGGATGATATTTTCATTCGCAGTTTCGATCCTATAGATTCAGCGAATGAATTTGCTGATGTTTTTGTTAGTAGTAATGGGATAGATTTTGAACTTCTTGGTACAATCAACCAACGAGGACTGGTTTCTCTTGATTTAGCAGATATTAATTTTACCAAACCAGTAATAGCTGTTAGGGTACAAGGTTTAGATAATAGAGGAACTTCTCCGGGATTCGATTTGATTAGTGTAGAAGTATTACCGGGAAGTATTGCTAGCCCTGATTTCTATACTGTTCAACTAGAAGCAGGAGAAATTGTTGAAAATATTGACTTTGGTAATGTTCAAATTGCCATAAATCAAGACCCAATTATTACTTCAACGCCCATTATAGAAGCAGTTGTGGGTCAACCTTATGAATATCTTGTACGGGCAAACGATCCTGATGGAGATCCGCTTACTTTTAGCCTTAATCAAGCCCCACAGGGAATGGTTATTGATCCTCAAACGGGTCGCATTTCTTATACACCGCCAATAACAGCTATTACGTCCAATTTTGACACCTCTGATAGTCAAATCAGACCTGGCATAGATAATCAAGCAAGTTTCACGGATGACAATCAAGGCATTAATTTTGGAAGTTCAATCGGTGACTATGCTGTAGGTGAGGGATTTAGGACTTTTTCTAACCTACCAGTAGGTCCTTTATTCCGCAGTGCTGTTAGCTTCGATCTGAGTTCTTTGAGTAGCCAAGTTACTTCTGCTAAGTTGCAATTGCAAAAAAATCGTACCAGTGGAGATCCAATTGAAACTTTGGGGTTATTTGAAGTTACAACCGATGCGAATACACTCTATACAAGTTCTTACGTATCACCAGCAATTTATGAGGATTTAGGTACTGGCAGAAGTTATGGTACTTTTGATGTGGCAACAGGGGGAAATACCAGCGAAATCCTAGAATTTGAACTCAATGAAGCAGCGATCGCTGCTATTAATGCAGCTAGTGGTGATTTCTTCTCCATCGGACTTGCTCTTTTGAGTGCTAACCCTAATAACACAACACAAGCAGCCGAATATCTTTTCGCCTTTAGCGGTAATGCGGGAATTCAGCGACTTGTATTGGAAACTGAGAATAAGGAAACAGTTGAAATCCTTGTCAATGATGGTAAAGGTGGTGAAGCAGTCCAGAACTATACCTTAAATATTGTTGAAAGTTCCGATAACCAACCGCCTGTTATTACTTCTACCCCAACAATCAGTATTGCGCTAGGAGAAACTTACGAATATCAGATAGAAGCAACAGATCCTAATGCAGACTCTCTTACCTACAGCTTAATCAATTTCCCTGATGGGATGGAAATTGACGAATTTGGAAAAATTACTTGGATTCCAACAGAAATTGGGGAATTTACGTTAGAAATTGCAGTCAGTGATGGCAGAGGTGGAGCTGATACTCAGATTTATAGAGTAGAAGTAGTTAGAGACTTAGCTGAAGACACTGAAGCTCCTCAAATCAATTTCGGCTTCAACAGTACGGTATTAAAACTGGGAGAAACACTAGACTTACAAATCCAGGGACTTGATAACGTTGGCTTGGCTGATTTAGACGTTTCTTTTAACGGTGATTCCCTGGTTCTGACCCCTGATACTGTTACTAATGGCTTAATTAATACTGCTTCTATCACCCCCAACACAACTGGGGTATTTGAAGTAGTAGCAACAGCTACTGACTTTGCAGGTAATACAGTTACAGAAACTATCTCTGTACGAGTAATTAACCCCAATGATACACAAGCACCAATCACGGAACTTGACTTGAGTGGATTTGACCCCCTCAATCCCGTGATTAGTGAACTTACTGATATTGTCGGAACAATTAATGATCCAGATTTGGAATTTTACCGGGTTGAACTTGCACCTGTTAGCTTGATTAACCTGAGTAATCCCGCAGCTAATGACCCGGATTACATCACCATTGCCGAAGGAAGGGCTAATGTTGATAATGGCGTATTGGCTCAGATAGATCCCAATTTGTATCGTAACGATAGCTATTACATCAGGGTTTATACTCAAGACTATAGCGGTAATGCCAACGTTCAAGGTGTGGTTTTAGGCATCAACTCCCAAAATAAACCAGGACGTTTCGCCTTAGAATTTACCGATTTATCTATTCCCTTAACGGGTATCCCCATTGAAATTCAACGCCGTTACGACAGTCTGGATGCAAAATTCTCTGGTGACTTTGGTTACGGTTGGAGTTTAGGTTTACAAGATGCTCAAATTCAGGAAGCTGCACCCACAGGGATAGATTTAAGTCGTGATAATTTCTTTGGCGGTAACTCCTTTACAGTTGGTACTCGCGTTACTTTAACTACACCTGATGGTCGTCGGGTAGGTTTTACCTTTAATCCTGTCCCTGACTTCGCTGGATTCTTGGGTGTGCGTTACAAACCCACATTTACACCAGATGCTGGTGTTTATGACAGGTTGGAAGTAGACTACACACCTTTGAGTGTTCGTAGTGATGGTTCTGTGGGACTATATCTGTTTGGCTTTACCTACAACCCCTCACAATATCGTCTCATTACTAAGGAAGGGATTACTTACCGCTACGACCAGTACAAGGGGCTTTTAGATGTCACTGACCGCAATGGTAATAAGCTAACTTACACTGATGCGGGAATTTTCAGTTCCACTGGTCAATCCGTCAATTTTAACCGAGATGCCCAAGGGCGGATTACCGAGATTATCGATCCGGCTGGTAAAGGGATTATCTACAATTATGATGCTCAGGGTAACTTGGTTAGTGTAAGCGATCGCAACAACAGTACAACTCAGTTTGTCTACGATACTCAACTCCCAAGTTACTTAACTGAGATTATTGACCCACTAGGACGCAAGGGTGTACGGACTGAATATGATGAGCAAGGACGGTTAGCCAGGATTATTGATGGCAATGGGAATGTAACTAATCTTGGCTTTGACACCAATGCTTCCGTACAAACTATTACCGATGGGTTAGGTAATAAAACAACGCTGATTTACGACAGTCGCGGGAATATCATCAGTGAAATTAACGCATTGGGTGGTGTTACACAAAGAACTTATGATACCAATAATAATCTCCTGAGCCTAAAAGACCCACTGGGCAATACAGCAACTTATACCTATGACAGCAGAGGTAATCTCCTCACCCAAACCAATCCGTTAAACCAAACTACAACTTACACCTATAACGACCTCAACAAAGTTGTAACGGTCACTGACCCCCTTGGTAACACAACTCAAAATACTTACGACAGCCAAGGTAATCTTGTTAGCCAAAGGGATGCAGCCGGAAACATTACTACTTACGTTTACGATGCTAGGGGGAATGTTACAACCGTCACCAGTCCTCAAAGCCAGACAACCAAGTATGAGTATGATAGCCAAGGTCGCATAACAGGTATCATCGATGCGCTCAACCAGAAAACTGGCATGACCTACGATGGTAATGGGAACTTGTTGAACATTACTACACCTTTGGGTAACACTACTCGCTTTACTTATGATGCGGAAGGTCGTCCCATTAGTGTTACCGATGCTTTAGGTAATGTTAGCCGAATTGAGTACAATGCACTAGGCGATCGCACAGCGACAATTGACGCTTTAGGTCGTCGCAGAGAATTTAGCTATGACACCCAAGGACAGTTAACGGAAAATCGCTACCCTGATGGTACAACCGAGCGATTTACCTATGATGCTAACGGACGGCGCACAAGTTATACAGATAGGGGTGGTCGGACAACTATCTTTGTTTATGATGGTCTGGGTCGCTTATTTGAAACCATCGCTCCTGACGGTACACCAGATAATCTGACTGATAACCCCAGAATCCGCCGTGAATATGATGCGGCTGGTCGTCTAATTGGTTTTATTGACGAGCGAGGAAATCGCACCGAGTACGGATATGATGCAGCTGATCGTCAAATCCTCGTCCGTGACGCTTTAAATAATCCTACCCGCTATGCTTATGACGCAGATGTACAAGTAGTAACTATTACTGATGCTCTCAACCGTGCTACTCAGTTTGTTTATGATCCATTAGGTCGCGTTGTAGAAACTCGCTACCCCGATGGCACAAAAACAATTACCACCTATGATGCTCTTGATCGGGTAATTGCAGAAACAGACCAAGCTGGTATTACTACTCAGTTTGAATATGATGCCCTCGATAGACTAACGGCTGTGGTTGATGCCCTTGGTCAGCGTACAGAATACGGATATGATGCGGAAGGAAACCTAATTAGCCAGAAGGATGCTAAAGGGAACACAACTACTTACCAGTATGATGCTGTTAGTCAACGTTTTGCCACCATACTACCTTTGGGTCAACGTTCTACCCAAACCTACGATGCTGTGGGAAATGTTACCAGTGTCACGGATTTTAACGGCAAAACAATAACTTACAGATATAACAGCAACGACCAAATAATTACAGAAGGTTTTGCAGATGGAACCTCTGTTAATTACACCTATACGCCAACACTGCAACGGGCAACGGTGACGGATAGCAGAGGTGTAACTAGCTATACATACAACGAGCGAGACCAACTAACTACACGCACCGAAGTAGATGGTAGAACTATTGGTTACACCTATGACATCGCAGGGAACCGCACATCTCTAACCACCCCTGCGGGAACAGTTGGTTATACTTACGATGCCCTGAATCGAATGCAAACAGTCAGCGATCGCAGTGGAGGTGTTACTAGATATGTTTACGATGCAGTTGGTAACTTAGTTCGCACCGAATTACCCAACAATACAGTAGAAACTCGCCGCTACGATAGCTTAGATAGGCTTGTTTCCGTGGAGCAAAGGGGAGCATCCGGTATAATTGCTGGTTATGAATACACTTTGGGGCTAGCAGGAAACCGTTTAGCTGTAACAGAAGCAAACGGACGACAGGTTAATTACGCCTACGATCGACTTTATCGTCTAGTTCAAGAAGCAATTTCCGATCCAACTGCCGGAAATCGCACGATTGGTTATACCTATGATGCGGTAGGTAATCGCCTCAGTCGCAATGACTCAGGTGAAGGTTTAACGACATACAGCTACGATGACAATGACCGATTGCTCAGAGAAATCCTCAATGGTCAAACTACTGAGTATACCTACGATGACAACGGCAGTACGCTAACTGTTAAGGTTAACGGCACAGATCAAGTAAACTACAGATGGGACGACCAAGGACGATTAATTAGTGCAGACATTGTAACCCCGCAAGGAACACAGCGTATTGAATACCGTTATGACGCTGATGGCAATCGGGTTGCGGTAATTGTTAATGGGGAAGAAACACGCTATTTGGTTGATACGGAAGAAGCATACGCTGAGGTTGTTGAGGAATATAAACCCGATGGAACAATCGAGAAGTCCTATGTTCGCGGACTGGATTTAATTTCCCAAGACCAACAGGGTCAGGCATCAATTCATCATGCTGCTGGGTTGGGTTCTGTAAATGCGTTGACCGATAGTAATGGTAATGTAACTGACCGATATATTTATGATGCCTTTGGTCGGTTGATAGGGCAACAGGGCAATACAGATAATGATTTTGGCTTTACTGGGGAGCAGTTTGACGAAAATAGCGACCTTTATTATCTGAGGGCTAGGTACTATAACCCGGAAAATGGGCAATTTATTTCTAAGGACTCGTTTGAAGGGTTTCTTGATGACCCCCAATCGTTGCACAAGTATACTTATGTGCATAACAATCCGGTCAATCTGATTGACCCCAGTGGAAATGTTGCGGCTGCTGAATATAGACTCCTGATACAACGAGTTGCTCCTGTTGTCGCGTTGGCAACTTTACGTATTGCATTAAGACAAGCTCTAATTAATATTGCAAAAGGACTAGCTGATATACCAACAACTCCTGGACCTCAGAGACCCATTCCTCCTTTTACTCCACCAGCACCTCCGCCACCACTACCTCCTTTTACTCCACCAGCACCTCCGCCACCACTACCTCCTTTTACTCCACCAGCACCTCCGCCACCACTACCTCCTTTTACTCCACCAGCACCTCCGCCACCACTACCTCCTTTTGCTCCACCTTCTCCATTTCCAGCATCTCCTCCAATTTTTGAGAATAGACGTTTTGGTTCTCCACCTGATGATATAAAAGACACATTACCAGCATTCCCTGGTACTAAGCGAGCAAAAAGTAAAACGCCCGTACAAGGTGGCGGTGGAAAGCGTGAGCGATGGTTAGATGGAAAAGGGAAAATATATGAATGGGATTCAAAGAAGGGTACGGTTGAAATATACGATCCTAGAGGAAAAAATCATCTAGGAGATTTCGACCCTAGAACTGGAACGCGAGTTGGTCCAAAAGTACCATCCAGAAAAGTAGAGCCATAATTTAAAAAGTTCGATCCGTGCGATGAATCGGTGTTAGTTCTACTTTCATAAGGTGATCGCATTTTTGTATGAAAATATGTAAGATGCGATCACTACTTGATTTTAAATTAATGTAGTGCGATCCCATTTGTTTCGGATGTTTGGAGTGGCGATCGCATGATTAAAACTTGGTGAGTCTAGAATACGATCGCTGTCGAACTCACCTTAATAAAAATGGCAGCCGATCGCGTTTTGTACTTACGAGGAATATAGGCGATCGCCATGATCAGCTTGTGCAGAATTGGAGCGATCGCCATTTTAAACCCGGTACTTCTGCCGATTCATTTACAATGAAAGAGCATAAACTGAAAAAAATGCTATGAATTCCTTTTCATCTGCAACATCACCAAATAAAAACCAAGACAATAACGAAGTATTAGTAAATGTTATTGTCAAGCAAGAAGCTGATGGTAGAACAGTGGCTATTGTACCAGGATTACCTGAATTACAAGTAGAAGCAAGCGATGTCTATCGACAAGTCGCTTTGCGCCTACGCACAACAGCATTAGCTCAAATTCAGCAACGCTTAGAAAGCCATCTAGCTGGTGCAGAAATCTATCTTTTACCTACTTAAAAATATCAGGCGATCGCTAAAAGTAGAAAATTATCAAACTTGATTATTATTTTTACTACTCTGAGTTTTTCTAGATAAAGCACCGAAACCTAGAGCTATAATAATTCCTAAAACAGAACTGGGTTCAGGTACAGGTTCACCAGTTGGCTTACGTTCCAGAACAACATTGCTCACAGAAAGAGCAGATGAGACAGTGAAATCATCTACGTCAACTACTCCAAAAGCTATTGTATATATCCCAGAATTATTAAAAGTGTATTGAAAAGTTTTAATTCCAGTTTCTTGAGCAAACGAAAGGGGGAAATTAGGATTAGATACTTGTGCATCATCAATATTTCCTAGTCTCTGGATTTGGTCATTTACCAAAAAGAAACTGTAGTCGTTCAGCGAACCGCGATTACTTCCACTAACTAAAGAAGAATTTTCGTTTGTCAGAAAGTTCCACTGAAACGTTAAATATTCGCCTGCTTGTACATTAATAGTCAGCTTAATAGCCGAACCTTCAAAAGCAACACCATTTATATCTAGTGCGTCTGCATTAATTCCCAAGAACTCAGTTAAGTTAGGACTAACAAAACCAACTTCTCTTGCAGGCTGACCTGAAAAGTTGAATTGTCCATTGATTGCACCTAACTGAAAGTCATCATCCGCGTTTGCATCTGTTGACAAAAGTGCTTCTGTAGAGCTAGAAAAGTTCACATCTCCAAAAGTAGTCCAAGAAGAAGGGTTAGTACTAAAATTTAAATCTACTGCTTGTACTGGGCTAGAAATAAGTAAGCTACTCCCGGCTAGTATACCAACAACTTTTATTGTAGTTTTCATTGTTTTATTCTCTGTTTAAATAATATAAATTGCTGGCTGAGGATTTATTTTTTTGTATTAAACAGCAGGCCACTTTAAAACTACTGATAAATACAACAATATCATAGTAAATTTACGGAAGCATTTATCTGAAGTTTAAATGAAGAACTTGTATGGATATTTTTCTTCTTGATTATTTCTTCAAAGGAATAGCCATAGCTATTTTTTTTGAAGCAGTTCATGGCTGCATCCCAAGCCGCAGCATCATCTCCTGACCTGATATCGCCAGCGCGATCCTCTGCCACCTTGCCCACTCGAACCAAGCACTAACATCTACGTTGACACTCTCCGCCCTATAAGGGCGGAGATTCTTCAATCTTTGACCCAACTTGCTCAGACAGGATTTCTCCAGCATGAGTAGAGGTCGAATCTCCTGAAGCGTTCGGGTCTATGACCCAAGTTCCCGTATGACCTACGGTACTCAAGGCTAATTTCAGAATATTGATAGCCGCATTCCAATCCCTATCCATGACGAAACCACATTCACAAGCATGAGTTCTGGTTGATAGAGATTTTTTGACCATTGCGCCACAGTTAGAGCATTCTTGCGATGTATAGGCAGGGTTAACCGCAACAGTTATTCTGCCAAACTTCACTCCGAAAAACTCCAACCATTTTCTGAATTGATACCAACCAGCATCATTAATAGATTTAGCGAGACAATGATTTTTAACTAAATTCTTGATCCTCAAATCTTCATAGGCTACCAAATCGTGAGACTGGATTACGCAACGCGCCACTCTCTTGGCGTGTTCTTCACGTTGCCTACTTATTTTGAGGTGTACTCGCCCTAACCTATTAATAGCTCTCTTACGGCTGGTAGAGCCTTTCTTTTTGCGAGAAACGCGCTTTTGTCTAAACTTGAGGCGTTTCTCTCCCGTGTGATAAAATCTTGGGTTAGGTTCACTATATCCATTGCTATCTGTGTAGAACTCTTTTAGTCCAACATCTAAACCAATGGTTTTACCAGTGGGTTGTGTTTCTACTTTGTTGTCTGCACTAATCAAAAATTGAACATAGTACCCGTCAGCACGGCGGACTAACCTAACTCGTTTTATCTGTTCTAATTGGTAGAAGCTTAAATCCCACGTTCCTTTAAGTTTTAGCTTGCCAATACCCTTTTTGTCGGTGAATGTTATTTGTTTCCTAGTCTGAGAAAGTGACCACCCAGACGTTTTGTATTCCACTGAGCGAGAATTTTTCTTGAACTTTGGATATCCTTTTTTGCCCGGAACAGACTTTTTGCAGCTGTCGTAGAAACGAGCAATAGAGCTATAAGCCCGTTCGATAGATGCTTGACAAGCACTAGAGTTCAAAGCTTTCACAAATGAGAATTCAGACCTCAAAGACTTGGCTATTCGATACAGTTCTTTTTGCCCTACACCTCGGTTATCCATCCAAAAACGGATACTCTTATTGCGAACAAATTGAGCCGTTCTTATCGCCTCATCAATGGCATTGTATTGAGTTGTTTTCCCTTTGGCTTTGAATTCTAAAACAATCATTTTACGTGGAAAACTTCTACGCAAACATTATAACATCATCAAAGTCGCCCTAAAAGGGCGAGGCTTTAGACCCATTTTTTTTGGTAAATCATTCACTGCATTAATGCTTGAGGTGGTAATTTCTACAGTAGTATTCTTGATCCCATCAACTACATTTTCTACACCATTTGCTGCTTCTTGAACTTTTTCTCTGAGCGTATCAGCTAAATTAAGTGCTTTGTTTATGAAATTCATATTTTTGTAAATTATGATTTGTACGGTTTATTATTTAATCCAGTTTGCTCCTGAAAAACAAAGAAATACATCAGCATTAATCAGGAATTAGCCAAGAAAAAGTTAAAGTTATAGTAAGGAATTTATAACATTAGTATGTAGCTGGGGAAAACTTGGATTATAAAGCTAGTTTAACTGTTTTATTTCCAATTTAAGTAAATTTTTGATTAATATGGCAATTAGCATTATTTGAAGCAGTTTCTAGCTGGAATATTCTTGATGTAATCACCGTTCACAACCAACCCCATCCCTATCCCTATCAAACCCATGCGGATCTGGTTGATTCACTCTAAATCTGCGATAAGAAATATCACGGCAATCCAAATCTGGCGAGTTCGGCGGAATACAAAAATCGGGATAAGAGCGATCGCACTGTTGGACTTGTGTTTGCGTGGTTGCAGGCTGAGTATTTTTCTTCCCTCGCCGGAAATCCCAAGGCATCACGGGCTGCGATTGATTCCAAAAGCCCAGCTTTTGACTTTTAGCATTGGCCTCAGCCTGGAGGAATTGGTCTTTAGTATTGGCACATCCTTTGAGATACTGCCGATACACCACAGCTTGTCCCTCTTGTACCATCGTCAGGTTCACAGAGCGATTGTTAACAAATATCTCAGCTACCAGTCTTTTGTATCTATCGCGCTCAATTTGGCGAACTTGGGGTAAAAGTAGCGAAGAGAGAATTTGCCGCCACGCAATGGCTGAAAAGCATATCTAGAAAGCATTTCAGAAAAAAAAGCTAATTTACCTACCAAAACTGTTATGTTATTGGAGATACCAGTAAATTATTTGAATTCTTGTAACCTTTGATTAACTTCATTGATGTCGAAGGTATCTGGATTAAAGCTTTCACCTACCCACTCCATCCTCTCTTCGTATTCTGGATGTGACGGTGAAGTAATAATTTCCAGTAACTCTGCATAGCCCCAAGAACCACCACAATCTTCAGGAGGACAAGCACGCTTCCCAGTGATACATATGGGGTAGTTTGTATTAGGAGTTGATGGTAGTTCTTTTTCTACCAAAATTTCGTGTTCCCAGCTATCTCCAAAATCGTAAGTGTAAGAAAATTTGAACTTCTCACTCTTAACCACCTGACTTAGCTTTACAGTCTTTTCTGAACGCACATTAAACTCTCTTTGAGTTTGACCATAATCAATGCCAGCAATGGAAAATTGGTGCATATGATAGTTATCCCAGCCCATTACCTCTTGCACAATCAGATGTAGCTGTTCAAGCGTCGTCGAACTTAATACCTGTATCCTTCTCCAAATAGGGGGTCGAATGTTCTTGAGGGTGATTTTGAGTTGGTAAACGGTTTGATTACTTGCAGATTTTTTTGAAGCCATAGTTGCTTGCTCAAGATTAGATATCAAATTTGTCTGATTGTCCTTAGCTGCATTTGACGAAAGTCGATGTCGTTTGACAATATCTAAGACCGTTGTTTTCGATAGATGTAGCGAAGCAGCAATTTTGCGGTAGGAGTAACCAGTTTGCACCATCTGCAAAACTTTGGGGGCTAACTTGTCTGCTTTCACCCGTTGTCCCGGTTGCCTGCCAAATTTTTGACCTCGTGCTTTAGCCGCCGCCACCCCCGAACGCACTCTTTCTCGCACCAAATCCCGTTCAAATTCAGCCAAGGATGCCATTAAATGAGCAATTAGCCTGCCTTGTGGTGTATTCAAATCAAATTGCAATCCAGTTTGAGCAATTAAGGAAACACCCCAACTATGGAGTGACTGCAACGTCTCAATCAGGTCAATGGTGCTGCGTCCCCAACGGGTCATCTCCGTTACCAGAATGGCATCAATTTTATGACTTTGAGCTAACGCCATCACAACAGATCGCTCGGTACGGCTATTTTTAGTCCCAGAAATTGTTTCCTTCCAAACTCCAACCACTTGATAGCCACTCAAGGCCGCATACTCTACTAAGTCCCGTTCTTGTCGCTGACAGGACTGATCAGTTGTAGAAACTCGGCAATAAATGGCAACTCTTTGTACCAATTAAACCCTCTGGATTTTGTCGGTCTCAAACCCGTACTGCACTGTTCAATTTTAGTGTATCAAATAACTTATACTTTAGCTGATACGATAATTAGATAAACTTTTGTATCCTATGACTAGGGTGAGGAACGGTAAGGAGTGAAACGTCAATGGGATGCAGAAGAACTGGTAGAAAATTTTACGCTCCTGCCAACAGAAATGGCACTGCTGTCAAATAAAAGTGAGGAAAATCGCTTGGGCTTTGCTGTGCTACTGAAATTCTTCCAGATGGAAGCAAAATTCCCCCGCACCAAACAGGAAGTTCCCAAACAGATTGTTTCTTACATTGCGAGACTTCTCTCCGTATCGCCAAAACAATATGGTGAATACTCGTTTCATGGACGCACTATTGAACGTCATCGCGCTGAAATCCGTGAATTCTTTGGTTTTCGAGAATTCAACCCACAAGACAAAACAGAACTGATTGCTTGGTTGTGCGAATTTGTCTTGGCATACGACCGTCAAGCCTCCTCATTAGAAGCAGCAGTGTATCAACGTTTACGGGAGTTAAAGTTAGAACCACCAATACCCGAAGCGGTAGAACGGCTGATTCGGTCTGCGGTCGTCACTACTGAAAAAGAATTCTGTGCTGGCATCTTCAACCAAATTGAATCAGAAACGCTGACCAAAATGGATGCCCTTCTCAATACTCAAGATGCTCTAGATGATGACCAGAGCCAATTTAAACAGTCGGTCTTCAATTTCCTCAAAACAGACCCCGGTCGTACCAGTCTCAAGAGTATCTTCAAAGAAGTCTCCAAACTTGAATGTATCCGGGATTTGGGACTACCGACCAAACTGTTTGCTAATGTTCCCCCCAAAATTATTACTCACTACCGTCGGCGGGCTAGCGCAGAAACACCCCGCGAACTGCGTCGTCATCCTGCGAAAATTCGCTACACATTAGTGGCAGCCTTCTGCTGGCAACGCAACCAAGAGATTACCGACAGTTTGGTGGAGTTGCTCATTCAAATTATCCACCGCATTTATGTTAATGCCGAACGGCGGGTGGATAAACAACTTATTGAGGAATTTAAACAGGTGGATGGTAAGCCACGCTTGTTATTTGAAATTGCTCAAGCTTCACTCGAACGTCCAGAAGAACCTGTTAAGGATGTTGTTTACCCAGTAGTTAGCCCGAAAACACTGCAAGCGGTAGTCAAAGAATATAAATCTAACAGTCCTACATATGAGGAAAAGGTTTACACAGTGATGCGTTCATCATATCTGCATCACTATCGGCGCATGGTTCCTCAACTGCTATCCACACTAGAGTTTCGCTCTAATAATGATATGCACCGCCCAGTAATTTCTGCTTTGTCATTGCTTAAAAGATACCAATCCAGCAATCAGCGATACTATGCAATCGGTGAGGAATTGTTCATCAATGGTGTTCTCTCCAAGGAGCAACGCCACCTGATTTTGGAACAGGACAAGGATGGGCAGGAACGGGTAAATCGGGTCAATTATGAAATATGCGTGCTACAGGCACTGCGAGATAAGCTGCGCTCCAAGGAAATTTGGGTAGTTGGGGCTAAACGCTACTGTAACCCAGAAGAAGACTTGCCCCAAGACTTTGAAGTACATCGAGAAACCTACTACTTGGCTTTAGGGCAACCATTAGATGCTCTCACTTTTATCAGCCAACTCCAGCAGGAAATGACTCAGGCTTTAACAATGCTGGATAAAGGAATGCCCAGCAATACTAAAGTCAAGATTCAAAAGAAGAAAAATGGCTGGATTAGCGTCTCTCCTCTAGAAGCACAGCCAGAACCACTCAATATCTTGCAACTTAAACGTGAGATAGAAAGACGCTGGCCCCTGACCAGTTTGCTGGATATGTTGAAAGAAGCCGACCTGCGGATTGGTTTTACTAATCATTTCAAGAATACGGGTGTGCGTTCTAACCTAGACCGAGAAACCCTACAACGACGATTGTTGTTGTGTTTGTATGGATTGGGTAGTAATACTGGACTCAAGCGTATGTGCGGAGGAATTAACAGTGACTTAGAGTATGATCTGCGTTATGTCAAAAAGCACTACATTCACCGAGAACACTTGCGTAATGCTATCGCAGAAGTTGTAAATGCTACTTTCAATGTTCGTAAGGTAGCAATTTGGGGAGAAGGTACGACAGCGTGTGCTAGTGATTCCAAAAAGTTTGGCTCGTGGGATCAAAATTTGATGACAGAATGGCATATCCGCTACGGAGGTCGGGGAGTGATGATCTATTGGCACGTTGAGAAAAAATCTGCCTGCATCTACTCTCAGCTTAAGACTTGTTCTTCTTCGGAAGTGGCAGCAATGATTGAGGGTCTTCTACGGCATTGCACTGATATGAAAGTAAAGAAAAACTATGTAGACACCCACGGTCAAAATGAAATTGCCTTTGGCTTTTGCCGTTTACTGGGCTTTGAGTTGATGCCTCGGATCAAGCGCATCGGCTCCCAAAAGTTATATCTACCAAGTGCTGGACAAAAACAAGATTTTCCTAATTTACAACTTGTACTGACTAAAGCGATTGATTGGGAACTGATTCGCCAGCAGTATGACCAGATGATTAAATATACTACTGCTTTACGTTTAGGAACGGCGGAAGCAGACACGATTTTGAAACGTTTTAGCCGTTCTTCTCCTCAACATCCAACACAAAAGGCACTTTCTGAGCTAGGTAGAGCAGTGAAAACTATATTTCTGTGTCACTACCTCAACTCTGAGGCTTTACGACGTGAGATTAATGAAGGGCTGAATGTGGTGGAAAACTGGAATAGTGCTAATGGTTTTATTTTTTACGGCAAAAACAGTGAAATTGCTACTAACCGCCTAGATGAACAAGAATTATCGGTTTTGTGCCTCCATTTGCTGCAAATCAGCCTTGTTTACATCAATACGCTGATGATTCAAAGGGTTTTAGCAGAAGCCACTTGGATGAAGCAGATGAGACAAGAAGATTTCCGGGCGTTATCACCGTTGATTTGGGTACATGTTAACCCTTACGGCACTTTTCGACTGGATATGAACGAGCGATTACAAATTGATGCTGCGTCTCCTTGATTTTTTTTTCTGAAACCTAATCTGGGTAAGATTTTCAGCCGTCGCGTGGCGGCAAATTCTCTCTTCGCTACTTTTACCCCAATTTAATCAAGCATTACATAAACGCTGGAAAAATTGGTCTGAAGCATTTGGCACTCGCACACCTAACCCAACTAGCAATTGTACTTTCTTTACACTTAATTTGCACTCTGATGCAATTTTGACTGAAGATTGGCAGCGTACTACAGTGATTTTACCAGAAATGCTCCGGCAGTTTGCATCTGTCGAGGACCCTAGCTTACAACTCCACACAGCTTACAGTAGTTATAGTTACACTTCTGGTTGGAATAGTGCTTGGGGTTTGATGAAAGATGTTGAACTTGTCACGAATAAAGGGTCAGTTTATTTATTTAGCACTGAAAATCGACAGTTGTGGGAGGATGCACTCTCTAGTTTAGAGTTGCGGGGTGTAGGCGATCGCACCTGTGAAGGATTTGGACAAGTAGAAGTTTGCAACGAGTTTCATCAAATATTTCGGGAGGATGCAGTATGACAGATTTGACTGAACAGCAACAAAAATTTGAGCAGCAAAGAGAGATACAACAAAAAGAATTCAAAATTCAAAAAGAGATTCGTCAAATCGAAGATGATTTAGTTATAGCTATTGAGAAAATTTTAAAAAATAAAGATTCATGTAAAAACTTAGAAGAAGCCCAATATCGCAATTTAATGCACGTTGCTGATACAACAGAAAGTATTGAAGTCATCAAGAATTTTTTGCGCTATCAGTTAGGTCGTGACAAAAAATGGGGCGTAGGAGAAAATTCAATTGCTCAAAGAATTATTAATGATATTGATAATTTACTTCATGAGAAAGCTAAGAAAATTGTCGAAGAAGTCAACTATATAGAAAAATTTAAATCTGTTCGGTTAGAATTAACCCGCCGTTATCTTGGTTATGGTTCTCGTCGTCTTAAGTACATTAATGCCAATAACAGTAATAAATCTTAAAGTTAATCTTAGGTAAAAACTATGTTTGAAATTTTTAAAAATCGTCTAGAAATTATCGGTACTCTTGAAACTGTTACAGCTTTGAGAATCAGTGCTGGACGTTCCACAGAACCAATTGGGTCTGATTTACCAGTTATTAAAGATGCTTTTGATAGACCATTAATCCCCGGTTCGAGTTTAAAAGGTGCATTACGTTCACGGCTGGAAAGTTTTTTGCGGGGAATTCATCATGATTTTGCTGCTAACCCAGCCCAGGAAACAGAATGGTCAATTCCTCCAGATGAAATGGCTAGTGTTAAAGAGCGTATCAAAAATTTAACCCCACAAGAAAAGGAAGCTCAATTACACGAATATATTCTCAACAACACTGATTTAGTTTCTTCACTATTTGGTTCACCTTGGCTGGCTAGTAAATTTCAAATTCGTGATTTAACAGTCAGCCAACCTGACGACAATTGGTTTGGTCAGTATCAAGAACGTGATGGTGTTGCGATTGATAGAGATACAGAAACTGCTGGTGATAGCAAACTTTATGACTTTCAAGTTGTACCAGCCGGGACTCCTTTTATATTTCATGCAGTGATTGAAAATGCCGAAGAATGGGAATTAGGAATGTTGATGATTGGCTTACATCAATTTCAAACGGAACAAATTCCCCTTGGTGGCGGACGTTCTCGCGGCTTAGGAGTTGTCAAGCTGATAATTAAGAAGATGAACTGGGTTGATGTCCGAGATGAAAATTACAAACGAGATAAAACTTACAAACCACAAACAGACCCAAAGAAAGTACAAGACTATCTCAAATCTTTGATTAATAATAGTTCTAATTCTGCTTCTTCTGATATTGATACTCAATCTTTAAAACAAGCTTGGGCTGACGTTTTTATTAATCATCTTTCTAGCGAACTTCAAAAACGCACTAACACTACAGCAACTTCTTCTCACTAGAATCATGCACAAGCAATTTGTTAACCACTGCACAATTGACCTGACAATTATTCCAGATGGCCCTATTTTGATTAAATCTGGTCGGGAAGGTGCAGACCCCACTAAACCCCAGATGGAATTTGTCGAAACTTTTCACAATGGTAAATCCATAATTTATTTACCTGGTAGTTCGCTTAAAGGTGCAATTCGCGCCCATGCTGAACGTATTGTGAGAACGGTAGGTCATCCCGAATATGAAAAACCATCTAATACGGAACTGGTTTGGGCGAACAATCCTTTGGATACAGATAAATACGATTATTTATACGAAAATCCTCAAGCTGAACAAGGGGTAAAAAAGAAATTACCTGCACCCGCCATATATAAAGAATCATCATTTACTGACCAGATATTTGGTAATATTGCGATCGCCAGCCGTTTCCGCATTGAAGATGCCTATCCTGATACTTCAGTCCCACTCAAAATCGAAGAACGTAACGGTGTCGCCATTGATAGAGTATTTGGTTCAGTAGCACACGGGCCCTTTGATTATCAAGTCTGTACTGCTGGCGCGTTTAAGACCAAAATTCACCTAAAAAACTTTTCCCTCGCCCAGCTGGGATTAATTGCATTGGTATTGCGTGACTTAAATGCTGGCTGGTTTGGTATTGGGTTTGCCAAATCGCGGGGTTTGGGTGTAGTTCGTCTAGAGTACAACAGTGCTGTTGTCCAGTATCCTGGCTGCACATTGGACGATAACAACCAAATTTACTCATTTGGCAGTTCAACGCCTTGGGATAAAATTTATCTTTTAGGGGCTGGAAAGTTTCTACGAGGTGATAACGCCAACCCCTACAATTTCCCAACTAACGACACAGAAAAACAAGAAGTAAAAAATGTTGCGTTAACAGCAATGGACTTTAAATTTGGTGTAGAACTGCGTTGGGATGGTGAGAATGGTGTTCGAGATTTATTTACTAAAGCTGTTGTGGCTTGGAGTCACTTGCTGCAAAACGGAGGTGCGGTATGTGCTTCGTAGGCGTAAATCAGCAACCGCTATCGGCGGAAGAATTAATTAAATTACTGCAAAAATTCTCTACTCCACCGAGTTATTACTTTTTACGCTGGGCGCATCGGGTAGGAGGATTTTGGCGACTAGGTGCGGAAGATTCTGAATATACTAGCTTAGAAGCAGATGTGCGCGCTCGCCTGCAAAAAAATCTTGACGAAACTTTCCCCAGTCCACAAGGACAGCTATTTAATTCCATATTAGAAGTACGTTGGCAGCAAAAACAAGGTAAATATGAGGTGTTACTTCTCAGTTCTCAAGATAAAGCACCGATTTTTCAGCTTCAAAATAAGCAATATAGTTTTCGTCCTATTAAGCGTAATTGGGAAATTATAGAGCAGAATGTATTATTGCATTCACCTACAGAAACGCGATTTCCTAAAGATTTGAACTCTGAAGATATCAAAAATATTGCTCAACGTTACTTCCGAGATAAACACACCGCTACTGTACATTTTGTTGCATTAACTATCAAAAAATAACATGGCTAGAAATTCTTCCCGTTCTCAAAATTTTGGTGGTTCAAATCAAGAACGTGGCCCCAGACCATACGATTTTGTTTATTTCCCTACAACACCACCAACCCAAAATCAACCGCCTGGACACCATAAATATTTACCAAACCATTTACATGGCACTTTATTTCTAACTTTAACAGTCCAGACAACACTGCATATATCAACAGGTGTAGTGCTGTTGGGTGAGGATATTAATCAAGCAGACATTCCTTTAATCAAAACAATGGTTCAAGGTAATGACAACGAACTATTAATCCAAGGTAGTTCTTTAAAAGGTTGTATTCGTTCAGTGTATGAGGCTATTACTAATAGCCGTGTTGGAGTTAATCCCAAACAGCCCAATGAATACCCAGAAGAACGTCTACCAGCCAAGGAAAAAAATCAACTTTGTCCTGCTAGTATAGTTTTTGGTGCATCTGGTGAAAAATGGGGATGGCAAGGGTTAATAACAATTCAAGATGCTCATTGTGAAATGACAGGTTCTGAAGTTGGTTTTATGCCTAATCTTTGGCGACCTAGACCTGATGAAAATCAGGCATATTATAATAATGATGGTAAAACTGTTGGTTGGAAATTTTATTATAATATGAAAAATTCCATCGACAAAGGTTTAGATAACGGGATTCCTGTACAAGTAGCATTTAGAAATGATGAATTTAGCACTCAATTAAATTTTAAAAATCTCAAACCAGAAGAATTAGGAGCTTTACTGATTGCTTTAGGGCAAGATAAAAATTATCCCCTAGTCTTAAAGGTCGGTGCTGGTAAACCCATAGGAATGGGAAGTATGACAGTAGCCATCACTGAAGCAGAAATAGTTCAAAATCAAGCTGATTTATATAATCGCTATACGTCTTTAAGTTTACCATCTAGTCAACTCTTAACCGATGAATCCCTGCAAGCTTTCATACAAAGTAAAATTCAACAAGCACACGAAGCGTTAATTGCCCAAACTCAATTACAAAAATTATCAGAAATTCTCAATTCTTCTACAAATCGCATACCTTATGAAAGTTATTAATTAAAGAATATGACTAATATTAACTATTTTATAACTGAGGAACATTTACAAATAGCTCATAAAATTGCTAAGTTTTTGAATCAGGAGCAAAAACGTATTGAACCTGGGAAAGAAGGTATTAGCACTGAGTTAAGTAAATTGATTACTTATCTTGACGCAAAAATTAAGCAAAATTCGTATGTTGATAAAAAATTAAGAAAACCATCAAGGTTTTTTACATATATTGAACAATTAGTTGAACACGGAAAAACAATTGGGCATAGTAAAAAAACAACTAATTACTATGAAAGTATTAATGAAGTTTGTAATCAATACCTCAAATCTTATGAAAAAAAGCCTTTAGTAATTATCCAAATCTTAGGCTGGTCGCAACGCTTAATGCGGTATTACAAAACAGTAGATGATTATGATGATACTGATATTTCACCAGGTATATCAACAGAAGTGGTAGTGCGAAAAACTCCTAAAGTTATAGAGACTCCCAAAATAGTAAAACCTCAGAAAACAGAAGACATAAAAACATTAGAAAGTCCTCAGTTACTCAAACCTACTAAACCTATACCACCCCAATTAATAGAACCGAAGAAATCAGAAGATTCCAAAAATTTACAACGTCCTAGAATACCAGATTCTCCCAAGCCGATAAAAAATTCTCAACCCGAAGCACCTAAACCTGTAGAACCGCCAAAACCGTGGGAACGGGTTCCTAAAAAACCATCTAAATAATCTCCTAGTTTGGTGATTGAAAAATTTTTATACCTAATTATTTTGCCCATGCGCTACATAAGCAGCATCAGCAACCATACCTACTAACGTTATTGCTGTATTTGCTGGTGCATAGTATCTACCCTTAAATGTAGCATTATTAATTGCTTTTATTGCTGGTGGAGCAACGTATATTATTAAAGTGACTTGTTGTGGTAAGGTCTGTAGGAATTCATCAATAATTGCCTTGGCAGTTTCTTCTCGTTTATCTGGTGACAACTCAGAAAACTTTTTACCCGTAGTATCAACGGAGTTTTCTAAATCTAAAACACATACATCAGCTAAAAACTTCTGTGGAATCGTTGTTTTATTCCAAAATTTTACATTTTTAAATTCCCTAGCTACGAGTAATTTATATTCATTTGTTTCTCCATCTGATGATGGTAAATAATAATCTACAGTAGTTGAACTAATAACCCGTTCGCGCTGCAAAGTTCGTTTAACATTCCTAACTTCTTTTTTTACTAATCGGGCAATATGATTATCAATTTCTTGTTGAATAGCCTGAGTTGCAACTTCTTTAGCACTTTTTAAATTGTTACCAAATACAAAAACGACAACTCCGCCCAAAAAACCAAATGCGACTAAGGTAAATTGCATTGCTGCAACAAATCTGTTAAAGCTTTCACCTAGTTGACCATTGGTAGCCTTGAGAAATTCTAACTGGCTTTTGAGTAGTTCAATATCATTGATATTTTTTGCCGGATTTACCACTGGTGAAGGTGTGGTTGTAGGTGTTGGAGTTTGGGCAATAACTAAATCCCAAATGTGGGATAAATCAATTGTAGGTAGCCAATCCATAAGTATTTTGTTGATGGCGATTACTTCTCTATTTAATCATGAGCGATCGCACACATTATTGTATTCCAACTTTAACTTAAGCGATCGCACTTCCCTTAATACTGTAACTATATTAAACTACTACTCCATATCCTGTGTACGGACGTTTATATGGTGGCTGCAAACCCAATACAATATCGTCTTTTTGTACTCCCATCTCTAACAGTTCTTGTGCTAAGTCCACATCTGTCATATTCTGCTGAATCCAGATTTTATCATTTTTAATATCAAAATGAATAACAGCGTGATACACACGACTTAAGCCATTCCACCCTATACGCATCAATTGATAGTGGTCGTGCATTGTATCGAATATTAATTGGTTTTCAATTTCTTCACGGTGCAGTTTATACTGACCGTGTTTAGTTAAAATATTTTGGATATATTGGCGATATTGCTCTAGTTTGTCCATTTCACAATCACCTCCATAATTGGATCATATACGATTAGTTTTAGTTGATGTCGCCGCACGGCAATTTGGGCAAGTTTAGTCTGAAAAAACGTTTCATAAGCATCAACTGGAACAGCCAAATATAACTCACGTTCTGGTTCGTTTTCTTCCAGTGCAATTTGATAGTTCAAGAACTGTCCTAATGCTGTATGAAAGTCGCTAACCGCAGAGTTACTCGCAAAACTTTTAATTTCAACGGCTATTTTTTCGTCTTTTCTTTCTGCTGCTATCAGCCTTTCTGCACCTAAGTCTATTTTCAGCGTCACCTCCTCAAATTCTATTTGTAGGGGATCATCAGTAACTATCCAATTTTCTTTCTGGAGTGCTTTTTTAACCGCTTCATGAAATAAATCTCTAGCTGACATCAGCAAAAAACTTTGTTTGTATTTATCGCACCATTGCCTATCTATTCTATCAAATACAGTCTCCATAGTGGTCATGCTGCGATCGCATTACATCACCGCTACTAAATCCCGCTATTGATTATGTTTCCATCCCCGTGAGGGGTAAAGGAATCAAAACTTGGCAGTTCTGATAATTGAGTATTTGTACCCTAAGTTTCCATCCCCGTGAGGGGTAAAGGAATTAAAACTACTCAGTAGATCGCCTAAGCGATTTTTAGAGTAACTAGTTTCCATCCCCGTGAGGGGTAAAGGAATTAAAACGTTTCTTTCATTGGTGTTTTCATCACTGCCACTGGTGTCGCTGTTTCCATCCCCGTGAGGGGTAAAGGAATTAAAACCGGATTGCTCCTGTGGGAAAAATACTCCTCTACCCAACGTTTCCATCCCCGTGAGGGGTAAAGGAATTAAAACCCTACCCTTGTAGAAGCCTTATGCAGAGAGGGTTACAGATACCCATTTTAGCGGGGGGTGCAATTCACCTGTCAATAATCTCAAGTTATTGAGAATAAAAGACTATTAGACCCTGTTCAAATGCTTACTGGGTAAGCTTTTCGCGGGGGTCAACGCAAGAATGAGCGTTTTGGCGATCGCCTGACCCCCGCTAAAAATTTGCGTATTATTGGTCACAAATAATACTTTTTACTTCATTTGGAAACTTAATATTAACTTTTCAAGGTGCTGTTTTTCTGACTGCGATAATATCAAATCATGCTTTACTCTTCAAGCAACTTGGCGAATTTAAGTATAAATCTTCACAATATCAACATAGCCGTATCAAACCCCCCATCATAAAAAATCTCCAGAGAACCTAAAGCTCTACTGGAGATAAAAAATATATGTAATACCACTTCATCAGATATCGCTTGATATATCTCTAAATATTAGAGAAATCTAGTGATTACCAAGCATAAATGTCAAACCAATTCGCAATTAAATCAGTGGGGGCTTGTACCCTGAGTGAACCAATTGACAATTACGTCCGCAATTGCGAACTGCGAATTGTTTGGGTCAGTGGCATTAATCAAAACGTAGGTGATAGGAAATTAGTCAACTCAAAGCATCCTTTTTAGATGAATTTTGCACTCCTTGCACATCAAAAATAATCGCAAAATCGACATCCTTGATGGAATTATTCAGCACTTGTGAGTAAGCAACTGCATCATCGCGGCGACGAAATCGTGCAACAACAATTACTTTTTGGTGCTTCTTAGCCAGGTTATCAACTGGCGATGAGACACCTGTGTTATCCAATTGCTGCTGATTAGATAAAACACGAATAATACACCACGGATGTAATTGCTCATAATAGTTCATAAAACTACCTCACAAAAGCTGGTAATTAATCCATCTAAAAATCAGCTTTTAAGTTGACTTCATCACAGTAGGTAAAAAATATGAGACAAGACAGAGCAAGCTGATATTGACAAGATGAATATTTTGTGAATTACTTCAAATCAGGTTGCTTATTGTCAAAATTCAACCAATGCAAAACCTGTTCGGGAATCTCTTCAAAATGTTCCAGAAAGAAATCCATCAAAGCTAAATGGAGTAAATCGTTATGGGTGGGATAGCGTCGATTAGAGCCATTTCTAAACCAGCCTCGAACGGTTGAATCAGAACGGGAACATATCAAGGCAATTAGCTCATAACTTACACCCCATTTGGCATAAAATTGTGCTGGTGTTATGCTAAACTCCCAATTGCTATAGAGTAAAATCAGATGTCGTTCGCGTGTGGTGATTCGACGAAGATTAGACATGATAAATAAGTAAAAAGTAAAAAGTAAAAAACCAAAAGACAGAGCCAAGCTCAGAAGTTGTAAAAAGTAGTAGGTTGGGTGTAAGGAAGTGAAACCCAACATTATTAGGACTTACGCAACTGGCATATTTTTCCTGTAGGGTGTGTGACGCAGCGAGAAGATTTAAACGTAGTCATGAGACTTATAGCGTCACGCACCAACCACCAATTGTGACACTTGCGTAAGTCCTGATTATTTAACGTGAGTTGGACAGAACCTAACCCCAACCCCTTCTTGTAGGTAAGGCTGCTCAAAATCTATAACTGAGTACCAAAGAATGAGGGTTTTAAGCCTCTCCCCAACGCGGGGCTACGGTGTACACACAAGTCTTAAAATCCCAGTCACCACTTGCTTTATAGCCCTTCAATGTCATTCTGAGTGGAGTCCTGAGCGAAGCGTTCGCGCCAGCGTTCCCGTAGGGTAGGAACTGGAAGGAAGAATCTCGGACTTGCACCGTAGTCTCTAGATGTTACCCTGCGGGAACGCTTTCAGCGAACATTTCGCTGTCGCTACATTCAACATGACAGTTGAGAATTTTCTCAAGGTTCTGAAATGTATGTGGGTAGCACTTGTGTGTACACCGCAGCCAACGCGGGGAGAGGTACTCTAGGGGTTCGCGGTAGCGTCTGTCTACGACACGCTACGCGTTCGCGTTAGCGTCCCGCAGGGAACGTAAGAGAAGCAAGCTATGGAGAAGAGTTCTTCCAAATTTATCGAACTCACGTTTATTTATTACGTGATTAGTGCGAATCCAAATGTGTGATAATGATGCTCTGTTCCTCCGTATAATGCCAGTAAAACCGTTTCGCCATTGATGCAGAAGAACTCCAGAGTTCACCATCTTTACAACGATAGCGATGAGTTCTTAAACTACGATATGCAGCCCCATTATTAGCGAAACATTCAAAAGCTTTATCGTATTGCTTACGGTCTTTTGGGGATAAGGAATCAAGTTGTTCTTGGGCTTTTTCAGCGAAAATCAAACGGAATTTGACAGCTTGAATGTGCATTCAAAAGTTTCCGAATGTCCAATGTCCAAACTCGACCGAAAGCGCAGAGATTTTTGCACAGGTGGAGCGCGTGCTTTTTTCCAAGCGTTCATTTTGCGATAATTTATGTGGGTAATACTTTGTTAGGGGTTGCGTGAGCTAAACTATAAACGCAGCATCGTCTACTACAAACTCAGGTTGCGTTCCCAATACTGCGACCTTGCAACGATTGTGTGCAGACATAGGGTAAAATCTCACTTGGTCTTCGCGTTTGTTAACGAGTCGGAAGAGGTATTTGGATAGGTTTTCATACTGCTTTTCATCCAACACACACTCAAAAACCGACTTTTGCACCCGCAAACCGTAAGCTTCCAGAAGTTTCGCTACTTTATTGCGCCGGGTATCGCTCACGATGTCGTAGCAAACCAAATAAAACATCATCGTTTCACCAGCTTTAGGGGAACAGTTGGCGGTTTGATAGTGTTGATGAAATCAGAATTTGCAGGATGAAACTTTAACGCTAGGGGACGGTAAAACTCTACATCTCCCAGTAAAGATGCAAGATATTCCCGCACCTGTAAGTCAAGACATTGACGATAACTTACTTCTCCAGCATAAGGATGCAATACGAAAGTTCGCAGTTTTCCTTCCCAATGTTGGAGAAATTTTTGTAGAAGTTTCTGTGAATGGCTTTTACCATTCCCATTACCGTTACCATTGGTGTTAGTTGAATTGCGGACAAAATTTAACACTAAATCATCAACAATCGGGGCGCGAAACTCGGCGGTAAAGTCCCATGCTAAGGGCAGTTCTTGATGAATATCGCGGTGTAAAATTGGATAATTGGGGTCAAGTCCTACCGTGTTCAACAGTGTATAAATATATTGATGTAGGAGTTGATTTCCCAAATTGATTAGTCCGCTAATGCGCTTCGTAGTTGTAGGCGGACATTGATTGTAGAAACTGATTAAGGAAGCAACAGCACAGTAATAGATGTTATCAGCTTCCTGGCTATATTCGTGCAGTTGATCTATTCCTGAAGCTACTGGTAAGTTATCCATCAACAGCATCAAGTAATTTAATGCTCGTTGAGTTGTGTGATTAGCATAGTGGCGAGTCCAGTTTTGCAGAACAGTATGCTGATTGTGCAGTTTTGCCCAGATAATACTTTCTGCTGTAGCACGGTTAAATTCAATATCGCGTGCGCGTCTACGTTGGTAGGTGAGATATTTTGCTTGTAGTTGGGATGGATTTTCTAATCGTCCTAAATATTCACCAGTTTGAGTTAAATATAACACGGGAATCTGATGTGAAGTAACAATTTTAATTACTTCTTTTGGTAAACTGATATTACCAAAAATAATGAACTGGCTGAGATTGCGAATTGGAATACTAATGCGTTGATTCTGTTGATGAAACACCTTTAAATATTGGTGTTGAATTTGAAAAGATATGTCTTGTTCTGTGATGTAAATGGTAGACATAAATTGAAGTCAACTAGGTTTAGTTGTAGGTGAGAAAATTTTCTTTCCTTACCTATATTTCAATTTTGTCAGGTTGATATATGAGTTCGTATTTGCATAAATCCTATTTTTATATGAGTTCGTATATGGGTTATATGAGTTGCTAAAAAGGCATAAAAAAAGCCGGAGGTACTACTCCCGACTTAGCTATAGTTTAATGATTCAAGCAATTACATAATCATTTTCGTTTACTTAGTAAAGAAAAAGTAAAAATGTATACATCGTAAATAAGAAGACCATTTCAAACAAGCAAAAGCCTTGATATATCAAACTTTTGACTTTTGACTTGCGTTACTAGGTCTGTGGATTGGCCGATTCAAAAATTTGTTCAGCAGTCAGAACTAAGTCTGGAAAAGCTAACGATTCGATGAGATCGCCATTTTGGAACTGCTTAACTTGGTATTCCCCTTCAAATAACGAGTAAATTGAGATAGTTGCTTGTTTAGGATTGCCAATAAATTTTCTACCACCCAAAGCCGCATAATCTACAATCCAGTATTCGGAAATACCGATAGCTTCGTACTGACCAAGCTTGGTAAAGTAATCATCACGCCAGTTTGTGCTGACAACCTCTATAACTAATGGAATTGATGACGCTTGACTAACTGTTGATTTACTTCTCCACAAAGGCTCATTGACTAAATTGAGGCGATTTAACAACAGTAAGTCGGGTAAGAAAGCAGATTCACTTTCAGATGATTGAACAAACCCCATTTTAGGAATGTCATAGGGTTTTGAAAGACGGGCGCACTCCAGCACAATTTGCTTGATCAAGAATGCAATAAGTAATTCATGATCTCCTGTTGGTGGTGGCATTTGCTTGATAAATCCATTATGCAGTTCGTAACGAAACTGCGTTGAATTAGCTGGATACCAGTCTAGAAACTGGTCAACATTAATAGTAATTGGTAGCGATTGAATCATTTATCTACCTCCATTTTTCAATGAAAGTGAGTTTTTTACACTAATTATAAGGAATTAAAACACCAAATTGAATGGTTGAAAACTATTCAATATTTTATACCGTTTCCATCCCCGTGAGGGGTAAGAGATTTAAAACGATGACAGAGAATGGGTACAAAGTCCTGACCCCATTGGAGTAGTTTCCATCCCCGTGAGGGGTAAGAGATTTAAAACTCGTTTTTGGTTTTGGTTCTGCTTCAGCCGTAAAGTTTCCATCCCCGTGAGGGGTAAGAGATTTAAAACCTTTACGAAGAGCTGAAAAATCGCTTAGTCAAACATATTGTTTCCATCCCCGTGAGGGGTAAGAGATTTAAAACGTTCTTTTGGCTTCATTCAAGCTCTTTACTTTGGAGTGTTTCCATCCCCGTGAGGGGTAAGAGATTTAAAACCCAAATTGTCAACGGTACTGTAAAGGTTTCCGACTTGTTTCCATCCCCGTGAGGGGTAAGAGATTTAAAACTCGTACTTTATGCTCAAGGAAACCTTGGAGTATTGGATTGTTTCCATCCCCGTGAGGGGTAAGAGATTTAAAACATTTGTTTGTCCTTCAGGGCAACAATCATCCGACAGTTCGTTTCCATCCCCGTGAGGGGTAAGAGATTTAAAACACAAAGTTGTACGCAAGATAAAAGAATTGCAATAATTGTTTCCATCCCCGTGAGGGGTAAGAGATTTAAAACATTTTTGTGGGCTACCCAGACAAGGGGGGCATCCAAGTTTCCATCCCCGTGAGGGGTAAGAGATTTAAAACTGAAAGATTGTTTCCCAATGATGTTATATTTGGAGTATCGGCATCCAAGTTTCCATCCCCGTGAGGGGTAAGAGATTTAAAACACTTGTGGATGCAACAGCTCCTCAGTTCGCCCTCTTAGTTTCCATCCCCGTGAGGGGTAAGAGATTTAAAACTTTGATTGCGGAACTCAAGAAAATGATGCCAAAAATGTTTCCATCCCCGTGAGGGGTAAGAGATTTAAAACTCCCTGTTCCTCCAGTCTTTAAAGGCCAGGAATAGAGTTTTGTTTCCATCCCCGTGAGGGGTAAGAGATTTAAAACCCAGAAATGAAGCGACTAGCACAGCTAGATCGTGAAGTTTCCATCCCCGTGAGGGGTAAGAGATTTAAAACACTTCTATCTCTTAGGATTAGAAGTTACTGTGCCAGCTTTTGGTTTCCATCCCCGTGAGGGGTAAGAGATTTAAAACCTTAGAACTCTATCGCCTATTGCAAAACACAAGCGAAAGTTTCCATCCCCGTGAGGGGTAAGAGATTTAAAACGAAAAAAAATAACGAGCTGACTGAATCGTTTAAAGCAAGTTTCCATCCCCGTGAGGGGTAAGAGATTTAAAACTTGTATTGATTGGGCAGTTTTGCCCTTCTTTTTAAAAGAGTTTCCATCCCCGTGAGGGGTAAGAGATTTAAAACTCATTAAGTTTTTGGAAAGTAACTTAGGTAATTTCACGAAAGTTTCCATCCCCGTGAGGGGTAAGAGATTTAAAACGATGAGGTTCGTTTCATGATACTATTTCTTATGTATCGTTTCCATCCCCGTGAGGGGTAAGAGATTTAAAACGAAAAAAACTAAAGCACGAGATCCGAAAAACAGAAAAGTTTCCATCCCCGTGAGGGGTAAGAGATTTAAAACCCTACTGTTACAGAAGGCTTACCAAATAAGGCTTACAGAACTGTAAAACTGAGGGGGGTCGATTTTACCTGTCAATAGACCATAGTTATTGAGAATAACTACATTCTGGAAGTAACTCAAACCCTTATACAGTCAGGCATCTGAGGGGGTCTACGAAATAATCAGCCTTTCGGCGTTTGTACAACCCCCCCAGTTTACACTTCTTAACAAAATAGCTTTCGGAAACTAACTATTAAGTTCAAAGCCGAGAATATTTACTGATTAAATTTTCAAGGTGCAGATGTTGGTATAAACAATACCATAGCAACTTGCGAAATGCAATCTCTCTATTAAGGTTTCCAAATCATTGGACGATATATCTTCACCTCTCCCGTCAGACAAGCTACATACTCCCGCACTTGTAACTCTAAACACCTGCGAAAGCTAACTTTATATCCTGTATTTGGGTGTGTTAACTCAGATTGCAGCTTTTCTTCCCAGTGCTTGAGAAACTTTTTCAACGCATGGGGTTGAAGATATACACCGCTTCTTTCATCAGGAAGAGTAAAATCGTCTGCTGTGAAAATATTGGAATTAATCAAATAAGCAACTAAAGAATCAACTAGTTGAGCGCGAAATTCTTCCATTAAATCACTAACTAAAGCTGGATGATTATCGCGGGGGACATGAAGATTACCAAAGTGACTGTGCAATCCTACAGCTTGGATAAATGAGAAAACATTTTGGCTAAGTAATGTATATCCTAAACTTAAAAGGCTATTCACTGGATCAGTCGGTGGACGCTTGGTACGTTTCTCGAATTTAAACGCCCCAGAGAATAAAGTTCCCAATGCTTGAAAATAAACTGTTGCTGCTTTTCCTTCATATCCTCGCAAAGCATCCATACTTTCTGCAAACGGTAATTTATCCATCAAAATATCTAAAGTTTTTATGGCTTCTTTGACAAGATTGTCATCAAAATCTGGCGATTTTCTCCGATTTAAGCGCATTAATAATATTCGAGAGTTATGGATTTTAGCTGTGACAATCACTTCTGCTTGAGTGCGTGTAAATTCAGGATTTTGACAACGCTCAACCTGTAACATCAAATATTCAACTTTCGCATCACCTTCTACTTGCAACCTGCCAAAATATCTGCCCTTCTGGGATAAATACATAATGGGAATCCGTCGCCGTAACGCCATGCTCACAGCACCATGCGATACATTACAACAACCAAACAACACCCATTGGTGACAAGTTAAGGCTGTAAATCTTTTGTCAAGAGGCTTTGAGAGAATTGTTGAAGAAAAACTGGTCAGACCCTCGTTGAAGATCAGGGAAAGGAGCGACAATTAACTTAATGTTTGGTTTTCGCTTCTGTTTGATAATCCCTAAATCTCGATTTTGAGGGTCAGCAAAATACTTAACAGGGTCTGTTGCCTTACCTTTTTGATGAGCCATCGTAAAATGATAAAGACCACGATAAATCATTTCTAATGAAATCTCATCAAAAGGCAGAGAAAGTTCGTCAGCTACAGCATCACCTAAATCTACTAAAACCGCATAAAATAACCAAGTTGCCCAAATCTGCAACTTAATCCCATTAATTGAACCCGTCCATAAATAACTTAGCCCTAAGAGTCTTTTGACAGTATTAAAAGCATCTTCAATGCGCCAACGTCGTCGATATAAATCGGCTACAACATAAGGGGGTAAAACATTAGGATCTAGAACGCTTGTTAAATAAGAATGCCATGTTTTTCCAGAACGCACTTCAATTAACCGTAAGGTAATAAATGGGGTCTTATTTGTGCCAGAACCCAGACGTATCTTTCTGTCCCTGAGTCCATAGCTATCTGTAAATACCTGTTCTATCTTGATTGCTGCTCCTTTTTTTATTCTCGTAATAAAGTCAACTTTTTTCTCGATTAACTGATGCCAAAACTTAAAGTGATAAAAACCTCTATCTAATAAGAGTAAAGTTCTTGTTGTAACTAAATTTAGGATATTTTCTTCCGATTTAGTGTCAGATGCCTTGGGATTTTCTTCAAACCAAATTTCTACAGGTAATCTGGTCATTAAATCAATGACTGTACTCATTTTTCCTGCTAATTGCCCTCTTTGAGCCGACTCTAAGCTTTGTAATTTTCTAAACAATGCCTCCAGTGTTGACCCGTCTACTATCCAAATTTTCTCGAATTTTGATAATGTAAACTGAATACTTTCTGGCAACGGTCGTTTATTTCTACTATGCCAAGCTGTTCTTAAACTAGGCAGTAAATCTTTAAATACTTTTTCAAATAATTCTGATGGAAATGTCAAAAATCTCTGTGATACAGCTTGTTGACTAACTTTTGTAGGATTACACCACAGAAAACCGTCTCTAGCTAACATTCTTGTCAGTTCTCTGACTCCGGCTATGTCTCGCCATAACAAGGTTAGTACCGCAGCCATCATCAATGGTAAATTCAGTATCCGTTCTCTGAGTCCTAGTTTTCGGTAGTAATTTTCTTGATTTGTAATCGCTGGGGTCAATAATTTTTCCAGTTGCTCTGCAATTACTTCGTCTTCCACCATTGGTCTGTGTTTCTTTTTGGCGTGGTCTCTATTGGTTTTTTTGCTGGTGGTCATGACTGGACTCAATCGCTCAATTACTTGTCTAGACTGAGTTTCCCATGCTTTTGACCACTACAAATACCACCCTTGACAATTTTCCCTTTTCCTTAACTTGTCACCAATGGTGGTAGGGTGTGTTACGGCTACATCAAATTTTGATGCTTAGAGATAACATCAATTAGCCGTAACGCCCCCTATAATTAAGAGGATATTTGAAAAATCTCTGGCAATGTATCAAATACTTTTAGATCCCCCTAAATCCCCCTTAAAAAGGGGGACTTTGATTGATTTCCCCCCTTAAAAAGCTATCCATTACCCACATCTTTCTTAACATAAAGGTTGACAAAATCGAGGAATTGTATAGTCTCTATAGCAATACCTGAGTTCAACCAAAGTCAGTCAATGGAAGAGTGGATCAAGCAAGAACTAGAAAAAACCGAATTAGGGGATCAAAGAAGAACCAAAAGGTTAATGAAAATAGTCTCAAACTTAAGTGAAAAACCAGAAGCTAGTGTACCGCAAGCAAGTGTTACATGGTCACAAACCAAAGCTACATATAACTTCTGGGATTCACCCTACATCAAACCATCTATGATTAGACAAGGACATCAAAATGCGACAGTAGAGCGAATCGCCAAGCATCAGGTAGTCTTGGCAATACAAGATACAACAGAACTGAATTACACCAGCCACAAAGCCCTATCAGGAACAGGATATCTGGACAGCAAATATGCCAAAGGATTAAAAGTCCACTCAGTATTAACAGTCAGTACACAGGGAATACCATTAGGCATCATCGAGCAAGAGGTGTGGTCAAGAAAAGAAGAAGAATTAGGAAAAGCGGAACAAAGGAAACAAAAACCAACCGCAGAAAAAGAAAGTCAAAGATGGCTTGATGGCTTAATCACAACACAGTCAATAATTCCTTCTTCAGTACAAGTAGTGACAATTGCCGACCGAGAAGCCGATTTTTATGACTTACTTGCTTGTCCTCGCACTCAAGGGTCAGATTTTTTGATTCGTGCTACTCAAAATCGCTGTTTGGATGGTTGTGAGCAGCGTTTATGGGAAACTTTAGAGTCTGTAGAGCCTCAAGGCACAATGACGGTGGAGGTCAAACGCAATCCGACGCGACCTTCCAGAACAGCTATACTGACGATTCGTTATGCCACGATTACTATTGAAGCCCCTCAAAATCGAGCCAAAAAAGAACAACTAGCTCCGATGACATTACAGGCAATTTTAGTCACTGAAGTTGACCCACCAAAAGAGGTTGAACCGATTACTTGGTTACTTCTGACCACATTAGAAATTACCCATCTTGAAGATGTGAAGAAGTATGTGCAATGGTATTGTTATCGGTGGTTAATTGAACGTTATCATTATGTCTTAAAAAGTGGTTGTGGAATTGAAAAGTTACAACTCGAAACGGCGCGAAGATTAGAGATGGCTTTAGCGACCTACAGTATAGTTGCTTGGCGTTTGTTGTGGTTGACTTATTTAGCTCGTTGTTCACCAGATGCCAGTTGTGAACAAATTTTAGAAACTCACGAGTGGCAAATTCTCTATGCCACCGTACATCATCAAACTTATCCTCTTAAATCGCCACCGACGCTGGCTGAAGTTGTCGATTGGATTGCTCGATTAGGTGGTTTTTTGGGTCGAAAAGGTGATGGTTCTCCAGGTGTAAAAGTTCTCTGGCGTGGATTGAGCCGATTACATGATCTTGTTCAAGGTTGGCTTGTTTGTCAGTCTCTTATGGTTAATTAATCATCGCCTCATCCTGTCAGCTTGTTTCGATGTTCAGCAGAAATCAATTCTATAAAATCAGGCTTTTATGAGCTTCTGTTTCTTGTCATGTTCATTTTCTAGATTCACTGATAATTTTTTTGTCTCCTTACCCCAGCATAACCGCTTTCTTTTGTCAAATTTCATGTTAAGAAAGATGTGGGTAATGGATAGCTTAAAAAGGGGGGTTAGGGGGGATCAATAAGTGCTTAAAATCACGGCTAACCATTTTTCAAACACCCTCTAAGACTTGTAACCACCTTGAATTTAATTGTTGCAGTGTCATATATGAGTTCATGTATGGGTTATTGACTCTCATATATGAGTTCGTATATGAGTTATATATAAATTCTTTTACCTTTTTACTTTTTACTTATTACTTATTATGAGTCGGAGTCTGGTTGCATCACCTGAAGGGATTAAACTGGCAAGAAAAGCGTTCAAAGCCACAGGGTTAACCCAAACAGATTTTGCGATAGAGGTAAAATTAGGTTACACAACTGTTAGTAACTTCCTCAACGGTAAACCGATATATCGCACCAATTTCCAAGAGATATGCGTTTTTCTGGACTTAGACTGGAAAGATATCGCTGTATTGGGTGAAACCGAACCCGAAGAACTCACCCCCCTCGATAACCTTTGGCAACAACTGCAATTATTGAGTTCTCCTACTGAACAAATGGGACTAGTTTTAGTCAAAGAAGAAACACTAGGTTGGGGGAAGAAAGCACCGAGTCGTTACGAAAAATCAGTGCGGGTGGGCAGTTATATTCGTTTTGAAGTCAATTTAGAAACTTCTGGATATTTAATACTGTTGCAAAAAGATACATCAGGACAACTATGGTGTTTTTGTCCTTCGTGTTTTGCTCCCCAGGCGCACTTGAACACTGGTAAAACAACCTTACCGCAAGAAGGTTCGCCAATTACATCTTTCCCCATTGAAGGTGAACCAGGTAAGGAGGAAATTATCGCAGTTTTCACCAAGGAACTACCTACATTAGACTGGCTACCACCAGGAGATAACGAGCCTTTGGAATTACAAGCCAGTCATCTGGCGGCGTTACTGGAATATGTAGGTGAAAGCGGAGAATGTCAACTTTTATATACACACTACATGGTGACTCCTCAGTAATTAAGTGTAATTTATCACAACTTGATGCAAATTGAAGTCACAGCTACATAAACAAAAACACCTACTTAGGTTGAAAATCATCAATTTAGATCGTTAACAATTATGAAATAGATTGACTTTGATAGTTTGTTTTCATACAATTCTTTCTTAAGCATTACTGAACCATGAAAATTCAATAATATCTAGATCAAGTATTTCCATTTACTCTGATTCATTTGGCAAAATTATAAATTTTTGTTGCATGATCAGCATCTGAGGGGGTCAGACAACGGCTGAAACCCTTATTCTTACGTTGACCCCCTCAGATGCCTTGCTGAGTAAGCGTTTGAGGTGTGCTGAAGTTCCGCTTATTGAAATATTTTCTCGATTATTTAGCCTAAACAATACCCCCCTCAGATTGACCCATCTCAAACCCAATCTTGATCAGGCTTCTCAACAGGTAGGGTTTTAATTCCTTTACCCCTCACGGGGATGGAAACAAACCTAATTTCTTGGAGCGCCTACTGGTTCAAACTCCCAGAAGGTTTTAATTCCTTTACCCCTCACGGGGATGGAAACATTCCAAACGACACCATTTGAAAGAACATCCTCTTTCGTTTTAATTCCTTTACCCCTCACGGGGATGGAAACCACGTTGAGACACCGGATTGTCCTTTACACTGATTTTTGTTTTAATTCCTTTACCCCTCACGGGGATGGAAACAGTAGTACCAACGGGCTGCAAGATGAAATCAGTGATTTGTTTTAATTCCTTTACCCCTCACGGGGATGGAAACCCTGTTCTTGTTCCATAAGGTACAGATGAGCTACATAGTTTTAATTCCTTTACCCCTCACGGGGATGGAAACGTAGCACATCAAAGTATAGAAGATGTACCTTTAATCGTTTTAATTCCTTTACCCCTCACGGGGATGGAAACAAAAATGCGAAAACCACCACCCGGGCTTCGTCTGGGGGTTTTAATTCCTTTACCCCTCACGGGGATGGAAACGTTTCTTCAACTCCAGGACTGGCCGGCCTAAATTTGTGTTTTAATTCCTTTACCCCTCACGGGGATGGAAACTCTCACGTTCTTCTGAGAAAGGTAGTGAACGATGGAATCAGTTTTAATTCCTTTACCCCTCATGGGGATGGAAACCTTTTCTTAAATCCAGCATTTGTTTTTCTGCTTTTAGAGTTTTAATTCCTTTACCCCTCACGGGGATGAATATATAGATTCCGAGTTAAGTGAGGTATAGAAAAAATGCTTTTAAACGCAGAGGGGCGCAGAGTCAAGCGCAGAGTCACGCCGAGGGTTGCCCAATTTTGTTAGTGAAGTAGTCAATACCTCACTAGATTAGGAAACGCTATAATTCTAGATAAAATAAGTGAATACTTAAAAACTAAAACTCATATAAACATCTGGAAAGAGCAGATGGAAAAACTCATAGAAAAATTAAATCAACTTAATGCACAAGTTGTACAACTCGCCGGACAGGGAAACATCAAACAAGCAATAAGTGTTGCTCAACAAGCAGTCAAATTAGGGGAAACCCAGAAGTTAACCAAACATTCAGTATATTGCGATAGCTTGAATAATCTAGCAGAATTATATCGAATACAAGGACATTACTCAAAAGCTCAACCTTTATACTTACAAGCTTTAAATATTAGAAAACAACTCTTCGGTTTAGAGCATCCTGACGTAGCTCAATCTTTAAATAATCTAGCAGCACTTTATCATGCCCAAGGCAACTATCCAGCAGCAGAAGCACTTTTTTTAGAAGCTTTGGAATTGTGGAAAGTATGTTATGGAGACGAAGATTTTGAAATTGCTACAACCTTAAATAATCTAGCAGAAATTTATCGAGAGCAAGGACTATACTTCAAAGCTGAACAAGTGCATCTAGAAGCTTTAGCAATGCGAAGATGTTTGTTTGATAATGAACATCCTGATATTGCTCAATCCTTAACCAATCTAGGAACTCTTTATATCTCAAGAGGACGCTATGCTGATGCTGAAAAAATGCACTTAGAAGCATTAGCGATGAAAATGCGATTGCTGGGAGAAGAGCATTTTGATATTGCTAGCAGTCTGAATAATTTAGGCAAAGTATATGATGCTCAAGGACGTTACCAAGAAGCTGAAATCAACTTTTCAAAAGCATTAGAAATTCTTCAAAAAATTCTAGGAACTGAACATCCCTATATAGCATCTATCTTAAGTAATATCGCTGGTGTTTATCAAGACCAGGGCAATTATATAGCAGCAGAGCAGAAGTTTTTAGAAGTTTTGTCTATGAACAAACGCTTGCTAAGTGATGAACATCCTGAAGTTGCTAATAGTTTAGATAATTTATCAGAAGTTTATCTAATTCAAGGTAAATATTTAGCTGCTGAACAAAAGTATCAGGAAGCTTATTCTCTAAGAAAGCGTTTCTTCCCTGAAGAACACCCTGATATTGCAGAAAGTTTAAGTAATCTAGGAGTAGTGTTTACATACCAAGGACGCTATCAAGAAGCAGAAAAACAGTATTTAGAAGCATTACCAATGTTGGAGAAATTGGTAGGAGAAGAACATCGGTCAATTGCCAAGATTTTAAATAATCTAGCTGGACTTTATGAAGAACAGGGAAAGTATTCGCAAGCAGAACAAAAATATCTTAAAGTTTTAGATATTCAAAAAAATCTCTTAGGCACAGAGCATCCTGATATTGCTGATACCTTAAACCAAATAGCAGCACTTTACCGCAGACAAGGACGATATTCAGAATCAGAACAATTGCATCTTGAATGTTTAGGAATGAGAAAACGCTTATTAGGGGAGCGTCACCCATCTGTTGCAGCTAGTCTCAACAATTTAGCAGTATTATATGATGATTTAACTCAATATAAGCAATCAGAATCATTACTATTAGAAGCCTTGGAAGTTGTGAAAAGCGTGTTTGGGAATGAACACCCACACGTAGCTAGTAGTATGAATAATTTAGCTGTGGTTTATGACTTTTTAGGGCGTTATCAAGAAGCAGAAAAACTGCATTTACAAACATTACAGTTAAGAAAATTATTATTAGGTGAAGAACACATAGGAATTGCTACTAGCTTGAATAATTTGGGGGAATTATATTTTTCTTTGGGACGCTATCAAGAAGCCGAACAGAAGTATTTAGAAACCTTAGCAATGCGACAACGTTTATTAGGAGAGTCACATCCTGATGTAGCGTTTAGTTTAAATAATCTGGCTACTTTATTAGCTGCAACTAATCGTCCAGAGGAATCTTTGTTATGTCGTGTAAGAGCAAGTAAAATTAATGATCTGATGATTCGCAATATATTTGCGTTTAGTTCGGAAAGCGATCGCCTCTCCTTTTTAGATAAAATTAGAAACGACTTTGACTTATTTGTTTCCCTAGTCTGCAATCATCTGGCCGATTCAGAGGACGCGAAACTCACAGTATTCTTATTTGTTCTCAAACGTAAAGGCTTGACTGCATCGGCTCTAGCAGCTCAAAACGCAGCATTCTATAATGGTCGCTACCCCCAACTCACAGAAAAATTCCATCAACTGCGTGATTTAAGCAATCAAATTATTCATCTCACCTTTGCAATTCCTGACACCGATGATTTAGCTACTAACCAAGAAAACTTGAGACAACTGCAAAGTAGACATAACAACTTACAAAAACAAGTAGCGGCACAAGTTCCAGAAATTCAGTTATCAGAACAACTTTTTGACCTTCAGGCGATGTCTGACGACAAGACGCTTTGCGTCTACGCCGCAGCATTACCACTCAATTCTATTTTAGTCGAGTTTGTCCGCTTCGAGGTCTTCGATTTTCAGGCTATTCCAGCACAGGGGGAGACACAATGGCATCCAGCGCGATATTTAGCATTCATCTTCACAGCCGGGAAAGCAGATGCTGTACAGATGATAGACTTAGGTATAGCCACAGACATTGACAGATTGATTCAGGCATTTCGTTTACAAGCATCTGATTATACCCTGCCTACACTCGCTTGGGGTAAAGCTAGCCAAGCACCAAAGCTGCGTGTTAAATCATATAATCCCACACCCGCAATAGAACTGAGTCAAGCACTGTTTGAACCCATCCGGGATTTAGTTAAAGATGGCAAACATCTGATTATTGCACCCGATGGGAATTTAAACTTAGTACCATTTCAGGTATTGCCGATTGATGCCACAGGTTCACGTCTATTGATGGATGAGTATACCATCAGTTATCTGGGTGTTGGGCGAGAAATTCTCCGTAGCAAAGTGCAGCTACCGACAGATTCTATCTCTGCACCATTAATTATCGCCGATCCTGATTTTGATTTATCGGGGACTGGGGATTGGGGACTGGGGACTGGGGATTGGGAAAACAATGCTCGGCTCGATGTCCGAAGTTTTCAGCTACATGATCATTTCACAGAAACAGGTTTGCTCCCTGCGCCTGGGACAAGATTTTTAGGGGAAAGTGTAGCGAAAAAACTGCCTGATGCCAAATTATACTTAGGTGCAGAGGCACTAGAAACCCGCTTAACGAATAGCAATTGTCCCAGAATCATGCTAATTGCTACTCATGGCTTATTCCAAAGCGATTTTGAGCCGCAACCAGTCACGAAAAGACGCAATCTATTAAGTATGGAACGTCTGCGAACAACCAAGGTGGAAAATCCTATGTTGCGTTCTGGGCTGGCTCTAGCGGGTGCTAATACTTGGCTAGCTGGCGGGACACTACCACTAGCCGCAGGTAAAGGCTTTGTGTTCGCCCAAGATATTGCCAATTTAGATTTGTCGGCGAATGAATTAACGGTTCTTTCTGCCTGTGATACTGCTAGAGGCGATATTAAAATTGGCGAAGGTGTGTTTGGATTACGTCGCGCCTTTGCGGTGGCGGGTGCAAAAACTCTAGTGATGAGCCTCTGGTCTGTTCCTGACAAAGTGACATCTCTACTGATGGAGCGTTTCTTTGATAACTTGCAGTATGGGATGGGTCGGTCTGAGGCTTTACATTCTGCTCAACATTATATACGTAAAATTACGGTTAAACAATTGCGTGAATCAGCTTTGGGTCTAGAAGTGCTAAAAGAACTTTTAGCGGTCAAAGAGTTATCTGCAAATGGTAAAATTGATTGTCAAGAAGATGACACACCATTAGAGCATCCCTTTTACTGGGGAGCTTGGATTTGTCAGGGAAATACAGATCCATTGGTGAACTAGAAGGATTTTCGTCCCTAGCTATACATCCACGTAGCACACTTACTGAGTGTCGCCGCACTCGTACTAGAAGCCGGCGGCACTGAAGAAGAAGCGATCGCTGGTCTTTTGCATGATGCCGTCGAAGACCAGGGTGGACAATCCACTCGTGATGAAATCCGTCAGCGTTTCGGTGAGAATGTTGTAGCAATAGTTGATGGTTGCACTGAATCTGATGCTTATCCTAAACCACCTTGGGAACTGGAGTTTAGACTAAGCTATGCAAAATGACCCAGCAGGGCTGAGTTAATCAGAGACTTAGTGAAATGATCAATAATCTTGAGTATTAAACTGCAATTGATGGTTCTTTGCGTGTTCGTGTTACAGTTTTTTTAACAATCGGGCATCGGTTTTTACGGTGACGCTTTTTTCCTGCTTCCCAACCCGGTGACTTTCCGCGAGGTTTGGGTGGAAGGGCTGGAGTACCAATCACCGCGAAAACTCCACCCATAGATTGAGCAACTCTTCCAGGGGTCAAATTACCCTGAGACTTCTGCCAAGGTAGAGGATTGTCAGTTACAATATCACGGGCTAACCACAATTCCCAAGTCATCAGAGGCATGAGATCGCTCCATCTTTCACTTTGCTTGGGAGTACTCAACTGTGGCACTGTCCAATGTAGACGTTGCTTTAAAAAGCGATACCAATGGTCAATGGTAAAGCGACGCAAGTAAAGACACCAAACTTCCTCTAGTGGTGGGATTTCTTCTCCTACCCAAGCTAACCATAAAGGTTTGGATACTCGTTCATTGCCTTGTGCGTCGAGACGTTCAACCCGCAGGAGTAACATTGGGCGTGTAGCAGCCTGACGGAAGTGTAAATCTTTCCACAAGCTAACACGCACACGCCCTAATTTTGGGTCATTCATTTCCAACACAGATGTGGCTTCACTCCATGTTATTGGTTCATTGAGCTTAAATTTATCACCATGCTTCTTGGGACGGCCAATCCCGGAATAAGCTCCTGGTTCACCCCATAAACACAGATTTGAGCGCAACCGAACGAGAATATCTGCGGGAATACTGGCAGTTTTTAAGACAAAAGGGGCGCATCCATATTCACTATCCCAAACTGAAATCGGTCTAACAGGTAAATATTTACACACCTGTTTTAGTTGCCAAATCGCTTTTGAGATGGGACTTTCCCCACTTGTGATCCGCTCATGTCTGAGGGGTAATGCCCAACTGCCTGATTTTTCAGGTATCCAGGCAATTGTGCTATATCCTTGACCAAGGGTAATCGGTTTATTTCCAGCTATGGATGTGCCACTATGTTCATAAGTTCTCTCTTGTAACGTTACTGCATCTGGGCGTGACCAGTTTGTATGATCTCCTGCTAACAATGGTCGTCCCTCTGCTGGGATCTGTTTGATGTATAGCTGCATCAATTTTTGTCTTTGTGGTCTGCTATCTTGTAAGGCTTCATAGATGCTTGGCAAAAAAGCGTCTAAATACTGGTGATAAGGATAAATCTGCTAAGGAATAAACATTGCGAGTCAGCAATATGGCATCTGTTAATTCAAACGTCGCATCTTTAGCTCTACCTAAATATTTGTAAGCTACTTGACGAAACTCTTCAAGTCTGGCATTTTTCATGTTGGCAGGTGAGTAATGGTAGTTCTTTTCTCACTTTCTGCCAAAAGGGGGGCTGTATTCAATTAGACACCCCTTTTTTCTTGCTCATTATCTGATAATGATAATCGAATAAGGGGAGGGTGGGAGAGAAACGAGCGTCGCTCGTTTCTCTCCCACCATTTTCATGATTATCATTATTGTATTATTTTCTGGACAGGTATACTACACAATAATTGTTAAAAGTCAGGGATGCTTTGAGGCTGACAAGATAATATTTTTAACCTCTAATTCCTTTTGGTTTGCGTTCTCTCATATCGCTTTTAGTCTAAACTCCAGTGGGAAGAACGCAAGAAAAAATATTTGTACAATCTGCGTCATGCTTCACCCTCTGTGCGGCGAGTGTCGTTAGCCGATAAGCTGCACAATGCTAGGTCGCTACTTGCTGACTACCGACAACATGGAAGCAACATTTGGAATCAGTTCAAAGCTGGTCAAGAGGGGACTTTATGGTTTTATCGAGAATTACAGAAAATATATAGTGAGTATGGTTCAGACTTCTTAACAGAAGAATTTTCACGAGTAATTCAAGAGCTTCATCCAGACGTTTAACAATTTGCTCCCATCCTAACCTTTTGATATCAGCCTTAAAACTTTAATCTCCATCCAAGATAATGGTCTGTGGAAACTTTTTGTAAATCGCCAAAGGTGCGATCGCATTCCTGTTTCAGTCCCCTTGCGGGGTAATAGGCTTTGGAAACGTAAAATCAGTGCCAGACATGGATGCGCTGATTGAGTTTCAGTCCCCTTGCGGGGTAATAGGCTTTGGAAACTTTCCCTCTATCCTTTTTCTTATTTTACGGTAACTGCCCAGGTAGGAAAGTCAGGGATATTCCCATGAGGGAAGAAAGATGGTAGTGTTCAAACATGAGTCCAGAAGAAAAAGATCAAAAAATAGAGAGACTGGAGCAAGAAAATAAAGCACTGCGGGAACGGATAGCAGAGCTAGAAAGGAGTTTGGGACTAGATAGCAAAACAAGCTCAAAACCACCAGCCAGCGACGGACTCAAAAAGTCAAGCAAAATACGGATAAAAAGTTTAAGAGAAAAAGGAAAGCGGCCATCAGGAGGACAGATAGGTCATCCAGGGCAGACATTAGAACAAGTATTGAAGCCAGAGAAAATAGTAGAACATCCCACACCATGCTCATGTCCAGGATGCGGATGTGATATTGGGGTTGTAGGAGTCAAAAAAATTATTAAGCGACAAGTATTTGATATACCAGCCCCAAGAATCGTAGTCACAGAACATAGAGTAGCAGTCAAAGAATGTCCAAAATGTAAAATTCTCCTACAAGGGAGTTTTCCAGAATCTGTAACAGCACCAGTACAATATGGAGCGAGAATTAGAGCAGTTGCGGCTTATCTAAATCACCAACATTTTATTCCTGAAGACAGATTGAGTGAAGTGCTGCTGGATTTATTTGGTTGTCAAATGACACCAGGGACAATTGCAAATACAACAAAGACACTTGCCAAGATCATAGAACCAGTTGTAATTGAGATTGCGTCGGAGGTCAAAGCATCGCCTGTTAAACATCTAGACGAGACGGGATTGAGGATTGGTGGTAAAACCAATTGGTTGCACGTAGTTTCAACCCAAACAGAAACATGGTATCGAGTTGCGCCTAAACGCAAAGACATTGAAGTATTGGATGATATCAAGGGTGTAGTAGTCCACGACCACTGGAAGCCATATTATCAACTCCTTGGTGTCAATCACGCCTTGTGCAACGCCCATCATCTGCGTGAACTCAAAGCCTTGGAGGAAATTGAGCAAGAATCTTGGGCTAAGTCAATGAAAAAGCTTTTGCTCTTAGCCTGCAATTATAAACATCGCTATCCTCAAGGTATTCCTGAAAATATTATTGCTCGCATCAATCAACTCTATGAGCGAATTATCAAACGGGGTCTTGATTTTCACTTCTGTCAAATACCTTTAAACCGCAAAGGTAATCGGGGTCGGGTGAAACGACGAATTGGACATAACTTATTGTTGCGGCTTAAAAATTATGTTGATGATGTTTTACTGTTTTTGACAGAACTGGATGTTCCGTTTACTAATAATCAAGCAGAACGTGACTTGCGGATGATGAAGTGTAAGCAGAAAATTTCCGGTGGTTTTCGCTCCTTCGATTTTGCGGTTTCATTTGCCAATATTCGTTCTTTTCTTTCCACTGCATCTAAGCGTCATCTTAATCTATTGGAAGTTATTACTGATGCGTTACTTGGTAATGTCTCTGTTTTCCTTTCCTCAAATCCTACTAGCTAGGCAGTTACATTTTACGTATGAATGTTTCAGTCCCCTTGCGGGGTAATAGGCTTTGGAAACACAACACAGCAACAACCAATTGAATTAACAAATGAGTTTCAGTCCCCTTGCGGGGTAATAGGCTTTGGAAACACAAATTTCTTCTTTGTCGTCTAATTTGCTTAGTTGTTGTTTCAGTCCCCTTGCGGGGTAATAGGCTTTGGAAACTAGTCGGTTGTTTCAGTCCCCTTGCGGGGTAATAGGCTTTGGAAACCCTGTAAAATTTTGACGTAAAATACTTTTTTCGCGTTTCAGTCCCCTTGCGGGGTAATAGGCTTTGGAAACAAAAGAGGAAACATGAACATTGAAGGGCTGACAACTGTTTCAGTCCCCTTGCGGGGTAATAGGCTTTGGAAACCAACCATTCAGTTGTTAGTTCTACTTGTGTAGTCTGTTTCAGTCCCCTTGCGGGGTAATAGGCTTTGGAAACGAACTAGATTTGGCTATAGAAAGATTAGATGCAGCGTTTCAGTCCCCTTGCGGGGTAATAGGCTTTGGAAACCAAAAACAGGGATTACATCCTGATATTAGATTTATATGTTTCAGTCCCCTTGCGGGGTAATAGGCTTTGGAAACCTTGTGCAAGAATTTTAAAGATAAACGTTAAAGACATGTTTCAGTCCCCTTGCGGGGTAATAGGCTTTGGAAACAAATAATACTTATTCAGTTGATGAAAATAATACATTGTTTCAGTCCCCTTGCGGGGTAATAGGCTTTGGAAACCGCCCGGTGCTGAAACTGTTACGGAGCAGGCTTCCTGGGAAGCATTTTGACAAACCTCAAAATCAGGTCGATTTCAGCCGTCATTATTGCAAGTAATTTGCAACTTCCCTAATTATAGAAACGCTGTAATTATTATGTTGTCATGGTTCTGGCGTTTTTGGCAAACCCCCAGGGTTTTTGACCTCACTATAGGTTTGCCAAAAATCAAGCTGATTCCCTAATCATATGATGAGTATCTTTATATTGTCGAGTGTTTTCTGGAGTTTAACCCACAACACCGTATTCTCTTTCTATCACACCCAGCACTTTCTCCTCCAACCCCGTCAAATAAACCCGCTTCAGCTTCCCCAACGACTCCAAAAACTTCTGCACCGACTCCTCCAGTTCAGTAGAATACACCCGATTGATGCGATCGCAGATCACCTGCATCTGCTCACACTCAGCAGGCAGATAGTTGTAAGACTTTAGATGCTGTATACCAACAGTACATTCGCCATTCCAAAGCCTCACGGTACAACTGAAGTCATGGACAGCAACTACTATGCACCAACAGCCACCTTTACCTCTGAGTTCGGGATTGTCCTTGGCTAAGATTTGGCATACCTCCCCAATCTGGTAGCTGTTGGGTATTTGGGTGCGCTCGATTATCCTTTGCACAACATCTTTCACAATCCTACCAGTCGGCACTTTACCGCCAGCAAGTTCTACTGCCTGCTGCCAAACTTCTAGCTGTTTCTCCGGCTCTAGCCATTGGTGACAAGTTAAGGAAAAGGGAAAATTGTCAAGGGTGGTATTTGTAGTGGTCAAAAGCATGGGAAACTCAGTCTAGACAAGTAATTGAGCGATTGAGTCCAGTCATGACCACCAGCAAAAAAACCAATAGAGACCACGCCAAAAAGAAACACAGACCAATGGTGGAAGACGAAGTAATTGCAGAGCAACTGGAAAAATTATTGACCCCAGCGATTACAAATCAAGAAAATTACTACCGAAAACTAGGACTCAGAGAACGGATACTGAATTTACCATTGATGATGGCTGCGGTACTAACCTTGTTATGGCGAGACATAGCCGGAGTCAGAGAACTGACAAGAATGTTAGCTAGAGACGGTTTTCTGTGGTGTAATCCTACAAAAGTTAGTCAACAAGCTGTATCACAGAGATTTTTGACATTTCCATCAGAATTATTTGAAAAAGTATTTAAAGATTTACTGCCTAGTTTAAGAACAGCTTGGCATAGTAGAAATAAACGACCGTTGCCAGAAAGTATTCAGTTTACATTATCAAAATTCGAGAAAATTTGGATAGTAGACGGGTCAACACTGGAGGCATTGTTTAGAAAATTACAAAGCTTAGAGTCGGCTCAAAGAGGGCAATTAGCAGGAAAAATGAGTACAGTCATTGATTTAATGACCAGATTACCTGTAGAAATTTGGTTTGAAGAAAATCCCAAGGCATCTGACACTAAATCGGAAGAAAATATCCTAAATTTAGTTACAACAAGAACTTTACTCTTATTAGATAGAGGTTTTTATCACTTTAAGTTTTGGCATCAGTTAATCGAGAAAAAAGTTGACTTTATTACGAGAATAAAAAAAGGAGCAGCAATCAAGATAGAACAGGTATTTACAGATAGCTATGGACTCAGGGACAGAAAGATACGTCTGGGTTCTGGCACAAATAAGACCCCATTTATTACCTTACGGTTAATTGAAGTGCGTTCTGGAAAAACATGGCATTCTTATTTAACAAGCGTTCTAGATCCTAATGTTTTACCCCCTTATGTTGTAGCCGATTTATATCGACGACGTTGGCGCATTGAAGATGCTTTTAATACTGTCAAAAGACTCTTAGGGCTAAGTTATTTATGGACGGGTTCAATTAATGGGATTAAGTTGCAGATTTGGGCAACTTGGTTATTTTATGCGGTTTTAGTAGATTTAGGTGATGCTGTAGCTGACGAACTTTCTCTGCCTTTTGATGAGATTTCATTAGAAATGATTTATCGTGGTCTTTATCATTTTACGATGGCTCATCAAAAAGGTAAGGCAACAGACCCTGTTAAGTATTTTGCTGACCCTCAAAATCGAGATTTAGGGATTATCAAACAGAAGCGAAAACCAAACATTAAGTTAATTGTCGCTCCTTTCCCTGATCTTCAACGAGGGTCTGACCAGTTTTTCTTCAACAATTCTCTCAAAGCCTCTTGACAAAAGATTTACAGCCTTAACTTGTCACCAATGGTCTGCTGTTAACAAACCGCTTGCATTTTTGATGTGTGGTGGTTTAATGCTAAGTATTCAGCACTCAGAAGTCAGAATTAATAGTGTTTTAGAAATATTAGCGATGAAAATCAGAATTTGAATTATTCTGACTCCTGTATCCTGACTCCTGTATTCTTACGTTTAATGCGAAAATCTGGCTAACAGTTCTTCACGCGATAATTCTAGACACATGGGCGTAAATTCTTCTGCCGATAACTCTAGTAAACTATCGACTACTTTTGATAGTTCTTCATCTACTTCCCCAAATCTGAATCTCAACAAATTTTCTACTACTTGGCGTTGTCCTTCTTGTAAAGCTTGCGCTCTAGCTTCCTGGTATGCTTGGGTTAAATTCATAATTAGCTCCTGGTCATCTTGGGTTAATTATTGTTGATTAATACTCTCCCAAAGCAGCTTCAAAAATTTGATTAGCAGTCAAACTTAATTCTGGGAAAGTCTGTGATTTAATTTGGTCATTTCCTCTAAACTGAGTTAGCTGATATTCTCCCTCAACTAAAACATAAATTGATATTGTTGGTTGTTTAGGACTGCCAATAAAACGCTTGCCACCAAGAGCTGCATAATCAACAATCCAATATTCTGGAATCCTCATTTCTTCATATTCCCCAAATTTTAGGAAGTAATCATCACGCCAATTTGTGCTGACTACTTCTATGATTAATGGTATTGATTCCGCTTGAGAAACTGTTGATGATTTCTTCCACAATGCTTCATTAATTAAGTTAGGCACATTTAATACCAACACATCGGGAATATAACCAGATTTTTTGTCTACTGCTTTCACTAAAGCTTGAGAAGGTATCGAATATGCAAGTTTTAATCTCCGAATTTCAAAGTTGATTTCGCTAATCAAAAATCCTCTGACTAATTCATGATCCCCTGTTGGTTGCATTTCGACTATCACTCCTTTGTGCAGTTCATATCGACCATTTTCTGGTTTCCATTCCAGAAACTCTTCAAAGGTTATTGGCTCAACTAAAGGTTGAAACATGGCCTACTTCCTTTCAGGGGTAAACATTTTTTATCTGGTGAGCTACCCACCATTTTATTGATTTTGCAGCCCCCACCTGTATTTTACGCTGCAATAATCCCTTCCTCCGATTCCTGCGGCTGCCCCCTCACAATCCCCGCTACGCGCATAAAATCCTCCAACCCCACAGCAGCCTCCAATGGTTCGCTGTACCTAATCCGGTCTACTGCATTCGACCAGTGCGTGGGATGCTCAAACAACAATCCCAGCATCGAAATTCCTTTGTAGCATCGCCATGTCTTGGGCGATGTCTTGGAGGAAACCAACACCAGCCTATATCCCGAAATCTGCAATTCTGTTGGAGGTAGCAGAATTGCACTCGATTTGTCTATGGTGGTTTGTGTCATAATTTACACCAGGATTTTTGGAGTGGGGCGATCGCAACTCTTGAATGCAATCGCCTTTTTTCTGACTAGACCGCTACTAATTCCTCAACTGCCTCAAAATCTCGCACCTTCTCCCACTGTTCAGGTGTTAATAACTCGAATGGCATATCCAAAAGTTCCTCGCCAGAACAATCCTCAAACAGCAATTCAGAAGCTATTTGTAACGGTTCTAAAGAAGCTCTTACATACCAGCAAACGCCATTCTTATACACAAATTCAACGAGTCTTTTATCGTTGCGATATATGCCATCGTCCCGCAATTCTAAACCCAACTGTTCGCACCCGACCGCAATCTGAGCCATGATTTCGTTCCCCGTTGTAGCGGCTGGGGTTTCGGGCTGCTGTACTGGCAAAGTCCCACGTTTGTAGTGCGTTCTGATGTAGGTGTGGCACTTCGCATAGGTGTTGGCTCTGTGGATTTCTTCACCATTCACCATCACTACCCACGGTTGCGTCACAAAATCACCGTCGTCGTAGCTGATGCTGGCTATCAATTTGTCCCCGCAGTAAATCTCGTGGTCAAAGAACGAAATTTCTACTGTTCTCAGTTCTTCTGTAGCTAGAACTTGTTCGTTAACGGGTTGCTTTGTTTGTGCTGTGTAAGTCATAATAGAAGTCCTTTGATAATAAGGTAAAAAGGCGATCGCAAACTTTCTCAGGGCTAGCGATCGCTTTTGTTTTTGGGCATCGTTGCTTTCTCTCAATTCCCATACAGCTTTGCTGTCTTTGATTCGTGGATTGAAGGCGTTGGGAGAACGCTGTGGTAAACCACAGCGCACCTCACAGAAGTTTGGCGAAGCCGTATTTATTGCCCCTAGCCAGTGGACGGAGCATCACCAAACAAGAGGCACAATAGCCAGGCGACAGATACAGCTTCAGATGCCAGTCGTCTTGTTGGTAATTTTTTTATTCATGCAAATCCATTTCCCGGCTGTGTACCCCTCACCTTCTCTGGTTGCGCCAGTGCCTCAGTTACTCATCAAGCGGTCACTCTGGATTATGCTGTCATGGTTCAGATTGCGTAAGCACCGCTTTATTTTTCTGAGAGGCTGGTGCTTGTTTCCTCCTTTATATATAAAATATATCACTGAAAGTAATACTTGTCAAGTAATACATGATATGCAATACTAAAAACATGAGAAAAACAACCCCGCCAAAGATACTTAAGGAGTAGTGCATGTGGAATTAACGTTAATGCGGGTTACGTTTAGCAAAGAAATTCCTGGTTTGGGAGAAAAAATTAAAGCTCTTAGAAAGGCTTCTCCTAAATCCTTAACGGAATTGGCAGCAGAGGCAGGTATTAGCACTCCCCATTGGAACAGGATTGAAAATGAAAAAATTCAGGAATTACCTATTGAAACATTACGAAGCATCGAGAAAGCACTAGGAGCAGAATTAGGGATTGAAATGTAGTTATGTTTTTAACGGCAAATAATTAAAAGCGATCGCCCACCGTCCAAAGTTAGCGATCGCCCGTCCCATCTAAAAGGAACAGATATGAGTTTACCTTTAAATCCATCAGTGTTGCTAGAGTCAAAAACACTGAGGACTTCAGCTATCACCAATTTTTCTGATGACAGAGCCTTAGAAATTCTGGCTAAAGCTAAGGCAATTATCTTTGCTGTTTGGGCTGGTGCTGGTTGGGCTACTACTGCACAAATCGCTGAATATTTTGATGTCACAGAGTCAGCAGTTAAAGAAGTTTACAGAGTCAATAGTGCAGAATTTCGAGACTCAGAAACTAAAACCCTTACTGGCAAGGACTTACGGGATGTTAGACAGACCTTCTGTCTAAGTTCCAGAACCCCAAAAGCAAGAATTTTTAGTCCTTTGGGTGCTTTGAGAATTGCAATGCTTTTACAACAGTCTGAAATCGCTGCCCAAGTCCGCACCATCATTTTAGACTTGGTTGCAGCTGTACCAACCATCACACCCCAACCCCCCACACCAGCCCTTCCCCCACCAGAACAACGTCTGCACACTCTTGTCCAGTCCATGAAGACTCTTGCGGATTTAACAGGTGGCAGACTCAACCCCTACATCGAGCAACATTTTAAGGACTTCGCCGCTAATCTTCTGGCGGAACACAACCGAAAAACGCTCACTGGCACACAAGAGAAGTGGCTGGGTGTGGTGAATTTTGCGGAGAACGAACTAGGTCGTCATGTCCCCACCAGTGGCTCTCACTATCGGGGGCATCTGGGTACTTGGGTACGCACATTTTACCCAGACTTAGGCTCACGCCAGGAAACGCGACTGGTTAACGGCACTCAACAATCAGTCTACGTTTACGCTTGCCATGAAAAAGCGGTGGCTGAGGGTTTGACCAAGGCTATTGAAGAATTTTTCGCAGATCCGAACCCGGCGGAGGTACTCAAGCTTGCTGGGGCTTTCAATAGAAAGCCTGTGGTTACTGCTTAATGGTCAATGGTCATCAGTTATTAGTAGTCAAAAAAAGAGGTAAAAACAATGTCCAAATTTAATAAAAATGACCGAGTAAAAACGCCAGTAGGAGATGGTTCAGTTATTGGCTGTGAATACGAGTGGGAGATGGATTGTACATGGGTGCAAGTCGAACTTGATTCTCCAGTAACTCAAAAAGGTTGTCACGGAGATGCTGTAACTCAATACATTGGAGAGTTTCGAGATAGTAACCTCGAAAAAATAGATTAATTTCAAGGATGTTTACATGAAAGTCATCGTTCAAGTAATCGAAAAAATTCACAGTGAAGCTCATATTAATATTCCTGATGGGCTATCAAAAGATGCAATCAAACAGCACATTGTTGACCGTTACAATTCTGGAGCAATGCAAACTGATTTAAATCTCTTCCAAGTCGATTTTGAATCAATCAGCGCACAGATTGTTAAGCAATCAGAGGAAATTTAATGAGTATCATTCAAACAAAACTAATAGAACCAGAACATAAGATCAATAAACATCCCCTGAACTTCTACGAATCTCCATCCTGGTTCACAACTGAACTACTGCGTCACGTTAGATTATCTGGTGTGATTGGTGAGCCTTGTGTGGGACATGGTGCGATCGCTTCTTTACTCCGAGTGTGGCCATACACAAAATCCATCTGGACGAACGACATCGATCCGAACAAAGATGCTGATTATCACTACGATGCAACACAGCCCAAAGCCTGGAATGAGTTTCCTGCTTGCGATTGGATTTGCACCAATCCCCCCTATGCTCAATATGCTGCACCAATTATCAAGAATGCTTTCAAAAAGGCGAGTGTGGGTGTTGTGGCTTTCTTACTCACCAGCTTTTTAGAACCTTGTGACGACCGAGCTGATTTCTTGCAGCAACACCCACCATCACTTGTATTAACCCTGCCCCGGTTCTGCTTTCGCAAGGACAAAACTGGTAGTCATTGGGCTACCGATAACATTACTATCTCTTGTTTTGTATGGGACAAGCGCACGACTTCCCAACGGCTTGTCATTCGTCCCAAATCTCAAATTATCGGCTTCTACAAGAACCCTGAACAAGCGATTCCTCTTCAACAAGCAGAGGGTATTGTTGGCGCGATTGCTCACGGGGAAGTAAGTACAAATTACTTCTAAAAACAAATTCCCCAGGCTGCATTCAACAGTTGGGGAATTGAAAATGAAAGATGTGGTTTTGGTGAGTTTAAACAAGAATATTAGCTACAGAAGCATTGCCGGAGGTTTTTATGAGCAAGGTTGTAGCGGGTAAATCTCTTAAAAAGAATTATACTCCAATTTCTAATTCATTGATTCGTAATAGCGAAATAGATGACAGCACATTCCGCCTTATTTGCTGGATGACATCACATGATGAAGGTTTTGAGATTAACTTTAATAACATTCAGACTGCTTTAGGTTATGGTCGGGATAAGTTACGTAAGATTCTCAAAAATGCCGAACATTACAATTATTTAGTTAGACGCAAAATCCGCACTTGTGGAGGCTTATTTGATTGTGAATATCACATTTTTAAAGACTGTGATGATGCGATCGCTTTTCGCCAAAGCTTACCAACAAAGGAATTGACAAGTGACCAAAACAATTCGCAATTCGCAATTCACAATTCGCAGTTAAAAGCAATTGCGAATTGCGAACTGGAAATTGCGAATTGCTTAACCAGGGGGGTCAAAACCGGAGGTGGTCAGACCGGAGATGGTGAAACCGGAGGCGGTCAGACCAGAGGTGGTCGAACCAGGGGCGGTGAATCAACCCCACTAAAAGAAAAACAATATAAAGAAAACCAAATAAAAGAAAACAAAAAGAGAGAAGAAACACACTTCCTCACACTCGATTCATCACTTCGTGAAGAAATTTCTGAAGGAACAGAATTACTAGACCAACCAACCCCAGTCTCTCAAGTTGAGCAACTAGACCAACCCACTCCAGTCTCTCAAGCTGAAAAACTAGACCAACCAACCCCAGTCTCTCAAGTTGAGCAACTAGACCAATCAACCCCAGTCTCTCAAGTTGAAAAACTAGACCAACTCACCCCAGCCCTTCAAGTTGAAAAACTAAACCAACTCGCCCTGGACTTTCAACTTGAGAAACCAGATCAACCAGCCCCAAAAATTCACTCTTTGTTACCAAATCAACCCGAATCTTTGCAACAAAAATCAGATCCTGCATTTGGTTCAATCGTGGCGGGGTCGTTCGATAATCTCGAACAAATGAATTTAACTCTTGCTTCCACTCAGGACACTACTGAGCCGGAGAATCGTGAAGTTCTTACACTCCGTCGTTACCAACAACTTGACGCTGATGGAATACCGCTTAAACAGTGGGAATTACGGGACTGGGCAAAGCAAGAAATTGGGCAGTATGTCAAAACTTACCGTAAAAGCGGATTCATCCTCACAGGCGGTAATGATGTCTCCGTCGAGTTTGCGGTTTACGTCGCGGGAGAGAACTGCAAGCGAGGGCAACAACCAACGATCTCACTGGGTTTTAGCGTGATCAACAAATGCGAACGTGACCCTCGGTGTTGGCAGAAATTGGTGGGTTGGGTGACTGAGTGGCAGCAGCAGCGTCAAAGCAAAACTACGGTAAATGTTGCGGCTGCGGTCAATCACCAACAAGAGTTAGATCGCATCCGGCAAGCTGCTAGTACAAAATTCGAGCTTTGAGACAGGTGGGAAGTGGAATTTCTTGACCCTTACACCCTTGGAGAAAAAACTATGATTACTCAAGAGAAATTTGACAAAGGTATCGCTTTACTGCAAACACACTTCAACCGTGAGTTATGCAAGAGCGCGATCGCTATTTGGTCAGAATACCTCAACGAACACCTGGACGATGAATCATTCACAATAGCTGTCAAACAAGCAATCCTCAGTCTTGATTTCTTCCCCAATGCTAAACGACTAGTTGAGTTTGCTTTCGCCAGTAAAGAAGTCAGGGCGATCGCTGACTGGCAGATAGTTATCGCTGCGGCCAAAACTGGTAACGAAGAATATCAAAAACAAATTCTTCAATCTTTGACTCCACAAGGCCATGCTACCCTTGCTTACGTTGGTGGCATAGAAGCTATTGCTCTGGCTAATGACTGGAAATTAGACAAGCTGGAGAAGAAGTTTGTCAGTGTTTACTGTGATTCGCCAACTGGTGTAAGATTTCTTCCCCCTGCGCCAACAAGCTCTAATGAGTCAAGTCAGGCAAATGTTGTAAATTTCCCAGTAAAAAGAGAGCCTATCGACCCGACTCAAAAACCACCGTCAGTTCGTCGTGTACTCGAAAAAATTAATCTGCTGGCTCAAGGTGAAGTAATCCCTACGCAAGAAATTTATGCTGGTATGTTTGCTCGGTATGCTTGGCAGATTGATGAACGACGCTTAAATTTTTTCTTAGCAATGGATGAAGAGACTAAACAACAAGTTTTAGCTAAGTTCAAATTTGCTATGAAAACCAAATCCAATTGGCACTCCCCTCAAGGCATTTTTGATGACATCACTAGCTATCAACCTCCAGTTTCTCCGATTGATGTCAAGGCGATCGCTCATCAATGGCTCGCGGAAGAATCACAATCACAATCACAATCACAATCACAAGAAATTGAGTTTTAATTTATGTCTCATTCAAACAATCCCCCCACAAGATTCACAACTCATGACTACCACAATCATCAAAGCCATTAGCCTTCATCAGCCTTGGGCAACATTTATCCCTATGGGACTGAAGAAGTACGAAACTCGCTCTTGGCACACCAGTTACAGAGGCCAGTTGCTAATCTGTGCAGCAAAAAAAGTTAGCACTTCCCAAAAATTAACTCACAACTATTTAATCAACAAATATCAACAACTACTTACTCAAACTGATAACTACCTGGAATGGCAGGACTTACCTTTTGGGTGCGCCGTTACACTTGTTGACCTCACCGCCTGCATCAAAATGACTCCACAATTCATCAACCAACAACCCGAAACCGAAATTGATACTGGTGATTGGAAGCCTGGACGCTTCGCTTGGCAGTTGGACAATATTCGACCTATTGTTCCACCCATCAGTGTTATTGGCAAACAAGGGTTGTTTAATGTCGAAGTTGATTTATCTGAATACGGCTTGGAGGCAGTTGCATGAAATCAGTCCTCTCCTTATTCTCCGGCATAGGCGGACTCTGCCATCACGGTATCTCTGCGGCGGGTTTGTCCCACAAGTTCCAAGTTAGGCAATTTGTCGAAATTTCGCTACACTCCCAATCACAACTACGCCATGAACAGCCCCAAATCCCAATCCACCCGGACATTACCACCTACTTCTGCCACCGGGGACAGTTCGATATCGTGTGCGGGGGATTCCCTTGCAGTGGCACAAGTAACTCCGGCAACCGCCAAGGACTTGATGACCCCAGATCCGCACTCTGGGCTGAACAGTTCAGGATTATCGACTCCAACAGACCAGCGATCGCTCTCATCGAAAATCCCACAGGGCTACTCGCGCTTAGGAATGGCAACTATCCTCAAAGACCTTTCCCAAATCGGGTATATATGCGAATGGGAAACTATACCCGCATACTGCCTTGGCTTGCCGCTTGAAAGGGAACGGGTCTTTATTATTACCTACCCCAATGGCTTATTCCACGGTCAACAGCCGACCTCCTGGGCAGACCAAATTGGAAATCACATTGCGGAAGTACGGCTCTCTCACGAAATCCGAAGCTATCAACCCGGAGTTCTTGCGGTGGCTCATGGGGTTTCCATTGGGGTAGCTAAAAAAATTCCTGGTAACTTTGATGCTCGTCGTGCTTTCGGGTTGAGTTGTTCCCCACGACAAGCAGCTGTTCCTTGGAAACGCATTCATTATTTGTGCAGTCTCATGCTTCATCAGGAGGTCGTTTCGTGAGTTATCAAATTAACACCCTAGAATCCTGCTGGTACATCTCACCACCCTGGGGTAAAAATATCCTGCCGTTGGTCATCAGCCTGCTGGAAAGGGTTTATCTGCCCAAAACCAAAGCTTTCGGTTACTGCTGCGGGGTCGAATGGTCATCCGACGGCTGGTGCTATTCTATTGCTTTGGACAGCCAAATTATATTGGTCTCAGGAGTCGAAATTGTTGCTTCTGGTCAACTTCAGGCTGTACGTCTTCCCAAACCCACTTTTATGGTGGGCGAGTTGGTCAAATTCCGCCTTGCTGCTGATGCCGTCAAGGTTCGCACTGTTTTGGGACTACAGCTGATCAACGATTCGTGGTTCTACAGTATCGAGTTGCGTTCTCCATTTCTGCCAAAATTCGATGAGCAACCCCTGTGCATCCTCCCCCAATCCTTCCAGCAACCCACTGTGCAAAGTCGTCTTGCCTGGGTTACTGACTACGATTTAACGGGGGTTTGAGTATGACAATTTACACCTCATATTACGCAGGGGAAATCAAAGGTGAAACCATTTCCATTTCGCTTTATCCTCCCAAAAGTTGGACTGGCAAACATCTTCCCCTATTCTCCCCTACTCCCGAACTCCTCAATTGGTGGAAGTCCTCCGCAAAAGATACCACCGCACAACAGGAATACAAACGACAGTTCCGCGAGATTCTGGACTCTCGGCTTACTCTGATACAGCTTTGGGTAGCCAAGCAGAAGGACAACCCTGTGGATATAACGCTGTGCTGCTTCGAGAAAACTGGGGATTTCTGCCATCGGTATCAGGTTGGAGAAGAAGTAGTACAAAAATACTTACCTGAGCTTTGGGGCGGCGAAGTTGGGACAACTCGTCCAGAGATGAAAGTTGTACAAGGAGGAAAGATTAATCATCCTGTAACATATCCTGCTGAGGTTTTGAGCCTCATTGAAAAATGCCACTCGTCTGGTTTTCCTGTGGTGTGCGATCGCCTAGCTTGTGGGTACTATCGCGTGTCTCTGCATGGGGAGAATTTGGGCGATTGGTCAGAGTTGGGCGTGCTGGGGGTTCTGTCAGGGTTGCAGCATGAGTTTTACCGTGGGCGGTTGTTTCCGTCCTTGGCTACTGCAACTCCTCCAATTCCAGAAGTACCAAAAGAGACTGTTGCCGCACAACCCGAATCCCCCAGTTTGATTACACGGATGGACAAGCTAGAAGGGGAGGAATTAGCTCAGATTCAGGATTGGTGCAAATCTATCAAAAACCAGATGTTTCCCTCAGTCTCGCAATACGCCGATGGTCGTCTGGAACTACATCTACGGCGGTTCGTTAGTCTCACTGGTGCTAAATCGGGGAAGAAGGCTGAGGTTAAGGTGGTTGAGCCGGGGCGTTATGCTGGTGCAGATTTGATTGAGGCTTTGGGCGAGAAGCTGCTGCCGGACTTTCATCAAGCACTTGTACTGTTTTACCCAGCCGGGACGCAAATCAAAGTACATCGGGATTCACCTGCTTATGCTTCTGGTGCAGCGCAAATCAATATAATGGGTCGGGCGAAGTTCTCAATTTCTGGATGTCAGGATGTCCGACAGATGGAATCATATTGGCTGGAGGAAGGCGATTGCATTGCTTTCGACAACAAGCAGCCGCATGGGATTGAACGGGTGGTGGGCGATAGGTGGTGTGTGTGTTTCTTTAGGCTCAAGGCGGAGTACGGAAGGCAGTTAAATTTGGTTTGATACTTCTCAATTTGGTACTCCAAAATGTTACTACTGGGTGGAAGTTGTTTTGCGAATGGTAGCAGCAACAATACGATCAACAAATCCTGGTACAATCAGCTTTGCCCAAGGTATTGCTTTTCCTTTCAATGTCATAATGTGTTCTCGTTTACGCCGCTCCATTGCCCAGATAATTTGACGCACACACTCATCTACTGACATATTGCCTTGAGTTTCATCACGCGGACTTTTGCCTAATGGTTTTCCATCCGCTCCCAACGCTCGTTGTCGGATATCAGTTGCCACAAACCCCGGTGAGACAACCAATACATCTACTCCTGTTGAGTGCAATTCAATTCGCAATGTATCAAAGAAGCCTTGCATAGCGTGTTTACTGGCAACGTAACCTGTACGAGTGGGTACTCCTGTTTTGCCACAAATTGAAGAAACAGCCACTAACAGTCCTCGATTGGCTTTCAGGTAGGGTAAGGCATAATGAGTACAGTACACTGCACCCAGATAGTTTACCTGCATTACTTGCTCAAAGATGGAAATATCTGTTACTTCATCAAAGCGTGTCAGCATTCCAATTCCGGCATTGTTAATTAAGACATCAATCCGCCCAAACGTGGCGATCGCTGTTTCTATCAAATGCTGGCAACCTTCTACTTGAGTTACATCTGTAGATACTGCAATCACTTTGGCTGGATAGTTTTTGCACCCAGTAATTGTCTGTTCTAATGCTTCTTGATTGCGCGCAGCCAAGACTAAATTTGCATCCTGTTGGGCTAACGAAATTGCCAGCGTTCTGCCAATTCCAGCCGATGCACCTGTGAGAACAATCGTTTTATTCGCAAAGCTCATGATCCGTGTTTCAAGTCAGAATATCGCTTATTTTAGATGTTTACGAATCAATCTGCTTTTAATAGTCGCTTTCAGTTGCTAGGATACTCGGCATATGGAATCATACTGGCTCTTTAGAAGGGCTATTGTATTACTTTTGACTAAGCCCCGTTGGGGCGGGGTGTAGGGTGTAGGGGAAAGAGACAGCCCCAACAACCATAGGGTTGCAAGCCCCGTATGAGTCAAGACGATTGCGTTGGTAGGGGTTTCAAGCCCCGACCAACGCCGTCTTCCCTACACCCTACCCCCCAACACCCTTCTTCTTGACAATAAACAGCAGCATGGGATTGCTCAGGTGGTGAGCATTGGTGGTTTAGCTAATACCAAAATCAGTAACTAGCTTTGTCAAGTTGTGCAATCCACTGATTGATTTGGTCGCGTTTATCGGCACTTAGCCGCTCAATTGCTGCTTTAATAGCTGGTTTTTTATATATTTGCCATAAGCAAGAAAACATTTCCATATCTTGGCAAGCTTCTAAATACTCTGCTGTAGTTGACAAATTTTCTTCACTCAACCATTCCTTAGTTTCATTTTCATACTCTGCTTTCATTTTGTTCAGTCTGTCTTTTTCTAGATGAGATAACCTAGTCCAAATAACTTTCTTCACATTGTCTGGACGACTAGACATAATTTTGGTCACGTCTAACCATTCTTGAGCGTTGCGAACACGGTAGGCTAAAAATTCTATGCTCTCATCAAATATTTCTTCTGGACAACCAAGTAGCTCAATAGCGTAAAGTAATTCTCTGAGATTTACTTCTTGGCAATTTAAAAACCAGTTTCTAATTGTAGAATTATAGAAAATTAACTTTTTTTCTGGGCTTCTAAACTTGCGTTTTTTGGCTTGAATAATTGGCACAAGTAAAATTGAACGGACTTCAGGCGGAACTTCTTTGAACTCAATATCAACGCTAGAAACAATTACTGGTACTCCATCATTTTCTCTAACAGAAGATTCCTCTAATACCCACTTAAAAGATTTACGGCAATTAGGACAATCTGCTTCATATTGGATAACAAACTCTGCTGTCTTAGAATTAAAGTATTCTTTGGTACGAACTAAGGGAACCATTGGTTTGAAGACATGGTGACAGTGGGGACAGCATCTCACCCCTTGGGTATCTGGGTCGCAGGATACTGGGTCTAGACTCCATTTTCTGTTGTCACAGGGACGGCCTAGCCTAAACCAGTTATCAGTCATATCTAGGATAGTTGCAGATTCTTTTCCCGGTGCAGGACGCAATATTCTGCCAATCATTTGCAGCCAGAGAGTCACACTGCTAGTAGGTCGAGCAATCACCGCCGCACTAGAGTCAGGACAATCAAATCCCTCTGTCAAAATTGCACAATTACTAATGACCTGTGTTTGACCACTACGAAATCTATCTAAAATTGCTTTACGTTGATTATTTGGTGTTTCTCCGTCCAAATGTTCGCAGGTGATGCCATCAGCACAAAACACTGCTGCAATCTGTTGAGAGTGCTTGACGTTGACTGCAAAGATAACTGTCTTGTTACCAGGACAAAAATTTTTCCACTGCTTTAATACCTCAGAGGGTTTGTAGTCAGAAGCTACTTCTTCTAATTCTTTTTTGGTGAAGTCGCGTTTTTGAGGGACTTTGTGCTGGGAATATTTAAAGCCTGCGATTAATTTGTAATCTGTCAAGTGTCCCAGGGCGATTAATTCTTTGGTCGTGATTGAGCAAATCAGGTGGTCAAAAATATCTCGCAATCCATAACCATCTTCCCGTCTTGGTGTGGCTGTCAGTCCCAAAATCAAGGCATCTGGATAAGCATCTAACAATCTGCGGTAACTATTCGCTGAAGCATGGTGCGCTTCATCAATGATGACAAGCTTGGCTGTCGGGTAAGTTTGGCGACGAGCAAGAGTTTGGATACTGGCTACTTGAATTAACGAATCGGTTGGCTTGTATCCGGCTTTGATGATGCCCGGTTGCACTTTTGTCACCGCCGCCAGTTTCTCTGTGGCCTGGGTAATCAACTCCTCTCTGTGAGCGACTACCAACACACCTGAACCCTCGGCTGTCAATTTAGATGCCACTGCTGCAAAGATAATAGTCTTGCCACCACCCGTGCTTAGTTGCAGCAATACTTTTCTCATTCCATTCGACCATGTGGCGAAGGTTTTTGAAACTAAATCTTGTTGGTAATCGCGCAGACTGAACATTCTTGGTAATGGTCGCAGGAGTTATATTGAGAGATAAACTATTTGTCTGTTTTTTCCTCCCCCCCCAAGCGGCTTTTTCTTCAGAATTGGTAATGGTGGCGGATTACTACCCTCTGTGTTGCCGCCTAATTTATCCTTTTTAGATGGCCTCTGCCCTTTGGGCTGAGTCTTTTTGGCAGATTGCTGGACTGTGGCTTTATCTTGTTTGGAGGCTTTGAGAAATCTGGGTGCAGTTTCTAGGGGTGGTGCGGTGAGTGCCACAAAACCAAAAACATCACGCCCTGGTATAAATTTCGCTTTCATCGCCACAAATACTGCGTGTCCTTGCTCTTTTTTAGGGACTTTGGGATTAAATCTGAACGGTCTAACTGGTGCATCCTTCCACAGCAAGGGTAGATGACTGGATTTCATGAATTTCACCTTCCGGGCTGGTTCGGCTTGCTTAATATAGTCCAGTCTTTCGGGACTAAAGTTGCGGAATATAGAGATGCAGGGAGTAGGGCAGACCGGGATAAACTGCCACAGTCCTGATATCTTAAATTCCAGGTCTTCTAACTCTCCTGAGATTGTCTCCTGGAATCGCCCTTTGTCAAACCCTACTAGCTGAAAAGCAATTTTTAGCGGTTGCTCTCTGCGTGGAAAATGAATTGCCTTTGGATAAACTACTAAACGTTGAGTACGGTTGCCAGTAGTTTCTATTTCTCTCTTGAGAGCTTCAAATACTTTCAGTTTTCTCGGAATGTAGAAAAGGGGGTATTGATTTTGACCAATCGTCACAGTGCTGCTGCCAAGAGCATTTAGGTTTACCTCTCCCGTAATTACTCCAACAGCTTGAAATATCGCTACTGTTGCTTCAATCTCATCTTTTGCTGAGTCTGTCTCAATATTTACTTGTTTATCATCTGTTGGGTTTTCCAGTAGGGGATTTACCTCTACCTCGGTTGTCGAAAGTTCTTTTGATGGGAGTTGAGCTATGTCTGGTTGGACAAACAGCTTCTCTTTATGCAACTGAGTCTCAGTAGACTCCAAAGGCTTAGGTTCGTCAGATGCCATGATGATTGTCAAAGTTTGCGATTCGCGGTCTAATTAAATCTTAGTTGTCTATAATTATGATCTTAAAAGCCTATTTGTAGAGATCCTAGCTCACTCAATCAATTTTCTCACCTAACTCTTGTGCTTTTGAGCGCATCACTTCATCACCCAGCACTACCTTAATCGCTGCTGCTAAAGTCTCTTCTGATACTTTCTTATACGGTATTGGTGCAGGACTTATCCCCAGCCTCATTAGTTTTTCACCCCAAATCGGTTGTTCTGCAAAAAAGGGTACTATCACTGAGGGTATCCCTGCTCTTAGTACGGCCGCCGTTGTACTTGCTCCTCCATGATGAACTACTGCCGACACTTGAGGAAACAGCCAATCATGCGGCACTTCATTGATCACAAACACGCGTATTGAATCTTTCACATTAACTATCCTGCCCACATTTCCCCAACCTGATAATAAAATGCCCCGTTGACGAACTTTTTTCAACGCCTCCACAATAAAATACGTCAAATACTCTGGACGTTGCATTGTCATACTGCCGAATCCAAAACACACAGGTGTTAGCTTTTGTCCCAAACAATCCACCAGTTCTTCCGGCGGCTCATAGGTGGGAGCAAGGTCAATAAACCAGTATCCTGTCACATACACCCAGCTAGGCCAGTCCTTTGGTCTAGGAATTACATTCGTGCTGAATCCATACAGTGCCGGAATTTTTGCTACATTAGCCGGGGGTTTCTTACGGAAGCGTTTGCCTAGATAGGGCAAGGGAGGCAGTTGCAATCTTTGGGTTCTGAATTGGTTGATTAGTTTTCGGTATCTCTGCCAGTACAAAAACTCCGCTACAAAGTAACTGGCATAGTTAAGGACTTTTTTGAGTGGATTTTTTGTTGTTCGGGCGAATCTCAAAAATGGGAACATTCCTGTTGGAGTCGCTGGTATAACTGATGCAAAGAAACATGGTACGCCTAATTTCTCTACCATGTGATATGCCCAGTTTGTTAGCGGGGTGTAGATGATTACGTCTGTGCCTTGACAAGCTTCCCAGCCCGACTCTAATTGTTGCTTAAATAGCTCTTCGCTCACCAGTTGAACTTTTTCTCCCGCAATTAATTCCTGACCTTTTTTTGATTGCAATAGCTCTTGAAAATTTCCCGCTATGGGTGCAAACTCTAAATCAAATTGCCTGACAAATTCCCCATAGTTCTCATTTGTTGCTACTGTCACCCTGTGTCCTGCATCTCTTAAACCAATGCCCAAGGCACAATAGGGCTGCACATCTCCCCTAGATCCTACTGTTAAGATCGTAATCTTCAGTTTTTGGTTTGCTGCTTTAGATTTCTTTTGGCTCAACTGCTTTTCCTACTGATCACTCCGTTCTCTTCCCAAATTGTACCGAATTGCCTTTGAACAGCCCAAAAAGGGCGGTTGTGGGGTGTCGGGGAAAAGTTAAACCAATTCGCAATTCGCAATGGACTAACGTCCCGCTTCTCTACGAGACACTCCGTGAACGCTAACGCAATTCGCAATTACGTTTTGTGACGGGGATTTAGACCCCGACCCAAAACGGGCTACCTGTAGAGGTAGGGGACATAAATCAAGATTGCATTGTTGCTTTGTTAATTTGTTGCATTGCTGCATCACCTCTGCTGCCTCCAAACCAAGTTATATTCTTTCTCGACAGCCACCAACAACTTCGCCTGCAATGCAGACAAATACGGTTTAGCCTGTTTCCCCAATCCCTGTAATAGCCAATCTACTGCCTCATCCCGTCCGCCCACCTCATGCAACCGCCGTAGTCTTTCGCATAGCTGCTCCATGAATTTGCAATCCTCCTCCAGCAATTCCAGTGACTTCAAATGCTCAACTTTGGCTGTGTAATCACCGTCCCAGGTCTGGAGTGAGCAACTATAATCCCCCACATAAGTAATCACACCCCAACAGCCGCTTTTGCCCCGCAACTCTGGATTATCTTTGGGCTGGATAACGCATATTTCTCCCAGGTGGTACGGATTGGGGACTTTGGTTCTCTCTCGGATTCTGTCTACAACATCCTTGACTACCCGACCAGACGGAACTTTACCGCCAGCTTGGTCTACTGCCTGCTCCCAAACGCTGGCTTGCTTATTCGGTTCTAACTCGGCTTTAGCTAACGGGCGTAATTGACGTTCATTGGTCGGCATTGGAATTTGCCGACCAATGGTCGGCAAAAATTTCTGAATATTCTCATATACCTCAGTAGCCGAAATCTTCAAGTACGCCGCATCACGACTGTAACCAAATCTGTTTTTGCAATATTCCTCAAATGTTCGGTGCGTATTTCGGTACAATCTGCGATCCCTCAACTCCATCAAGGCCTTCCCCGCTTCGTAAAAAGCCCTCTCCACACGACGTTCCAAGTGCAGGCGATCGCGCAATTCTTCTTCGGTTAACTCTGGTACTTCAACCGCCGCCACATCAATGGTGACTGATGGTGGATTATCCTTTGTCGGTTTTGGCTGCTTACGAGAGGGGGGTTTGTTCATAAATCCACCTCTTGCGTAAAGGTGGTTGAACCAGTATTTAGTTGTATGATCATGGCAAGTAATCTTATTTTACCTACTCCCCATCCTTTTACTGAGGTTGGGGTTTTTATTCTGTTTCTATCTTTGCATTTATGAGTGCTTGCAGATTTACTCGACCGAACAAATTACCTTGTTTTCACCACTTGTTAAATTCGCTCCAATCCAACACTATAAATGGGTCAACTGATTGTAGGTTGCAGATTGCAGATTGAAGATTCACCCCATAACTAAAGTTAGGGGCTTGGGATTGATAGATTTTAGATTTTAGATTTATTGATTTTTCAATCTGCTGCTTCTCCAATCTTCTCGGTCATTAACTTAATTACAATCCAACGTTTCATTTGCCATTTGTAAAAATTATTAAAATCTCTTTCAATATGAAAACCACCAAAAAACCTGAACTTCTCTCTCTCAAAAAAGCCATCCCCCCACAGCTACCACAAGAACTAATTGAGGATATCAATCCTTCACAACCAATCGTTGATCTAGAGCAATCTGTAGATACAGAAAGCCCAGCCACAGAATATCTGCAAAACTATACTCCAGTGCAAGACTACCCCACACTCCCATCTGCTGGTAATTCCGGCTGGCAAGCTTCTGATATTTGGCGTGAGTTGCGTGTTGATGGCTTCTGCGATTAATTGCATCATTAAAGTTGGATAGTTTTCGATAACCGCAAATCAATGGATGGTTTTTTTTGGAGTGCAATACTTCTGTGGCTCACAATGTCTGCTGTTCACGAACGAGTATTGAGGCTTCGCCTTCGACTCAGTTGGGGCTGGTGGACTGTTGCTAATATGTTGGCTGTTACTGTCGGTTACTTCTTCGGAGCTTTGGTGACTTTCTCTGTACTGTTGTCCTTCACTTGGGATCTTCTCAAAACTAAGGATATCGCTATTCTACTCGGTCTTTTCACCATCATCTTGGCTGCTTTCGCTGTTCTCACTCAATGGTTGCTGCTCAGAAGACAAAGCATCGCCAAGCCACTTCTTTGGTCTAGTATCAATATCTCTTCTGCAATCAGCGCATACATTCTGCTGACTTGGTTAACCAAAGATGCCCTCTGGAGAGGCGATTGGAAACCTGTCCTCGCTTCTATATTCATTGGGGCTATCCTTGGTGCTGTCACTGCTAAGGCTACTGACTACTACTGTTGGAGACTTGAACTTCTGGCTCTACAGCAAACTGATGAATACTGGGAAGAACAAGCTTGGAAAGAAGATCAGTTCTAACGTCAGAAATGAGAATTTGAATTATTCAGCAGGACTGTATCCTTATGTTTTAATGCTAATATCAAGTTAATTGATTGATTAAATAATTCACTATTTGCTACTTTTCGCAATTGTCTATCAAAAGATTTATCTTCAATACCTACTTACACCATAAAATTGTCAATCACGCAACTATCTTTTTATTGATTTTCGTAGCTTTTGTCCTACACAAAAGAATTTTAACTAAAAATATTTAACTATCTTTTTCGTTCTGTTTTTGATAAACTCTCTCATTAGGTTTATGACAAAGAACTCAGGAGTCAGGAGTTATTATTCTTCGACTTCTAAATTCTGAGTCCTGAAGTTCCTTTTCCCTTGATCAAGCAGTTGAAAACCCACTAATCATTGGGGATTTTCAAGCTGCTCACTTCCCTATGACATATCGGCTTTTCATTTTTTTTAATTTTTTGTTGTTGTGTGTTCTCTCAAAGGCTCAAGCGCAAATGACCCCTGATCTAACTCTGCCTAATAATTCCACCACCACATTAGATGGAAACACCAGAATTATCGAAGGGGGAACTCAAGTAGGAAATAATCTTTTCCACAGTTTTCAGGACTTCTCCATACTTACAGGAACTAGCGTTCAGTTCAACAACGGGCTAGATGTGCAAAACATCATCACTCGAATTACTGGTAGTTCTGTATCTAATATTGATGGGTTAATTAGTGCTAACGGTACAGCTAACTTATTCTTGATTAACCCTAGTGGTATCGTCTTTGGCCCTAATGCTCGTTTGGATATCGGTGGTTCGTTTTTAGCTACTACCGCCGATGCTATTGAGTTCCCTAATGGTTCTTTTAGTGCTACTAATCCTCAAGCACCGCTACTCACAATTGATATTCCTATTGGGCTACAATTCAATGGCAACTCAGGAAGTATTACCGTGCAGGGAGCAGGACAAGGATTGATTGCTCCAAGTTCACTCTTTTCACCCACTATTCCAAATAATAATTCACTGCATTTATCTGTAAATGAAAAGCAAACATTAGCTTTACTGGCTGACAAAATCACTTTAGAGGGGGCTAATTTAGCCTCTCAAAGTGGAAATATTGAGTTAGGCAGTATAAATTCAGGTTTTATTAACCTTATTCCCGCTTCTAACGGCTGGTCTTTTAATTATGAAGGAGTATCCCACTTCGACGATATTAATATTTCTAAGCAATCTCTAATTAATGCAAGTGGCAATCCCGGTGGATTGGTTCAAGCACACGGAGCCAATATTGATTTGCAAGATGGTTCAATCATATTAATTCAAAATCTAGGAAACACTTCATCTGGAAATATTAGCGTAAGTGCTTCTGCTTCTCTATTGGTACAAGGAACTTCTCCAGACGGCAATATTTCGAGTAGCTTACGAGCAGAAAGCCTAAATACCGGAAAAGGTGGTGATATTAGAATTTCTACTCAGAAGCTAGTCCTTCAAGATGGAGCAAGAATCAACTCAACTACATACAGTGATGCTTTAGGAGGTAATGTAATTATTGATGCCTCTAATTCAATAAATTTATTACCTAATAGATTTGCTAATCCTTTTCGTAGAGGAGATATTATCAGTACGATGGGTGCTGTTACAGTTTCTAAAGGAAATGCTGGCTATGTCCAGATTTCTACTGATCAGCTATACATCACTGATGGCGGAGCAATAGCATCCTCAACTTTTGGCTCTGGAAACGGAAATACAGTAACTATCAATGCCAAATTTATCGAAATTACAGGCTTCAAATTAGAACGCTCTGCACCAAGTAATATAGGCTCTGCAACCTTTAGCTCTGGAAATGCTGGGGCTGTTAATATAAATACATCAATTTTAAAATTAAAAGACGGAGCAATAGTTAACTCAGCTTCTTTAGCATCTGGAGATGCTGGTAGTGTCAATATTAATGCTAGAGAATCTGTAGAGGTGAGTGGACAATCGATAAACTCTCAGCCTAGCTTCATCAGTTCTTCAGCTAACACTGTTAACGAAGCTGTGAGAGGAATTCTTAACCTACCTTCAATTCCTTCTGGTTCTAGCGGAAGAGTAACTATTAATACTGAAAATTTGAATATTAATCAAGGAGGGCTAATTAGCGTAGGAAATATTGGCACAGGTAATGCTGGTGATCTTAGCGTTACCGCTAATACAATTCAGCTTAAAAGCGGAAATATTAATGCCACAACATCTGTTGGTCAAGGCGGCAATATCAGCTTGAACTCGCAAAACATTGATTTGTCCAACGGTATTATCTCTGCAACCGCAGGTACAAACGGCACTAATGGCAATGGTGGAAATGTTGACATTAATACAGGCGTATTAGTCTTGCAAAACAATAGCAGCATCACAGCTAATGCTTTTGAAGGAAGAGGCGGGAATATTAAAATCACAACTCAAGGCTTATTTGTGTCACAAAACAGTAAAATTACAGCTAGTTCCGAACAAGGTGTTAATGGCTCTGTTAAAATCAATACTTCACAACTAGACTTTGGCTTCTCTGGGATCAAGGCTTCAACTTTTGACCCTACTGAAATTAAAAATACTTGTTCTCCAGAACCGCCAAATCAAACTGAGCAACTATCAATCACAGGTAAGGGAGGAATACCTAGAAACCCTTCCGATATTCTCGATGCTACGGTGGGATGGACAGACGAATCCTCAGAATCAATCGTCGCTCCCACTACACCAATAGACCAATCTAATCAAATTGAAAATCAAGCTATCGTTTCAGCACAAGGCTGGAAAAATAACGGTGACGGAACTGTAAGTTTCACTGTTACACCTAATGATTTAACTATTTCTAACCCCATATCAGAACCACCCTGTCATTTCAATATTTCTGATAGCCAGTAAAATTGACTGATAAAAACTGACGAAATCATCCCTAAATATTAATTCCGTCAGTTTGTAGAACAAATTTTAAAACAATTACACCATGAAAATATCCAGTGAATACACAATCACTATTAGCCTCTCTAGTAGCAAATAACTTATTTTTAACACCAGTTGAAGCCAATCAAATAAATTCCGAAAATATCCCAATTATACAGAATCTTCCTAGATTACCTTCGACTTTTACCCCACATCAACAGCCGACAATTCCGCCTACTTCCTTACCAATACCTTCTCAATCACCAATACCAAACACACAGCAAATAATCAAAATCAGAAAATTTATTTTTCAAGGAAATACAGTCTTTAGTAATCAGGAATTAGAGAAACTGGTAGCTTCTTTTGTAGGGAAAGAAATTTCTTTCTCTAATTTGTTACAAGTTACTGATACTGTTACTAACTACTATGTAGACAAAGGTTACATCAACTCTGGAGCTTACCTCCCTGTATCAGAAAACCAATCACTCAAGATTAATGAGGCAGTGGTTACTATTGGCATAGTAGAAGGGAAACTAGAACAAATCAATATTATCGGTGGCGATGGGCTGCGCCCCACCGGAGGTGGTCGCTTGCACAATTATATTCGCGCACGTATTCCACAACCGATACTCAACAACAAGCGTTTATTATCAGCGTTACAACTGCTACAACAAGACCCATTACTGGCAAAAATTTCAGCCAGCTTGAAGGACGGTACTACACCTGATAAAGCGGTTTTGAATATTTATGTTACTCCTCGTCAAGAGTTTAAAGCTAATGTCGCTCTAGACAATTATCGTTCTCCAGCTACTGGAAGCTTCCAGCGTAGATTAGAGCTATCCCAAACTAACTTACTCGGACTAGGCGATACTCTCAGCGTCGGATACAGGAATACAGATGGCAGCAATGCTCTAACCGCTAGTTACTCTCTTCCCTTGAATCACCAAAACGGCACAATCGGCTTTTCCTATGCCAATATTTCTAACAATATAATTGAAGAACCTTTTACCACCTTAGACATTGTTTCTGATGCCCGCCTGTACGAACTAACCTACAGACAACCTTTACTCCGTCAAGCTTCAGCCACCTCCGCCCAAGAATTTGCTCTTGGATTGACAGCTAGCAGACTAGAAAATGAATCATCTTTGCAAAATACTCCCTTTCCTATATCTGCGGGAGCAGACCCCAATGGTCGCACACGGGTTTCTGCTGTTAGGTTTTCTCAAGACTGGACAAATCGTAGCACATTGTCATCTTTATTTGTCCGCTCTCAGTTTAGCTGGGGACTTGATGCTTTCGATTCCACTATTAACACCAATGCACCTGATGGACGTTTTTTCAGTTGGTTTGGTGAAGGAACATGGCTTAGACGCTTAGGTGATACTTCTTTGCTTATGAGAACTCGTCTCCAATTGGCAGATAGGCCTTTACCTTCACTTGAACAATTTAGTCTTGGTGGAATCAATACTGTACGTGGTTATCGGCAAGATACTTTCATCTCCGACAATGGATTTTTACTTTCTACCGAACTGCGTATCCCCACCTGGAAAAATGCTTCCCAAGAATTACAAATTATCCCTTTTATTGATTTCGGTACAACATGGAACAATTCCACTTCTGATATTTCCAGCACTTCTGGTTCATTAACCTCTGTCGGCTTAGGCATTGAATACAGTAGCTCCCGCTTTAATGCCCGATTAGATTGGGGTATCCCTTTAAATGACTCAAACTCTAATTTCAAAACATGGCAAGAAAACGGAATTTATTTTTCTCTCAATTACCAACTTTTTTAAGAAAAGTAAAATATATTTTTTTAGCACTGGCTTTAACACTCTTATTAGCGTTCAATCAAGGAATGTTACTAGCCGCCAAACCAAGTTTAGAACAAACTGCACAAACTCTCACCCAACAAGGATTTTTACAGTTACAAAAAGGGCAAGCTAAATCGGCACTACAAACCTGGCAATTAGCTTATACAGCTTATCAAAACTTAAAAAATCAACAGGGTATGATTGGTAGTTTAATTAACCAGAGTTTGGCATTTCAAGCTTTAGGTTCTTACCTTAACGCTTGTCAAACTCTCCAGCAAGCCTTGAAACTAGAATACTCGATTTGTCCAAGCCTTACACAAGAAAATAACATACAAAATTTTGCACAATTAAATCAGGCTTTAGAAAAACAACCAATACAGAAAATTCAAATCATTGGACTATATAATTTAGGGACTGTACTCCGGCTCATGGGCGAAGTTGATTCCTCTGCTATTGTTTTACAAAAAGCTTTCAGCATGAGTCAATTTTTGGCAGAAGATTCTACATTTTCTCATGAATTATTACTCAGTATAGCCAATACAGAATTTACGCTTTACAAACAAGCCAAAAATCAATATTTTTTAATTGATGAGCCTGTAGCTAAACAAAAAGCCCTTACCTTAGCTCAATCTAAGATTTATTCCGCTTTCACAACCTATCAGCAACTCAGTGATAACCAAGATAAATCTGCACTACAGGCTAGTTTAAATCAATTAAAAATTTTAACAGAGCTAAAATCTTTACCTGACTTATCTCCAATCACTTCTAATTTAGAACACGAAATAGCTCACTTAATCAAACAAATATTAAATCAACTTAATTTTTTTGAAAATATCCCGACAATTGATTATATTTACTCTCAACTTAATTTCTCTCATCAGCTTGTTAAAATTATTCATGACGTTAAGTTAATTGACAACCATATATTATCTATCGCTTTTTCAATTACTCAAGAAGCCTTACTTCGCTCTCAAAAATTAAATAATAATCGGGCAATTTCTCACTCTTTAGGAATACTCGGTTATATCTACAATGAATCAAGTAAATTAATCCAAGCACAAAACTATTTTGAACAAGCTATAGCCCTAGCACAATCAGTACAAGCATGGGATATCGCCTATGAGTGGCAATGGCAATTGGGACGTTTATATCAACAGAATGGCAATTTACAACAAGCAGCCAAAGCCTACGCCGCAGCTATTGACAGTCTTGACCAAGTAAGAGGTAGTATTCTCGGTATTAATCCTGATTTTCAGTTTGCTTTTCAAGAAAAGATAGAACCAGTTTACCATGAATATATTGACCTTCTTCTTTCACAGGAAAAACCGGATTTAGAACAAGTAATTAGAATTGATGACAAATTAAAAGTAGCTGAATTAGAAAATTTCCTCCGGTGTGGTAAACTCCCTATGTTTTCTCTTATTGACAGTAATCAATTCGCAAATTTACCACCTATAATCTACTTAATTAAAACTCAAGATAAATTAGAAGTTATTGTTAGAACATCACTAGGAGAACTTTATGAGCATCGGTTGCCTTTTAATTTAATTGATGATGCTGTTAATAATCTGCTCAAATTCACTCAAAAAAAGCAGTTCGTTAATACTCAGAGTCATGATTTTCTTAGCTACTGCCAAACTCTTTATCAATTAATATTTGCTCCTATTCAAACTTATCTACCAGATTCAGGAACGTTAATATTTGTCTTGGATAGATACCTTCAGAATTTACCTATGGGTATGTTATACGATGGTCAAAACTATTTAATACAATCTTATAGTATTTCCACAGATTTAAATTCTCAATTTTCTCTTGCTAAACCTTTAAATTTAAAACAATCTCAAGTATTAGTAGCTGGAATTTTTCAAGACAGTCCCAGCTTAAATGATCCTATCGTTCCTAAGAGTCTCAAACCTTTACCTGAAATAAAAACAGAAATTGAAAAAATTAAATTGAGTGCTACTTCTGCTATTGAACTGCTGAATGATGATTTCACTAGCTCTACAATTCAAAAAAAATTTACCAACAATCCGCTTCAAGTTGTTCATTTCAGTACCCATGCTCAATACAGTTCTGACCCCAAGCAAAATTTCATCTTAGCCTGGGATCGACCGCTTAACATTCATGATATCGAATCTATTCTGAAAAAAAGATATTCAGGAGTTGATTTACTTGTTCTCAGTGCTTGTCAAACAGCAAAAGGAGATAGACGTTCATCTCTCGGTATCGCTGGAATAGCAACCCAGGCCGGCGCACGTAGCACTGTTGCCAGTTTATGGTTAGTTGATGCTGAATCTACAGCTATGTTTATGGCAGCATTTTATCAAGGTTTAGAAAATCGTCTGACTAAAGCTGAGGCTCTAAGACTTGCACAACTAACTTTGCTCTCAACTAATAAATATTCCCATCCATACTACTGGGGAGCTTTTCTTCTCATTGGCAACTGGATTTGATTGAGAATTTGTACTCCTGCCCGTGCCTTTACTAATTCGTTAGTATCACCCTTTTTTTGAGCTAATCTAATTGCCTTTGTATATGCTTGTTTAGCCAAATCTGACAAGTTTACTTCCAGGTATCTCTCCCCTAATAATCGATAAACAGTTGGATTTTGAGAACCTGATTTTACTTGTGACTCCAATACTTCAATTGCTTTATTCAGAAGATTTTCTGCTCCATATACATAATTGGCATCAATCGCCAATTCATCTTGAGGCATATTTAATTCTTCAAGGCGTTTGATTATACCTTGCACCTTTTCTGCTCTCTGTTGTGCAATCAAAGCAAATACAGAAGATGTAGCAGTCTTTGGTTCATCTCCTTGCTTCACAATTACGTTTAAATTGTAAACATTTCCTGGTTGCAAAGCTGGTTGGTCTTGAGGATAAGGCAATTGAGTATCTTGGATTTCTACCGACCAATTAACTCCTTTTCCTTCAATTTGCACGATATAGCTCGTAGCCATAGGACTATCTATCCACGAAATTGTAGGACGTGAATTTAAAATAGCTACTCCATGAGGAGTTATTAATGTTGGTGCATCATCTTCATCAGGCCCCTTAATCTTTGGGCAGTCCCCTATTTTTTTATAACTGCATCCCCTAACTTGCTCAGAAGAAATTAAACATACTTTTCCTACTTCACCACTAGAAATATTCAAAATTCTTCCATTTAAATAACAAAAAACTTCAACAACACTTGATGAATTAATTACATCATTGTCGCAAAGCTGTTTGAGGAATGGCCAATTACTATTCCCTTTACTAATAACTTTAGCTATGGGTTCACATACATCTTTTCTTAGATTAGTTTTTGTAGCTTGCTGCCCCCATGTAGGATAAGCAAAGCATAATACTGAGGCAAAAGTAACTGCTTGTAATCCCACCGACAATTTATTTTTTCTAGTTATTTTTACAAAAAGCATTGTTATATAAAAATGTTTGATTACTTTCTTATATAGCTTACGGTAACTAACAATTTTGGTCAATTATTCTTGAGCAATCTGTCTAATAATTGTTGTCGCCATTTAATCACTTCTGGCAATCCAGAACCTTCAACACCTAGCATACAAAGCTCCCATGATAATCTGGCTTCTTGCATTTCATTCAGTGCTTCTTGTGTTTGTCCTAATAAACAGTAAGCATCTATTCTTGTTGAATCTAATTTCACGGATTTCTGCAAATATTCTTGAGCCTCTCTATAGCGTTTTTGCTTGAATCTTGCCCAGCCCAGGTTTTTATATAACCCTGCTTGCCACTCAGGATTTTTAGTTTCTTTTAGCCCTTGGAGACTCAGTTCTACTGCTTCCTCATATTCTCCTTTTATATTATTCAATCTGGCTAAATTACTCACAGCATTTATTGCTTCATTATTACTAACTTTAATTGCTAATTTATATTCTTCTTCTGCCAGTTCGTATTTTTTCTGAAGTTCATAAAAATTACCTAAATTATAATGTGCTATCCAATAATTGCTTTGAAGATTCAAAGTTTTCTGATAATTTTTAATTGCACAATCATCATCTCTTATCTGCTGACAAGCTAATGCTAAATTATTGTACGCAACCACATCTTCAGGATTATGTTTTATTGCTAATTCATAATATTTCTTAGCTATTTTAGGCTGCTCTACATACCTTGACGCTTGACTAAAATAATAAGTAGATAAACCTAAATTAATTACCTTATAAATCCCAAATCCTCCTAATAAGACAGTTAATAACAATCCAACTCTAAATGGATGAGAGTGGACTATTCTATTTACTGTCAATTTAAATGGTAAATTTTCTAATCTTTGCAAGATGAACTTTGCTGCTGCCGGACGTTTACCAGGCGCAGGAGACATCATATCATCCAATAAATCAGCTAAAGGCTTTTCAATCTGTGGAGCTTTTTTGCGCCATATCAACCTTGTTGTTTCTTGATCTGTTGGCAAATTACCTAACGGAATCCCTGTTACCAAATATGCAAAGGTTCTCCCCAAAGCATAAAAATCTGACTGTGGTACTGCTTGTCCATTTATTTGCTCTAGAGGCGCGTAATAAGCACTGTAAAGCACTGTAATTTCATATCTTCCACCCAGTCCTATATCATTTCCCCCAACTCCACTGACTTTTGCTAGATAAGTGTTAGTTACTTCTCTTACCCCACCAAAGTCAATCAGAGTCAACTGTCCATTAGGTTGCACAATTATATTAGAAGGTTTAATATCTCTATGAAAGTACCCTGTTCTATGCACTTCATCAATAATTTCTACTAACTGCTTCAGCCAGTTTATTGCTACTTCTTGAGAGATTCTTCCGTTTTCTTCTATCCATTTCTCTAAATTCTGACCCTCTATTTTCTGCATCACTAAACAATGCAGTTTTAGAGTGCTATTGTTGGGTGTCATACTAAATAAATCATCCACTACTCTAGGAATCCCTGGATGATCAAATAATTGTAGGGTCAGTGTTTCTCGCTCCAGTAATTCAATTGCTTTAGAATCTGACGATTTTAAAACTTTCATTACCTTGCGATTACCATTCTCTTCTACTTCAAAAATTTCCGTCTTATGACGAAAATCTAAAGGACGCAATGGTTTTATTAGCCGAAATCGCTGGTCAATTAGTAATTCTGTTCCACAATTGAGACACTTTTGGGCATCGTCTGGATTTTGACGATGTTCACAATTAGGATTAATACAGTAAGCCACACTTTTTAACGAATTAAGTTAAACTTGAGGAAGAATACATTCATCAGAATAGTTAAAAAATTATTATAAGAAAAATTTCATAACAAATGAATGCCAAGTTATAATCGATTACTTTTAAAGTCTAACTTCTGGCTTCTCAATTATTACAAAATTAGGCACATTTTAAAGATTTTTTAGAATAGTAATTAATTATATACTTGATGACTAAAGGCTGAAGACCAAAGACCATCTCTGAATTATCATTTACTTTTTCTTCAATTAAAGAGCGTTCTACCAAAGCCTCTAGAGCATCAAGTATTGACGATGTAGATGTTACATTATGGTATTTATCCTTAATTTTTATTGCTAATTGGTTAAACGTAAACCCATGACTAGAAGAACTCCTAATTTCCTCAGCTATAAACAATAATATTTGTTTCTCTAGGCTAGTTAAACGACCATTATCTTTAAATAATTCGTCTAAATCATCTTCAAGAATATCTGCTATTAATACTGTGTTAAACTTCAAAAATTCATCTACGCTATGACCAAAAAAATTTTTAATTTTTTGAGCTAACACATTTAACGATAAAGGATTACCACGATACGTAGCGATTAAATCTCCCCACTTTTCTTTATTTTTTAATCTATAATTCCGAAAAATTTGCCAAGCTTCTTTTCCTAAACCCTCTAATTTTATCGTTCTTGCTGCTTCTCCTTTTCTATATAAGCGACTAATATCAATAAAAGGTTCTCTGGTAATTATTAAGAAACAAGACATATGTTTTTCTTCTACTAATCTTTTAAATAAACCTCCATATTCTTCATATTTTTTACCATACTGATTCAAGTCAATTTCTCTATTTCCTTGTAGTATTGACTCTGCTGAATCTAACACTACTAAACAACGAGAATTTTGTATTTGACTGAACAGCATTGAGACTCTGGCTTGGGTAGATTCAGGTATGTCTGATTCTGATGAATCATTCATGCTTTTAATCAGATCACCAACTAACTCTGGAAGTAATGGCCCATAAGAGATAGATTTCCAAATTATTTTATTAAATTCAAATGAACCCAAAAGTATTGCTTCTACTAATTTAGCTGCCAAGGCACTTTTACCAACCCCTGCAACTCCGGTAAGAACTACACATCGCTCTTGAGCTAATGATTCTTTTAACATGGACATTTCAGGAGTTCTTCCATAAAAATTAGGTATTTCGGGTAGAACTCCCTTAAGAACAGGTAAACTAACAGGAGCGTTATTTGAAATAGGCTCTAATTTTTGACTTTTGAAGCTAAGTATTTCTTTTTCTACAATTCCACGTAGGCGTTTTTTTGTAACTTTTTCTCCATTCCCTAATATTCCGGTCAGTAATAACCATAACTTGGGTGCTACGCGTCGTTGCAAAAGATTAATGTCGTAAACACCATTTTTTACTACATCCTCATAACTTTGATCTAGCCAAGCAGACTCAAGAACAATTTTTTCTGGTTGCTCCAACCATCTACCTTGTTTGACAAACACTAACTGGTCTAGATAAGCAATAGCTTCTTGAAAATCCATTTGATAACCCTACTCAAGTATTACTTTAATCTAACTTCCCCAAAAAGTACGTACTTTAGTGGAATTTAATTCCACTAAAAATTATTAATAATGAAAATTCCTCACCGAATAATTTTAAAACATTATTTAAGTATAATGGTGTAAATATTTGTACCTAGGATGAGGTACGAGAAAAGAGGATTTTAGCTTGGTTTATTTTTCTTAACATTGTTAGTTTTCTACCTCGTAACTTCCTTATATTTATTTTTTATCTCTCACAGCCTTAAATCTCAATAATTTGGCTTGTAAACATCAAGCCATACTGCTATATTGTCACTTAGTACGTACTAAGTCAAGAAAGTGTTTGTCAATTCGGCAGCAAAACTATAAGAGCGTATTCAATAAACTCAACAATATCATCAGTTTCACTGATGATAGTTCCTCTAAGTACCTTAGACTCATGTTTTGAGTTTAAACAAAAATTAACAAAACACGAGGTAGTAGCATTCAACAGTCAAAATATTGTTATGTGCGAAAATACACGAAGTTTTGTAAGATAAAGCTGACTAATACATAAAACTGGAGGAAAACAAACAGCACATAAAAATTTAGGCAAAACGTACTAAGGAGTAACGCTTTGCCTGGAAAGCAGAAAATTAAATAATTTCAGAGCGGGGTTGACCTTCTGATGACGAAGAAAGTGGGATTGAAAGTTTGCCGACTTGAAACCACTGACTTGTCAGTAAGACACCACGCTGCTTTACTATGCCAATTATAACCATAAAGGGATAAGTAAAGACAACTTTTGTTGCCCTTTTTTTGGCATCTTGGCAAAGAATTTATATTTAAATTAAGTAAATTTTTGTAAAAAGCAGCGTAACTAAGAGAATTCAGAAGTCAGAAGACATCCTGGGTCGTTTTCTAGTAGTTTACCAACCCAGCAATTTCCGGTTGAGACTAGGTAGAGAATAACGGTTAAACAGAAAGGGCTAAAGTATGAGTTCCCTTACCCTTTACCCTTGATTCCTCAAAGGAAACTTAGCGCACTACTAGTGTGAGAAATAAATTGTGAACATAGCGAGACGATGACCTACCCTCGGTCAGAGCATCGCACTTTCAAATTTTGGGACTCTAATTCTCCTGAATTCTGAATTCTTGATTAAAAAACCCCCTCTGAAACTGGAAAACCAATTTATCAGAGGAATCTACTGTGTTAAATAACCAAAAAAATTCGCAATTGTCTTTAATTGCGAATTGCGTTAGCGTAGCGGGGCGTAGCCCATTGCGAAAAGCAGCGAATTGTTATTACCCCAACAATCTGACGGCGGCAGAGTATCATGAGCTAGCCTTTGGGAGTGCGATTCATCCCTCGCTCATCGAACGTAACTTCTTGCATATTGAAGGACAGTCAGTTTACGAGTATCTATTCATCTCAAGAGCCATCCCCCGAAAAAATGCCGGTCGAGTCACAGACGGGTTTTTGAAGGCTTATGTGCATTTACTGGCGGGAGGAACGTGGATATCGGGACTAGACCCCCTCAACAACTGGCGACCAATGGAGTGGGGAAGACTCAAACCCACTAATCCCCGCATTGACTGGCTTAAAGGTAAGCTTGTTAAGTACGAGTCTCCACCCAAAACTCCAAACCGAGTCACTTACTTTGATATCTCCGACTATGTTTGGGATTTGGTAGCGAAACGCCATAACATTAAGCGATATGATTCACCTTTAGCACTGCGTTTGCAAGATTGGCTTAACGCACTGATATTCTGGGAATGGGTAATAAGACACCCCGAAATCCCGATTATACTTTGCGAAGGTGAGAAAAAAGCAGCCTGTTTACTGAGTTTGGGATTTGTAGCTCTAGCACTACCTGGAATTTGGAACGGGCGAGTGGGGAAACAGGATTTTGATGAGAGACTACATCCAGACTTAATACCACTAGCGCAACCGGGGCGGAAATTCCAAATTCTCTTTGACTATGAAACCAAACTGAAAACTCGCTGGTCAGTTTTTCAAGCTACAGTTCGCACAGGCAAAGCGATTGAAGCGGCTGGTTGTGTGTGTGAGGTAGCATTGTTGCCAGGGACAGAAAAAGGCGTGGATGATTTCGTCGTCGCACGAGGAGATGAGTCCAACAAATTACTGACAGCGATCGCCAACGATGCCTTATCACTGAAAGATTACCAACAATCGTTTCTCATCAAGCACCGGGGGCTAAGAAAGTATAAACCAGATATCATAGTCGATGTTCAATATTTGACTCAAGCACTGCTCGTCAAAGAAGAAGAAGACCGAGAAGATTGGAGAATGGAGATTGTAGATTGTAGATTGAGTTTGAACAAGCCTCTAGCTTTCAAGCAGGGGAAAATCTCCAATCTACCCTCTAATATCAACAATAAATCTACAATCCACAATCTTAAATCTCAAGCTCCTGTATTTCAAGCAGGAGTCAATCTACAATCGACAATCGGCAATCTGCAATCCGTTGACCTAGACGCACAAGCCGACCAACAAGCACAGGAGATCATCAAAATTCCTCCTATGCCAACTCCCGCCGATGCTAACCAAAACGTTGATCCCCTAGTGGAATGGTGTAAACTCCTTACTGAGCAATCTGAAACCGAACAACCTGAAACTGAGCAATCTGAAACTGAGCAATCATTGAACAGATACAGGCGCAAAAAGTCCCATCATCAAGAACCCAAATATTTCGTATTTCCCCGTACTGGTTTAATTGTACTAATCAGCGACATGGGAACTGGTAAGACCGAACTCATGCGGCGATGGCGTGACGCTCATCCAGATCAAAGATTTCTTAACAATGGGCATCGTGTTAACTTACTCAAAAATTTAGCAGAACGTCTCAAAACCGAGATGTATTCTGACCTTGGTTACACAGGAATGGCCAAAGCTACAGCATTGTCCATTACTATAGATAGCTTACATAAGCTCAACACCCAAGCGTTAACTTACGGCTGCATATTTATAGATGAGGCCTGCCAATACCTCACGCACCTGTTACTCAGTAACACCTGCAAAGAACATCGCGCCGCCATTTTGGAAGTATTACAATATATTGTCTACAATGCGCCAATGGTCGTGATTGCTGATGCTCACATGGATGATGTCACCATCGACTTCTTTCGTGTCATGCGTCCCGAAGGTGAACAACCAGTCATTATCCAGAATGATTGGAAGAACGGAGATCGCACTATTTACTGGTATGAAGGTCAGGATTCATCAGCGTTGGTTGCTCAAATCGCCGCCGCACTCATGTCCGGGCAGAAAATTATGGTTGTGTCCGACTCGAAACGATTTATTAAGAAACTTGAAAAGATGTTTAGTGTGCGGGTTGAAGAGGCAGAGGGGCAGGGGGCGGGGGGACAAGGGGAACAACTTTCTCCCTGCTCCCCTACACCCCTAAGAATTTGGTCAATTCATTCCGATAATTCTGGTAGTGAAGAAAACGTAGCGTTTATCAAAGACATCACCAACGCCGTTAAGAATATAGATGCTTTGTTCACCTCTCCTTCCTTGGGAACTGGTGTAGACATTCCCGACTTTCATTTTGATTTAGTGTTTGGCGTATTTCATGGAGTTTCGCAAACTGCTACCGAATGCGCTCAACAGCTGTGGCGTTATCGTCCGAAAGTACCCATTCATGTTTGGGTAGCCCCCAAACCTCCCTTTGGTTATCAAACTACCAACCCCACTAAAATCAAAGAAAGGTTATTGCAAACCAACGAAATCACCGCTTTTTTACTGCGAATTGACCGAGAAACTGGAAAGCGAGGTGCTGAAAAAGAATGGGCAATGGATGCTTATTGTCAAATTAAAGCGGCACGTCATCAATCCCTAAATAATCTCCGTGCTGATTTGCGTGACTTATTAACCCAAATGGGCAATCACATTATAAGTGTGGGTGATGAGAATGATGCTCTGGCTTGGTCAAATTTGAAACAAGCGGCAGATGCTCTAGACACTGCTCATCATTATGCCGTCGCCAAAGCTAACAATATCTCCAAAAGTGAATATCGCGCAAGGCAAACTAAAGACTATCTTTCACCTGACGAAATTGTGGAGTGTGAAAAATTCCGTATTCATGATGCTTACGGTATGGAAGTTACTCCAGGACTGGTTGAGAAAGATGACGGCGGTAGATTAATTACAGCGATCGCATCACTGGAATCTATTCTCTCACCACCAGATGAAACAATCATTGACTCCAATACTGGTAAACAGTACCCCGTTCCCCCAGCATTTGTCACCAGCAAAGACCGCGCGGAACGAGACAAACTACCGTTTTGTATGGACTGGGGGAATTATTCTGCCAAGTGGTTAGCACGGTTTAACCTGGGGCTGCATCACATCTTACAAAGATTAGTCGCCGGGGAGGACATTACAGCTTCTGACCCACATCTATATAATATGACGGCGATCGCAGTTGATTGTGCGGCTCATATTAAAGCAATTCTTGGGTTTACTATCCCACCCGATTGTCAACCCATTTGGTTACTGGCTACCCTGCTCGAACAATTGGGACTGAAGCTAACTTATCGTAAGCAAGGCAAGCGTGGAATGCAGGTGAAATTTTTCTCACTCTCAAAGGCAGAATTGGAATTTGCCCAAAAAGTCATCGCCCATCGTCAACAACAACGTAACTCTTACGCCCAAATGCAGTCTGATTCTAGCGTTGATGCTGTTTCACCCCCCGTATTCACCCCCCCCCATAATGGTATAGGGAACTCCCATTGTGAGGGGGCGGATACTACGCCTGATTTGGTGGCTAATTGCGTAGAAATGCTTCGTTCTGGGATTGCCAAAGGGGTCTCAGCAATCAAAGGTATCCTCAAACGATGGTCTACTGATTTGCGTTGGCAGACTGTGCTAGAACTTGAAGCGATCGCACCAGATCAAATGCGTAATCTTGAGCAATCTTTGCCTGATTTTTATCAATGGCTGTCTGAGGATGTGTTGCCGATGGAGGGATAAACACAAAATTGCTGATCATCCTTAGAGTCTTTAATGGTCAATCTTTCTATCTAGATCAGGAAAGACATATTTCCTGATCTATTACTCCGCCCTAGACTTCGTATGATTACGCTCTAAGGAGGACAATTCGCTACTAGCAGTTTTCGCTGGGGTCAGCATCGACAATGCCGCGATCGCACCCCTGACCTGGGACGTTTCCACCTCCAGGTAGTTTTGCAGTTGCTCCAAATTTCGGTGTCCGCTAATTTCCTGGATGACACGCAAGGGAATGCCGGCATTACTCATCAGTGTTAATGCAGTCCGGCGGCAACTGTGTGTTGATGCTCCTTCTATGTCTACTATGAGGCAGGCTTCTCGAAAAATCAGGCTGGCATATTCCGAATGCAAGTGTCCATGTCCCCATCTTCCGGGGAACAAAAAATTGTCACCGGATTTTTCCGGCTTATACTGTTCTAAAAATGGTCTTAAGTCTTCTAAAACTGGTATCGTGCGGGTCGCTAGTTTTCCCTTAGTATTGCCCTTGCGGAAAATTAACTCCGGTCTGACCCTTCCTCGGCTGTCGTAAACATCTTTGATTTTTAGGGTGACTGCTTCATTGACACGGCAAGCTGTGTACAACATCACGGCAATTAGGGTTCTATCTCGCACTGTTGTCAACCCGGATGTGAACAAACTTTCGATTTCTTCTGGGGTCAAGACTTTCGCCTTGCCGTGTCCGTCAATTTTCACCCGATACCACTAACCGCGATGGTTAATCATCCTATCAGTTATCTGCTTCCACTTTTCTACCATAAACCCTAAAATTTATATACTTTGGTATATTTTGGGTGTAGATATGGGTAACACAGAACGCGAATCAATCAACTTTAAACTCCCCAAAACCCTTACACCAATTTGCAATTCGCAATTCGCAATTCGCAATTCGCAATTCATTGAGCCACCCACTCATAGGTGGGGTTTTTACCTACCTTGAAATACAAGGACTTTTTCTCTGGCGAGACGCTACGCGAACGCCCACAAGGGGCAAGGTTTTGAACCTTTACTTTTTTCATCAATGTTCAAGTCCACAACTTAAGTTTGGGGGACGGAAATTGCGAATTGCGACTTGGAGTCGACTTTCTGGCATTGCGAATTGCGAATTGCGAATTGCGAATTGGTCTGATTTGGTGATCCAAGGACTGTATCATGTCCTCGGACAAGTTGCAGGTACAGAAGTTAGTGTAGAAGTTCGTCTACACAATCTGGAAATCCAATGGGAGCAAATCGCCAACCGTATAGAAGCAGGTGCAGAATCGGGGGTAGAATCAAGCTCACAACAGAGACTATCAACGCTTGAGCAAAAAACTGAAGCGATCGCCCAAAAGTTAGCAAAAATAGAAGGAGCAATTTCTGTACTCTCTCAACGCTCTTCCACTGGCTCGCGGCAAAAGTCTTATAATTACCATCCACCACAGCACGAACTGCAAGCATATCAGGGAAAAAATCTCGCTAAAAGATTGGGTGTCGATTTGGCAACTTTAGAGCGAGAGCAGAGTAGCCAGACTCCCAAGGATTTTGAAAGGTGGTGCAGGTCGAAAGATCCTGGTTCTGTTGGGTGGCAGAGGCGCGATGATGGACTGTACCACCCCATTAAATGATGGTCAACGCCTAAAAGTTTCCATGTTCCGAATAAGGTCGGGAATGTTTAATATACTCAGCAAACTTGAAGATTAAGAACTGAAATTACAATCAATGTCAAAACTTATACTTTTGTTTGTCATTCGCATCAAAAAAGTTATGACTTGGCAGTCAGTGATATAACTTACATTTAGTCACTGGTAATCGACGGGCATGAATGTTTATCATCGAAAACTCTATGCGTTCCTACGAGCAATAGAAAAAATTGATTGGCTGAAGGTAGATTTGAATTATATTTACAATAATTTAGCTTGTTTGCAACCGTATTTAGCAGATTTACAGAAATGGTGGGAAAGCCAAAATGGTGAACAAGCAGTACGTATCAGCAGTTCTTCGGATCGTGTTAGCCTAAATTACGTACCAAAGCAAGGTAATGAAAAAGACATTTTTGTTTGTCATGCCATTAGTGGAGAACGACAAGAAATTACAGTTTCAGCCTTTGCTAATCCCTTAGATATTAGTAGAATTGCGCAAGAAGAAGACGCAGAGAAAGTATTCTGGTGGTTTTGGCGATACTTCCCCGAACTGTTGTCTCGTCAAGATGCAAGAAATGCTCTTTTGATTCCCACACACCGGATTTTACCTGATTGTCCATTGCACGGTTATCAAAGCACAGTCTCCGCGTTAACTGGAGCAATATTCTCTGATGAAAAGGAATCAAATTCCGAGAATAAATCTCCCTATTTACTCTTATTTACCTTTTCTCCTATCCAAGAATTTATTAAGTCATCACGTAAATTTCTTGATTTTTGGGCGGGGTCATTTTTACTTCATTACTTCAGTGCATTACTTTGCTTTGAAGCAGCCAAAAAATACGGGCCAGATGCAGTCATTACTCCTTCATTGTGGAGTCAGGAAATTATTGATGCTTTGATAATTGAAAATTTTAGTGAATTGCCAGAGATTCAAGAAATATTTAAAAATCCCTGTAAAGACATACAAATTGACCCAGCAAGTAATTTTAACACTCCTCAATCTCAAAGTTTAAGTACAGCAGGTTTTCCCAATGTAATTACTATTCTCGTGCCTAATCAACAAAAAGCGGTAGATTTGGGGAAACATTTAGAAAAAATTCTAAAAGATACTTGGTTAAACATGAGTCGTGATGTCAGGAGTTCTGTCAAAGAAAGAGTGAGAGATTTGGTTAAAAATCAGCAAGAGTTACAAAAAACTTGGAAAATAATTGCTAGAGAGTTTATCCAAGTTATCGATGAACAAGAATTATCAAAAATTTGGAATTTAATTACTGACGAATTTGTGCAAGGTAAGAATGAAGCAGAATTAGAACAAGCTTGGCTAGAAATGGAGATAAGTCCAGATAAACTTACCAAGATGAAAAAAAGTCTAGAGATTAAAAAAACTCTCCAAGATTTTTATCAAGGAGGTAATTGGGAGTGGAATCAACTTTGGGATGTACAGATTAATAACACATGGGAAACTTATTTTGTGGCAGTTCCGTTAGGTTCTCCTGAACAACCCCTAGAAATTGAGCAAGGAAATGATCAATTACAAGCATGGATAAATTCACAAAACCAGATAGCACAACCAATTATTGATTTACCATCTCCTGCGGAAGAACCTGCATACGAAAAATTTAATGTAGGTTCGTGGTGGGGAAGTCTACAAGCACGTCTTGGTAATGCGATTCAGGCAATTAAAAATACCCGTGCTTGGCAAATACCCGTTGCCCCTGGCGAACGTTCTACACTTTCTGGTCAATATAGTGCGTTATATCCGCGCTTTAATTATCAAAAATTCCAAAATGGGTTCGGTGTACCTTCGGAATCACTACGCTTATTTTGGCGAGTTATGGCACTTGCTTATCTAAATTTATTCAATGGTTCTGAAAAATTAAACGCTATTGAATTAACTAAGCGTATGGCTTGGAAATATGGGGGTGTAGCACAATCTTTAGGAATTAATTTGAGTGATGCTGATGATGACTATGAAGGATTAATTCGCTTTCCTAATCTTTGTTCTATTGCTGCTGCACATTTTACCACTCACAATCCGACAGAAGTCGAAAGATATTGGCAAGATTTAGAAAAGGAATTTAAACAACATCCCCAATTCCAAAATCAAGAAAGTAAGTACCGAGAATTTAGAAAACTTACCCGTCGTCCTTTTCAAGTCAAACGTGCAGATGAGGCTTTGAGAAGAGATACTAGTTATCAAAAAGGTTACAACGGTGTAATGTTTTCTAGCAAATGGCTTGCAGATGACATGGGATTAGAAAATTCAGGAACATCTGCGTTACGTAGCATTGTTGATACAGTTCAAAAAAGACACTTTGGTGATAGCAGCCCTGCTGACTGGTGGGTGTTGGTACTAGGTGATGGTGATGGGATGGGCGGTTATGTTAATGGACGTAAGCTCAAAAAATACGAAGATTATATTATCGATAGCTTAGTTGATGAAAATCATATCAGAAATCCGGGATGGGAGGAATTATTAAAAAATACACGCAAAAGAATGGGGCCTGCTACTCACGTTGGACTCAACCGAGCATTGCTGGATTTTTCTAACCGCTTAGTTCCTTATATTGCTGAACAGCGTTGTTGTGGACGGGTAATTTATAGTGGTGGAGATGATGTAATGGTAGCATTACCATTAGCTGATTTACCTAAATTTTTGCGTTCATTACGTGCTGCTTGGTGCGGTAGTAAAGACCCTGAAGATGAATTTAGGAGTATGGGTGGTTATTGGCAATGGAATGAAGAAAGCCCAAAACCAGCCGATATTCCATCTCGTCCGTTATTTACTATGGGTAAAGAAGCAACGATGAGTTTAGGAGTAGTCATTGCTCACAAGAGTGTTCCTTTACCAACAGTTTTAGAACAGTTATGGTCAGCAGAAAAAGATAAGGCGAAAAAGCTATTGGGTGGAGGTATTGGGAATAAAATAATACCTAATAAAGATGGTCTGTGCTTCCAAATAATTTACGGTTCTGGTAATACTTTAGAAGCCTTAATGAAAGGTCATTTACTTGAAAGTTGGTGGCAATTTATCCAAGTTAGTCAAAATTATGAACAAGTAGATTTTAGTCCAATTTTGTATCGGTTAGCAGAGGAATTACCGCGTCATGCTGATGTTACAGAGAATGATAAATTATTCCGGCAAGTTGCTGAGGTGGTTTTTCAAAGTCGTAATCAAGAAGTTCCTGAAGATGTGAAAAATGCTTTATTAACTTGGTTAGATGAATGGGAAGAGTGGGCTTTTTGTATAGGGAGAAGCACAGAAAATCAAGATAAGGCTTTAGGTAATACTCCAGAAGATATGTCTATGCTGTTAAAATTTACGGCATTTTTGATGTCGCGTCGGCAAGTAGAAAGTAACTGGATTTAAGAAACTGAAAATGAAGAAATGGTATGCAATTGAAGCGTTAGATGTCTTATTATTCCGAGAGGCGAAACCATTTTCGCCGGGAGAAGGTGCATGGGCTAAGGGAATGTTTCCACCAATACCAACGGCTGTTTTTCAAGCCTTACGTTCTGTCACCAAAACAGATAAGACTACAGAAAAGTTAGAATTTATGGGGCCGTTTTTGCTGCGGGAGACATCTACATCTCAAGAACTGTGGCTACCTACACCAAAGGATTTACTTTGTGTGAGGGAACGCAGTAATAACCCAGATGAAAATCCAGAATACGAAAAAATAGAGAAATTAGATGAATGGTCGCGTCTAGTTTGTTTACAACCGTTAAACTTTGAGAGTCCAGTATGGAAAGATGTCTGTTGTGGTTCGGCTTCCCTGGAGGAAAATCATCTTCTCCCCATGATTCCGCCACCAATTTCTGACAATGCAGATATCTGTGATAGTCCATCGGTGAGAGGTAAGAATGAATGGATTTGTGGTCGTCCAAAACCTTGGATGAAAGCAGGTGCATTGATTCGATACCTGAAGGGAGAAAGTCTACATAATCCGCAAGATTTTCATGACGATCCTTGGAGTGTGCAGGTTTTACCTCATATTCAAATGCAAACAGACCAGCGTCAAGTCCGAGATGAAGATGGTTATTTTACGGAAGTTGCAGTGCGGCTACACACTGGCTGGAAGTTAGTTGCAGCTATTAACGCAACTTTGGAATCATTTGTCGTGCGTTTGGGAGGTGAGGGACATCGGGCTTTGGTTTCTCCCCTGGATAGTTTACCTGATTGGGATGCTATTGAGGAGTTTATGCAGCCATCCTCAGACCGCAATAAAGCTTATTTGTTAACTCCTGGACTAGCAGCAAGTGATCCTGAAAAGTTCGTTTATGGGATTTGTCCTGGGGTGTGGCGAGAAAGTCTACTCAGTTGTGCCAGCGATCGCCCGATTTTATGGGGTGGTAAATCTAGGCATACTGCAACTCCCATGCTACCACAACGTGCATTCGTGCCTCCAGGGACAGTGTACTTATTCAAGCAAGGGATGAATGAGGTTAGCAGACTTTTACCGGAAAAATCTCTTGTCCCTGAGTCCAAACAATCTACAGAACGTGAGTTTGACCATAAATGGTTGGAAACTTTGATTAGTCTCAATTATGGTGTTTTACTTTGGAGTAAGTAGTTATGAAAACCAATTTATCGTATCTTTATTTACTGTCACCTCTACATACAGGAGGTGCAACGCAAGAGGGAAATATTGTGGGAATTGCCCGTGAAGTTCATACAGATTTACCTTATATGCCAGGCGCAGGTCTGCGTGGTAGAGTTAGGGCTAGTACCCCAAAAGAACAGCAGAAATTCTTATGGGGGAATACGCTGGAAGATGTGCAACAAAATGGAGATGATAATCTAACTCAAGGTACTATTTGGATTGGTGATGCGGCAATTCTTTGGTTTCCAATTCCTTCTTTAAGTCATGGCATTGTTTGGATTACATCGCAATTTTTACTGCGTCGGTGGTTGCGATTACATAATCAATCTCTGAGTCTACCATCTCCAAATAGTTTTAGTGGTGGTAATAGAGAGCAGCTTTATTTAAAAGATGCCATATTTGAAGCAAGAGAACTTAATTCATGGTCAGATTGGCAGCAATATATTCCTCAAGATAATGAAATTACGAAAACTATTAATAAAGCCTTAGTCCTTTCTGATCAAGATTGTAAGGTTTTGATTCAAACCAGTCTGTGGCAACAAGTTAGGGTGAATTTAAGTGAAGGTAAAACCCTGGCTGACAATGCAGGTTTTCGTTATGAAGAAGCAATTCCTCCTGAGACTTTGATGTATTTTCCTTGGGGAACTACCACAACTGCGAATGGTAATGGTGATACTGCTGGTAATCAGTTAAGACAAATATTTAGTCAGCAAAATATTTGGCAGTTTGGTGGACAAGAAAGTTTAGGAAGGGGTTTAGTGGAACTCTGGACACCTGAATTAACTTCTTCAATAGAAACTCCCAAAATTGAAAATACTCAAGTCGAAATATCTCCAACTCCACCATTACAAAAACCTCAACGACCGAATCGTTAAGTCAATTCGCAATTCGCAATTCGCAATGGACTAACGTCCCGCTTCTCTACGAGACGCTACGCTAACGCAATTCGCAATAGCCTGCGGCAAGGCTAACGCCAACGCAATTACGTTTTGCGTAGCGGTAGCGAGTCCGTGAGCGTCCGGTGATTTAACCCCCCAAAGTTGGTTAAAAAATTGTGCGGGATGTTTCATTGCTTCAGGGATTTCCAGATATTAAATTATCCTAGATTCATGCTTTGGTAGGGTGCGTCAGTATAAATAAATTCTTGGTGTAGCTAGGTTTTCACGCACTGACGCACCCTACAATGTGCCATATTTTTTTACCTGGAAGTCTCTAAACTGAGAATTAATTCCATCATTATGTACATAGGAAGAAAATAAATGGCTAATTACGATCCTCGCAAAAATTCCATTAAGGTTTATCAAAATCTCAAAACAGTTAAGGACAGTACGCAAGATGCCAAACATCATGATGAACAAAAAAGTCAAGCGGTTGAACTTTATACTTATATTGCTACCTGGGGATTAATGCGATTAAAAGGGGAAGACCCTGCTTTAGTTAATCAGATCCAAAAACAGAAGATTGTGAGATGCTTTTTTCAAACATTAGGAGAATTAGTTTACCCAAATACGCAACCTAACCCACTTATAGGTATGGAAGGAATGAGAAAAATTATTGGTTTGTCTGCGTCAGAATATTTGGGATTAACAGGAGTTGCACTGCAAGTAGCACGGGAATTTTCGTTTTGGGCTGAAGCATTATACGCTAAACCAAAGTCTAATAATGGTGTAAATCAAACTACTAATCAAGCAACTACAGTTGGTAGTTAGTATGGTGCGTCAGTACGAATCATTTATCGGTATGTTCAATATTTTTTCGGCTGACGCACTCTACATATCAAATATTTTTAGTAGTTAGTTATAAAGTAAATATTAAGTAGGGTGTGTTACGGCTATGAAAGGATTTGAGACAAGCAGACAATTATAATTAGCCGTAACGCACCATATTACATGGCGGTGCGTTAGGCACTCAGATAGTTTTTTGTGACAAATTATCTCGAAAATATGCGCCTAACACACCCTACAGTAATTTTCTTTTTACTTTATAGATAATCTCTAATTAAACAAGTACAGCAACATTAAAAAGCTAGGAACTGTTAATATGACCAATGCTGGAGAACGACAACAACCTATTCCCACTAATCCTTGGCTAAATCACCCTTTAAATCGCAATCCAAATCCTGTAGAAGAAGCTAGTTTTGTCGAATATCTGCGATGGATGCGGATTTTACGAGAAAAACCAAATGACACTTCTGAACGGGGGAAAAAATTAGCCACACAAATTGATTTAGTCAACAACGGTGAAGTTATACAACTGCTGGATAAATTACAAGAAATAAGTAACTATGATTCTCGACTGAAAACATTAACAGACCGTACTCGGAGGTTAGCTACAGTATCATTTGAGGCTACTGCATCTTGGCGGGTGCGTGTGGGAGGGATGCGAGGGCCAGCATCGATGTTATTACCTGCGTTTGATGCTTTGGGTATGCCTTCTATCCCTAGCTCTACATTAAAGGGTGTGGCGCGAGAAATGGCAAGACGCGATCGCAATGTCACTGACGATGAGATTCGAGAAATATTTGGCGATATTGAACCAACTGCTTGTATGGGGAAAGTGATTTTTCTTGATGCTTACCCCTTACCATTCCCAGAAATAGATGAAGATTCCCCAGATGAAGTATCTGGATTAGTACCGGATATGGCAAATTCTATCTGGACATGGGATGGTGATAATCCTCAATATAAAACTAATCCTAATGTATTTTTATCATTGCGAAAAGTGACTTTTGTAGTTGGTTTACGTGTACATAATAGCCAGAATCTAGAAATACTTAACCGTGTTCAACAATGGTTAATTAAAGGTCTGAATCAAGGTGTTGGTTCAAGGGTCAATAGTGGTTATGGAGTGTTAGATGTTAAAACTCAAGCAGAACAAGAAAAACCGAAAAAACGGAAATCAATTCTGAGTGTTAAATTTAAATTGCAGGGACAATTAGTCCACGGAAGACAGGGATTTAAAAATTGGGCAAAAAATAGTGAAGGGACAGGATGGAAACCACCAGGAGAGGCAAAATCTGAAATCCGTCCTCCAGCTTTTCGTTCTATGTTGCGTTATTGGTTTCGGACATTAGCTTTGGGAGTCTTGGAGGCAGATATAGTTAAAGAATGGGAATTAAAGATTTTTGGAGGTATTGACCCTACAGCTACACTGGGAATGTTTCAATTAGAACTTCCTGATGGTAAAATCATCCGCAATAATGCTCAAGATGATGAAGAAGAATTTGGATTAGCTACAGGAAGTTTAATTTTATATCAGTCACAAGTTGTTCGAGAGATGCAGCCTGAAGAGCAAACAGCTTTGACAAACTTGTTAGCAAGTTTAACATGGCTAACTTTTCATCTTGGTGGTGTTGGTCAAGGAGCAAGAAGACCATGTTATTCTCGCCAAGAAAGGCGCAATTCTAGACCCCCTTTTTGGCGTGGTTCAACTGTCAAACTCATGAGCGAAAGTCCAGAAAATAAATATTGGAATTGCCCTAGACAGTTAGATCAGTTTCAAAGTCTTTTTCGTAGTCGGTTAAATTCTTTTTATACGAATCTATCAAGACTGACTCAGTTATCTTTCGATTATACACAGCCAAGAACCGCAACCAGAACTGGTGATTGGGCAGAGGCGGTTGATAGCAACTGTCGGATTATCTGCGTTCAGGGTGACTTTAGTCATGATAAACCTCCAGCTTTAGCCTTGCTGCATCAAAAAGCCAGGATAGGTAATGGTTATGACTCCGAATTGTGTGGTTCGATACGGATGCGATCGCCGATTTGGATTGCGCGTATTGGCGATCGCTTTGATGTCATAACTATTTTCGGGGTTGATAACCCAATTCGTAAAGCATATTTCGATTCGTTAATGCAACGAGAGTATCCTATCAAGGAATATCAAGAAATTTGGCAGGGGAGATTTTAACAATTCAAAATTCAAAATTCAAAATTCAAAATTAAAGACAGTTGGAGTCGGGGATTTAAACCCCAACTCAACTGATACTACGTGTAGACGTAGGGGTCTTAAACCCTTGAATTTACGATAAACCAATTATCAGTTATCAGTTAAATCTCTGGATTGAAGTCTATGCTGATATGCCTGATAACTGTTCACTGTTCCTTGTTAAATCTTGCTGTTCAGTTTATCCAATTCCGCAAAAATTAGGCTTAGTGAGAACCAAAATATGTCTATCCTTATTGCTAATATCGGCACTTCTGACTTAGCAGTTAAAATCGAAGATTACTATTTTCCCATAAAATTTGACCGGAATGAACCAAATATTAAGTTACCACCTGCAAATTCTAATGAAGCAGCACTTTGGACTCAGCGTGAATCATTCATCCAAGAATTTTTATGTGATGAACTAAAGCTGAATAATAATGCTTCCTTTCGAGATTTAACTCACCAAATATTAGAAAATTATCAACAAAATCCTGAACAATGGCATTCTAGATTGCGTCCTGGCAGAATATGGGGAATTATTAAAACTGCACAGGAAAAGTTTCATGTCAAACACGTTTACTATTTTGTTACTGATCAACCACCGACTGAAGTTTCCGGCTATCCTACAGATACTATTAATCTTGCTAAAATTCTCAATATTTGGTTGAAACGAGAAATTTTGGATTTGCAAATCACACCAATTATAATTCCCCAAAACATTAAACCTGTTGAGCAAGATGCTCTGTTTAATTACTATTATGAACAGTTGCAGAAAATAAGTCAGGGACAGGATAAGATTCTAATTAGTCTCAAGGGTGGTACACCGCAAATGCAAATCGCTTTGCGAATCCAAGTTATGGCTTTGAGTGTAGATTTCCAAGCTTATCTAGAGCCAGAATTAGATATTGTTAAAGTTTTAGCAGGGAAAGCTTCCCCATGCAAGTTAAATGCTTATTGGCTATACATTCGAGGACAAAAATATCAGGCAATTAATCAAATTTTACAACGCTGGGATTTTGATGGTTCTATTCAATTAATGAGGAGCTATCAGGAATATTTGCAATCCTTAATACAAGAAAATGTGATTGATGTAAGTACAGTTAATGATGATTTAATTGAACAGGTTATTATAGCCTTAAATGTAGCGGTAGACTGTTTTAATTTAGATAATTTTAAAGCCAGTCAAGACTTGAAAAAGGCTGAGAATAAATATTTGCGTCAATCTAGTAATTTACATAAGTTAATTTGCGATGATAATTATGATCGGCTTTTGAATATTTATACTCAATGCCGTATTTTTTGGCAATTGAACCAAATTGCTCATTTCTTATCTAGGTTAGCTTCTTTTGGTGAAGAAGTTTTACATGATATTATCAAAGAATTAGGAGGGTTGAAATATTTTGATAAAATTAACTATCCTGATGATTGGTATGTCAATAAAAAGCAAGTAGAATCTCAATTATGGCAAATTTTTGAGAAAAAAGAAGGTAAAAAAAGTAATGAAAAATCTTTGTATCGGTTACCAGGCAGGTTTAGTAAATGGAATTTTGTGGATGCTCTTATTAACTATAGAAATGATATAGTAGAAAAAACTGCTTGGCAAAAAATTACTGAATCTTTAGATAGGCTGGATTATTGGATTGATAAAAGAAACCAAATCATTCATAGTTCTCAGGGTGTTTCTTTAGAAAGTATGGTAAAAATCCTAGAAAAAGATAGAAAGTACAAGATTAAATATGCTAATCAAGCTTGTTCCCCGACAGAAATTTTGACAGAAATCACGACTATCAGTCAGCAAACAGCACGAATTTTTAATAACCCTGTAAGTCACTATGTAGGCTTGAATAGTCCTTACTATATCTACTCTGATGTTCGTGACTGGGTTCTAACTCAGTTAACTCAAGATGGATTGCATTGATGAGTTTGAGGAGAGGATAATCGCGCGAACCTATAGCTGTTTTGATCTAACAGTTGTTATATAACCCTCAAACCCTTGTCTATTCTGCTTTTGAGCAATTTCCAGGGAAATCGGGGTTCGCGCAAACTCTCAAATGCTTCCTGTGACTAGATTTGAGGTTTTTTTCAAAAAGGAGATATTGACAGGCGATCGCTGAAATTGTACTAGTCTCTACTAACAATGTGGAGATGATTACTAGTAACCAATTTGCTAGACATAAATAGACAATCCTAGTCAACTGTTTATTGCTTTCTAGATATTTTCTCGATAGCATCACTTAAGCTATTAGCGTTTAATTCCAGGGAGCATACCTGTATGGGTGCAGTAGGGGCAGGTTTACCCGAATCATCGTGAATAATTGAGGATATCAGTGAACCCACCCCTACTAAAACCTCAAATCCAAAATCTAAAATAGGTTGACTTGCTTATATAATACGTGTATTATGCCATGCTCCCACATTTGAAAAGGTCGTGTCAAATGCTTTTATCTATCAAAACAAAGCTCAAACTAAGTCAAGAGCAAAAAATAATCATGAGTAAGCACGCGGGAATTGCGAGATTTACTTATAATTGGGGTCTTGCTACTTGGAATAGCTTTGTTAAAGATGGATTAAAGCCTAACAAATACCTGCTCAAAAAATTCTTTAACAATCACGTAAAACCTGAATTTACATGGATTAAAGAAAAGGGAATTTGTCAGAAAATAACTCAATACTCTTTTGATAATTTAGGTTCAGCATTTGGCAGGTTCTTTTCTGGCAAGAGTGGTTATCCTAATTTCAAAAAGAAAGGTAAACATGATTCTTTTACTATAGATGCTAGCGGTCAAACTATTCCTGTAGGCGGGACATCCATTAAGTTACCTACAATTGGATGGGTAAAAACTCATGAAAGTTTACCACATACAACTTGTAAATCAATCACTATATCTCGAATTGCTGATAGTTGGTATATTTCTTTTGCTTACGAGCAGGAAAATGAAATAACTCAAAAGCAGCACCAAGTTGTAGGTGTTGATTTAGGGGTGAAAGAATTAGCTACATTATCAACTGGGGTAGTATTTCCTAACCCAAAATACTATCAAGCTAATTTAAGAAAGCTCAAAAGACTTTCTAGAAAACTTTCTCAAAAAGTTAAAGGCTCTAACAATAGACATAAAACCAAACTTAAACTAGCCAGACATCATGCTAGGGTCGCAAATCTCAGAAATAATACTCTTCATCAAATTACTACTTTCTTATGTAAAAACCACGCAAAAATAGTAGTAGAAGATTTAAATGTTTCTGGGATGTTATCTAACCATAAATTGTCCCAAGTCATTGCTGATTGCGGTTTCTATGAGTTCAAAAGGCAGTTGGAATATAAAGCTAAAAAGTTTGGTTGTGAAATAATTATTGCAGATCGTTGGTATCCATCCAGTAAAACCTGTTCAAATTGTGGTCATATTCAAGATATGCCACTCAAAGAAAGAACCTATAACTGTGGTAGTTGTGGTCATTCAATGGATAGAGATTTAAACGCCGCAATTAATTTATCGAGGTTGGCTAAACCTTGAAAGCTTACTGAGGGATAACCGCTCCCATGCTCCCAGTGAAGTAAGAAATAAATGTCTAGACTTGTCTAGGATTTATATAGCAGATGATTTAATGGAAACAAGACCCAGTATGGGAGATACCCGATTTATCTAAAAAATTGGGTATTTTGTTTTTTATAGATAATTGAAGATGGTTATAGCTTTATGGAATTTGACAGAAGATTCTAGAATTTCCCTATAAAAAATCGTCATTCGCACCAGCACTGGACTAGAAAAGACGATCGCAGTTTAATATCAGATATAACAAGCCCAGCGAAACAAATATTACCTGATATGCCAACTGCCATAATCAAGAATCAAGTATCAACTAAAACCGACTCAAAAGCGATACCTACGGCGGTCTATGCTCATTTTCTCATTGGGACACCAGGAAGCGGTAAATCTACCTTCGCGAAACTCATATCTAGCTTGGGAAATTGTGAAATCATCTCGACTGACGACATCCGCGAAGAGTTATATGGTGATGCGACAATTCAAGGGGAATGGCATAAAATTGAAGACATTGCCATTCACCGTATTTGTACTGTATTGAGCGAAGGTAAAAGTGTAGTCTATGATGCTACCAATTTTAAGCGTTGTTTTCGCATGGACTTTTTACTCAAAGTCAACGCCCAAGTTGCTCAATGGGAATTAACTCAACCCAACTGGATTGGTTGGTACTTACAAACTCCCCTTTCAACTTGCATTGAATGGAATCAACAACGCCAACGCCAAGTTCCCTCAAATATTATTGAGAGTATGTATAAGCTGCTGCAAGATTTTCCGCCCATTACTGGAGAAGGATTCGCCGCAGTCAATAAAATTGATGTTACTACACCCAAATTTTCGCTACACCAAATTGCTAAACTAATTGCAGGTGTTCCCCGTCAAATTGTCAATTTCCAAAATCGTCATGCAAATATCACACCCCACCGTTATGGTCATCTGTTAGATTTTGAGCGTTTGATGTATTTGATATTCTTAATCATTAACTATCCTGGGATTGGTGAATTCCACCTAACTAAACCTGAATTATTAGAAAATATTCTCGGATATATTCCTAATTTTACTAATTCCCTGGAAGAGATTACTAGCATGATGACTAAATTGCGGGGTGCAGTTTACGCCAAGGAAGATGCTATAGCGGCGGATTTGAAATGGCTGGAAACTCAAGGAATTATTAATGCGACTTTCCCTATTACCAATGAAAATGCTCAAGAATTTGATAGTGATGAATTGATATCTTTAAGTGCAGTACACTCTTACTCAGACAAACAAGTTTTTGAGCGTTTAATCGGTACAATCCGCTTTATTCTCCACTATCCTTTTTTAGCTAACGTGGGTGGTGGTAGCTTGGAAACTATGACTAAATATCTTGCACAAGCTGGGGTAATTTACAACCCTAATAGCGAAAAAGCTACAATTCGTAAAGATATTGAAAAAGTTTTAAAACCTTATAAAATCTTACCGGAATTTCCTATGCGTAGTGGTTATTTTGCGGGTACAAGTATCCTTTCTAAACCAGAATTAATTAAGGTATTTGATATTATCCAATCCCATGCCAATAGTTTAAATGACCCCCAGGCTTTAGCAATCTACGAAACCTTTAAGCAGCGTTTGTTACAAACACATATTATTGAAAATACTGAAAATGTTTATCCAGTACGGGCGATCGCTAATAGTTCCATCATAGACCCCAAGCATCTCCATAGTAGCGCGTTAAGTAATAATCTTGCCCAATTAGAGACGGCGATTGTAGAAGGACGCATTTTGGAGCTAAAACGGTTGGTGGGTGTGGGTAGATACCCAGGGGATGAACAAGATTTTTTCTTAGCGTATCCATTGCAAATAGTTTTCTCGAATTTGGCTTGGTACTTGGGTTATGAGTGCGTCAGTGGTGAAACTTCTGGTTTATTGCGGTTTGAACGTCTGGATAGACTATTTTTAGGTAGACAACAAACGAAGCAACGTAGTCAGGAAGAACAAGAAAAGACGTTACAAAAGTTACAAAAATTATTTAAAGCTGGTGCAGGTATGCACTTGGGAAACAGCACCACTGACCAAAAACTGTTTCTCAGTGCTGATTTGAATAAGCGAATGCAAGTCTGCGTGACTGTGGAACTCTGGTTTAGCGATCGCATTTATCCTTTTATTACCGAGGGGACAAAACGGTTTGCACAGATGAAAATGTCGCCACCAATTCACAAGATTACAACTAATTTACCAGAGTCATTGTTTTGTTTGCAGAAAACCGGCGATCGCAATTTCCCCCATCGTTTTCAAGCCACATTTCCCAAGTGGACTTTAGACGATTTTGACTTGTGGCGATGGATTGTTGGTTTTGGCGCAGGGGTGAAGGTGGTAACTCCAGAAGATTTGGTGCAGAGGGTGAAGACAATAGGAGAAGGAATTTTAGGTAATTACGACAGTTGAGCAATAATATTATCGTAATGGGAGTATATTGCTTGCTTGATGGGTGAAGTGAAAGTGTATTGACCGATAATTTGAGAAATGTAACGAAATGTAAATTTGCGGGGGGTAGGCAATGGCTGAAATACTGATTCTATCGTTACCCCCCGCAAATCGCTTTCTGGGTAAGGGTTTGGGTGCTGTCCTCTAGGGTATTATTCTCAATAAACTAGGCTTATTGACAGGTAGTCTTGACCCCCCGCAAATTTGGCTGTATATAATTAAGTCAGGGTAAGGTTTTCAGAAGCCAAGCCTTTAAACTTCTTCGGAAGTTGAATTAATGGAAACAACTTTGAGAAGGAGTCGCTGGTTTCAGAAACATCTTTAAACTTCTTCGGAAGTTGAATTAATGGAAACTTTTTTGCTCTCTCAAGTAAAAAACTCAAATCATAGTTCTTTAAACTTCTTCGGAAGTTGAATTAATGGAAACTTTCAAGAATAACAACCGTTGATACTCCTACAGATGCAGACTTTAAACTTCTTCGGAAGTTGAATTAATGGAAACCTTCATTGTTTCCCAGAAGAGAGTCTAGAACTTTAAACTTCTTCGGAAGTTGAATTAATGGAAACCTAAAAAACTTGCTTTGGAAAGTCGGCTATATTCTGCTCTTTAAACTTCTTCGGAAGTTGAATTAATGGAAACACGTTGGAGTTTTATCTTTAGCTGACTAACTTCATCTTTAAACTTCTTCGGAAGTTGAATTAATGGAAACAAAAAATGGCTAATTGCATATTTAGAGTCAGTAACTATTCTTTAAACTTCTTCGGAAGTTGAATTAATGGAAACGTTGCATATATTATGCAGACGACTGCATATATAATCTTTAAACTTCTTCGGAAGTTGAATTAATGGAAACCCTGTTGGAACTGGGCAGAGTTCACATCAACTTCACTTTAAACTTCTTCGGAAGTTGAATTAATGGAAACTTGAAAGTATCAATCCAAACATGGTAGAGTGTGCAATTCTTTAAACTTCTTCGGAAGTTGAATTAATGGAAACTTGTCTCAAGATAAGAATGAATGTAAGCCAATCGTATTCTTTAAACTTCTTCGGAAGTTGAATTAATGGAAACTTTGATAGTAATACACTTGGGTTTTGGCGAACACCTTTAAACTTCTTCGGAAGTTGAATTAATGGAAACTATAGCCTTAATCGACCAAAAAACACTGAGTCCGCCTTTAAACTTCTTCGGAAGTTGAATTAATGGAAACCAAGGCTCATGCAGGAGAGAATTGCCAGCGGGATGCGTATTCTTTAAACTTCTTCGGAAGTTGAATTAATGGAAACGATTTGGGCGAGAGCGGAAGTTTGCCGTTTCCATTCACACTTTAAACTTCTTCGGAAGTTGAATTAATGGAAACCAGGCTTACCATAGGAAATAAAAAGTTCTTTCAGACTTTAAACTTCTTCGGAAGTTGAATTAATGGAAACCAAATGCCTTTTCAACGCAGAAAAATAAGAAAGAAACTTTAAACTTCTTTAGAAGTTGAATTTCAGAAAGAAAACATAAATTTGACTAATAAAAGTTAAACCCCTATTTGGAATGAATAGGGGTTTTTAATATATTCATTGACTGGCTTCCTCATTCGCATCAAGAAAGATATCTTTATTTTTGTCACCTGTAATCTATATATATCGCCACTAATCAACTGTGAATGAGGAAATCAACACATGAATGTGCAATGACTCATTCTCAGCATAGAAATTATCAAGCATATTTTCAGCAAAGTTTATTTAACTTTAGGAGATTTGTACAATGTTGACCCAACTTCGCAACACTTTAATAGGTGCTACCTTAGCATTTTCAACCCTATCAGTCGCTAGCCAACAATCTTTAGCAAACGACATTCGTGATTTCTCTGTTTATAACAGAAATAGACTAGCAATTGTTGGTTTTTATGTTTCTTCGCAATATTCTGACTCTTGGGGGTCAAATATTCTCAACTCTATCGTATCGAGTGGTGAAACAACAAAGGTCACATTTCATGATGATAACTACCAATGTGTTTATGATATTAAAGCTGTCTACAGCAATGGGACTTACGATAGGGGTCGATATAATCTCTGTACAACTTACGTAGTACGCTTTTATGGATATGGAGGAAATTACAGATCAAGAAGACGAGTCAATTCACAATCAATTTAGAATGTAGGGTGCGTCAGTATAAATAATTTCTTGGTTTAACGTGAGTTCAATGACCTCTCCCCAAACCCCTCTCCGACGCGGAGAGGGGCTTAAATATCTTGAAAGCTCAAGGAAAAATGAAGGTTTTGAAGCCTCTCTCCTTGCAGGGGAGAGGTTTGGAGAGGGGTCTTTTAAATTCGTCGAACCCATGTTGTTTTAGTTAGGTTTTTTGACACTGACGCACCCTACTAAACTTCTAAGTCAATAATTTTAGTGTCAATGATTCCATTTTTGTCATTCGCATTAAATAGCCCCACTAATTTTTGATCATTTGTAATCTATAAATATCATTAAAGCTTCAATTGAGAGCAATTTGATATTAATCAATGGGGTTTACCATGAATTCTAATAATAAAATAATTACCAATTTACTACTGAGCCTAATTTTAACCAATAATGTAGTCAATATTCAACAACAGGCAATAGCTGCTGAGGTTATTACTCATCAACCAGAACTTCGTAAGGGTCTATTCGATGATATAAATCGTGTAATTGGTGGTAAAAAAATCTGTGTTGCTGGATTTTGTATTGATAGTGGACAATTGACAGAATCACTATTAGCCAAACAACTCAGAGAAATATCAGAAAAAAATGCCCCAGTCACAGTGAGCAGTGACAAACTGTTTCCGAGAACTCCTTCTCTTCCAGGAAATGAATTTAACCCTGTAGTGCTTGATTTACAGAATGCTAATCCACAAGATGCTATACCTCCTGGGGATTATGCTATTTTTGTGGAAGTTTACTGTTTGCAAAAAGTAGCAGCAAGTCCCAATGGACATCGTTATCTTTTAGGACAATACGGAGGAAAGCGTAAGGAGGTATTAGCGGCATTAAATTTAGCAACAGCTAATTCTGATCTTGCTCATCAAGACTTACAAAATCTTTCCTGGGCTATCCAATCAGGTATATCCTATGAGAATATGCCCCAACCAATGCAGGAATTAGTAAATAAATTAATTCCTCAGCATCGTGCTAAGTTAAATTCAGGATGGTGGGAACAAGTAGAAAAAACTTGGAATGAAGGTTCACGCTTCTTAAATTTACCCTCCTTTGAGACATTTATTGCTCAAAATCTGGGAGATGTAGGACGGACTTTACTCGCAACTAAACAGGTTCATCAACGATTAGTCTCTCGTGGTAGTGATTGGCGCAATTTATCAGATATTTTCATTATTAATGATGGAACTCAAGGAACAGGAAATGTTTTAGCAACTCCTTGGAGTCAACTATCTAACGGTGTTTACGCACGCTTTATAACTGAAGGAAATGCTCAAGATACTGGTTTGTTGCTATTGCGGATTACCGATAAGCAAAGCAGTAAAGAATTAGGTACAGGTAGAAACAAGGCTTTACCATTACTGACTCTTATTGGTGCAGCTTTAACAGTTTATGATTTGTACGATTTAGTGACGACTCTAGTAGCAGTTCCAGAAGGTAATAGAAATATACAACCTTTAGCTATGTCACCGGAATTAGCCGCAATTACACCCGATTGGAGAGATACTGTAGATGTAGGGTTACAATTGTGCGATCGCAGAAGAATACCCCGTGGTAGAGTATCTGGTGCAATCAATATTTTATGTAGCATTGCTAACGGTAAACCAAGAGTTAAAAAACCAGGTGTCAATCAATCTGATATTGCTCGTGGAAGAAACAACACTGGTAATGATAGTGGCGGGAATAATAACAACAATCAACGTCCTGACAGAAATCCTCAAGATACTACTAAACCTAACAGGACAGCAGGTTCTAAACAACCAGGAAGTAAACCTCGTGGTACTAAGAGCGAAATTAATCCTCAATCTAACAAAGAAACTCAAAGAAGTATCAGACGAGAAAATGAATCAGCTGATATTCTCGCTGATAAAGGCTATGATGTCCAACAAAATCCAGCACCTTTACCTAATGGGAAAAAACCTGACTATAAGATAGAAGGTGAAACATTTGATGCTTACTCTCCTTCTGGCTCTAACACTGATACAATTCGTAAAAATATTAGCCAAAAAATCAAGGAAGGTCAAACTGAAAGAATTGTTCTCAATCTTGAAGATAGTAATGTCAACATCAATGACTTAGAAAGTATTTTAAATAGAAAACCAATCGAAGGACTAAAGGAAATTATTGTCATCAAAGATGGTCAAGTTATTCCTTTATTCCCATAAATAACTTTAGCAAACAAGGAGTGAGTCATGGCTTTAAGCTATGGATTAGAACTGGAGACTGATTTATCACCAAAGCAAGTATTACAAATACTATCTCAAAAGCTTGATTTAAAATGGCAACAAGAAACTTTACATGGGTCAGGGGTGATGATAAATTCACATATAGAGGATGAAGACAATCAACTACTTTTTGCTGAAAAACTTGGTTATAAACCATCTGTATTCGTTGGTTTTCGTGTTAATCCCAATCAAGATTTTGAGGAAGGAATGCGTACAATGATTCGAGCCTGTATGAATTTGCTCACACAAATCAAGGGAAATGCTGTGCTGCTTTTCAATTATGAAACTATTGTTTTCCAACGCATCAATCACGAATTAATCTTTAATCAAGAAATGCGTGAACCTTGGATTGACGCAGAAATGACTAATCTGAACACCCCATATAAACTACAATCTTTAGTATCCCCATTGCTGTAAACAGCACTTTCAAATAATTATTAACATAAATTAAACGTAGTGGACTGACACGACTAAAATGATGGATTAGGTGTAGGTTGGGTTGAAGCGAAAGCGTAGGCGTAAGCCTTCTCGTAGAGTAACCCAACACCTTGATCAATGTTGGGTTTTCTAACGTCAAACGCCACTCGCCCCAAGCCGGGAGACCCGTCCAAGGCGGTGGCTTCCCAACCTACATTTTTTGCCCTTTTAACTTTAAATTTTTCCCGCCAGAGTATTGTTTTCCCCTTGACAAATCCATGCTCCCCAGTAAAAAGGATGCTTTAGAGGTGTATCATTTTCTTGGCAGTTAATTTTACTATCTGCAAGTAATTCTTCTACATCTAACAATGTTTTTAATACTTCTAAACCTAAAGCAGACTGTCGTAATTCTCGAACTGTCATGTTACGTATATAATTTTGCGCCTCTTGTAAAGCTTCCATACAACCCATACTAGACTGCAAATTATCAAAGAAACGCTCCATAAGTAAAGCAGTCACTTTGTCAGGAACAGGCCATAAACTCATCACCAAAGTTTTTGTCCCCGCTACTGCAAAAGCGCGACGTAATCCAAACACACCTTCACCAATTTGAATGTCGCCTCTAGCAGTATCACAAGCACAAAGAACTGTCAGTTCATTACCCCATAAATCCAAACTGGCGATATCTTGAGCAAACACAAAACCTTTACCTGCATCTTTGGGGATATTTCCGCCAGATAGCCAAGTATTAGCACCTGCTAGAGCTAATCCAGAACGCATCATGGGATTGTTTACCTTAGTTGTTCGCAGACGTTCCATACTCAATAGGTTAGGTTTATTAGCGACTGGTTTGGACTCAGAATTAGGTAAAAATAAACCGTGGGTAGCAATCAGCATGATACTAGGACACAGGCTTTTTGTCAGGCGTATTTCTAGCGCGTCTGCACCTATATATAATTGTGCATCTGGGAGTTTTTTCGCCACCCTTTCACCTAACAACCGCGTACCAGGAGCGCGAAGCAATTTTTTACCTGTGAGAGTGCTAAGTAATTCTGGTATTTGCTGTGTAGGTACATCAGTTAAAGTCAGTTCCTCTTGCGAGACTGAATCTGCTTTTAAATCAAAATCAGGATCAGCAATAATTAGTGGTGCAGATATAGAGTTTCTTGATGACTGGATTTGAGGACGCAGAATTTCTCTACCCACACTAAGATAACTGATAGTATGCTCATCCATTAATAGACGCGAACCAGTAGCATCAACAGGTAATATCTGAAATGGTACTAAGTTTAAGTTACTGTCCGGTGCAATAATTAAATGTCTGCAATCTTTGACTAAATCCCGAATGGGTGCAAACAATGCTTGACTAAGTTGAATCGCTGCTTGGGGATGATAAGTTTTAATTTGTAGTGCAGGAGCTTGACTATTTTTACTCCAGCCTAATGTCGCCTGGGTATAGTCGGATGCTTGTAAGTGGAATTCTTGAATCAGTTGGTCAATGGTTGCGGCTGCTCCCAAGTCTACCATCTCTACTGTATCTGGTTGTCCAGCTTTGAAGACAAAGACCAAGTATCGGGATGGATACCATTGTGTTTCGTCATTTGCTGGGATGGCTTGAAAATCAAATACATCAAAGCGGACGAATTCTAGTAAAATTGAGTCAGGTGGTAATGCTGTGGCTATTACCTGACGGTCAAAGTTTAGCTCAGATAACTGAATTTCCGGTACTTGCAGAGCCAGTTGTTTTTGTAAGTAGTTATATTGAGCTTGTAATTGTGCTAAATTTTCTCTGTAACTGGTCAACTCTTCAGAAAAAGTCAAGTGGATGATTTGTGAGTTTAAATTACTCAACTGGCGTAGCTGTGCTTGTAGTTGGGGATAGCGTCTACTATTAAGTGCAGCGTTTTGAGCCGCTAGAGCTGATGCAGTCAGGGCTTTACGCTGTAGTATGAAGTCAAATGCAGCCAGTTTGGCATTCTCTGAGTGATATAGGTGGCTGTATACTAGGGAGAGGAATAAGTCAAAATCTTTTCTGATTTTTTGTAAAAAGGACAGGCGATCACTTTCCGAACTAAACGCAAATATATTGCGAATCATCTTGTTATTAATTTTACTTGCCTGCACACGATATGCTAAAGCTGACTCTGGACGATGAGTAGCAGTCAAGAGCGTAGCCAAATTATTTAAGCTAAAGGCCACATCAGGATGTTCATCTCCCAGTAAGCGTTTTCGCATTGCTAAAGTTTCTAAATATTTGTGTTCGGCTTCTGGGTAACGTCCCAAAGAAAAGTATAATTCTCCTAAATTATTCAGACTAGTAGCAATTTGAATATGTTCTTCACCTAATAATAACTTTCTTAACTTTAATGTTTCTAAATGTAATGTCTCTGCTGCTTGATAACGCCCTTGAAAATCATAAATTACAGCTAAGTTATTCATACTACTAGCTACGTGTGGATGTTCATTACCAAACACATCTTTTACAATCTCTAAAGCGGCTAATAGTAATGACTCTGATTGCTCATATTGAGTTAAATCATCATATAACACTGCTAAGTTATTCAAACTAGCTGCAATTAATGGATGTCTTTCTCCTAATAGACGTTTCCTCATTCCTAAAGACTGTATACTCACTTGTTCTGATTCTAAATATCGTCCTTGTACCCGGTAAAGTGCTGCTATTTGATGTAGAGTATCAGCAATCACAGGATGTTCATTACCTAAACTGGTTTTTTGAATTTCTAAAGCTTGCAGATATTTTTGTTCAGCTTCCGAATAATTGCCTTGTTCCTCATAAAGTCCAGCCATATTAGTTAAAATATTGGCAATAGACAGATGTGTTTTTCCCCGGAACTTTTCTAAGATTGGTAAGGCTTGTAAATATTGTTTTCCGGCTTCTATATAGCGTCCTTGATATGTGTAAATCAATCCTAAATTACTTAAACTTTTAGCCATATCAGGGTGTTCAGCATTCAACAAACGCTTTCTTAGATCATAGGCTTCTAGATACTTATTCTCAGCCGCTAAATATTTGCCTTGAATGAGATAGAGTTCTGCTAAATTATCTAAGCTATGAGCTACATCGGGATGTTCATTTCCTAGTAAGCATTGATTCATTGCCAACACTTCTAAAAATTTCTGCTCGGCTGCTATATAATTTCCCTTATCCTGATAAACACCACCTATATTACTTAAGATATTCGCAATATCAGGATGTGCATCACCAAATATGTTTTGAGAAATTTCTAATGCTTCCCAAAATTTGCTTTCAGCTTCTAAATAACGTCCTTGAGCATCATATAGTTTTCCCAAATTATTTAGACTAGCAGCAATATCAGGATGTTTATCTCCCAACAATTGTTTTTTCATAGCCAATGTTTCTAATTGCATTTTTTCTGCATCAGCATAGCGTCCTATTAATATATAAATATTTGCTAAATTAGTTAAGGATTGAGCAATGTCTGGATGTTCATCACCAAACAAGCTTTTTCGCATTGATAAAGTTTCTAAATGTACTTGTTCAGCTTTGAAATATAGTCCTTGTTCTCGATAAACTTCTGCTAAATTGTTTAAAGTTGTAGCAATTTCAAAATCTTCTTGTCCATAACATATTTTCCACAACTCCAAAGCTTGTAAAAATAATTCTTCTGCTACTGTATAGTTACCTTGGGCATAATATAATGCTGCTAGATTATTTAAAGATTGAGCCACATCAGGATGCTCTACACCAAAGAGTTTTTTTCTAATATCTAAAACTTGTAAATACAAAGGCTTGGCTTGAGAATAAAGTCCTTGAATCCGGTATAATTCAGCTAGATTATTGACGCTATCGCAATATGCAGAATTATCAGTGCATCGCTGATTTATTCCCATATCTACAGCTTGTTGAGCAATAATCATCGCTTGTGATAAATTACCCTCTCCAGCTAGTCTGACTACTTCTAAGTTGAGTTGAATTAATTGGTTAATAATTTCTTCCATAATTCAAGTGAAAAATAAAAGTGTAAAAGATGTAATAAGTTGTAAAACTAATTTTGAAGGTTCGTAGTAAGGACTTTAGTCCTGATTTTTCAAGGACTAAAGTCCTTACTACCAACTTGCTTAACTCAATCTACAATTTTCATTTGATTTCATATTCTGTATACATAATTTTACAGGTTGAATTGCGACTAATAAAGTCGCATAATTCACTCAAATGAGTTTCTGTTAATTCTAATGGTTCATCATTTTCATTCGGTAGCCAATTTAAAATGGGTGTTGATTCTGTGATGATTGCGAAAATTGTTTCTTTACCTGGTGTTCCTTCAATTTGAAAAGATTTCATTGGTGAATCCTCTTGTGGTAAAAGTGTTTTACCTTGATTTAAATATGTCTGGGGTGCAAAACACGAAGGACAGAAACACCAAATACTTCCTGATGTATCTTTTTGTATAAGTAATAAATGTCCTGGATGTTCCAGATTAATTTCAAAGCGAATCTTACTACCTATTGATACAGACTTTTCATAAATAGTTTTATTTTGCCAACTCCAACCCAGTGTTTCTTCTTTAACTAACACTAAACCCATTTTTTCACTAGGATGACCTAATGATTGCAGTTGCTGCCAAATTTCTGCAAGTGGTGTGAGTGGTTGTTCTGGGTTTTCTGTTGTGATATCTAAATTAGATGGTATGGCGATATCTTGCCAGTCTAATTCCAGTATTGTGCAGATTTCTGTGAAAAGATTATAACTAATTGGTATACCGTTAAAAAATTTACTAATAGTTGCCCAAGAAGCTACATGAACATCATCAGCTAATGTTTGTTGAGTCCAGTTTTTACGTAATAAGGCATACTTGGCTTTTTCAATACCTTGTGGTGATGCTGTTAATGTCCTTTTTGGCATAGTCAGGAAAGTTAAAAGTTAACATTTAAAAGAGGTTGGGCGTATTTTGTAAATTATATACAAAGTTATATCCTCTGGGCAAAACTTATACAGGTACTTATATAGCTGTTAGCGACAATCAAGTTAAAGGTATCAAGGTTTGTAGTAAGGACTTTAGTCCTTAGAAAGTTGAAGGACTAAAGTCCTTACTACGAACCTATTACTTTTGCCTTTTAACTTTTAACTTAAATCATGTTCACTATCGAACAACTGTATTTCGCTTGGAGTCAAGTCCGTGCGGGAAGTCGTAGTGCTGGTGTGGATGGAATTAGTGTTGATTTGTTTGCAGCTTCGGTTGATGAGCAGTTACCAATTCTACTACGCCAGTTACAACAGGAATCTTATTGTCCTAGTCCCGCTAAAGGATTTTATTTAACTAAAAAAAGTGGAGGTAAGCGGTTAGTTGGTATTCCCACTGTGCGAGATAGAATTGTGCAACGTCTGTTGTTAGAGGAGTTGTATTTTCCTCTGGAAGAAACTTTTCTTGATTGTAGTTACGCTTATCGTCCAGGGCGGAATATCCAACAAGCCGTACAGCAATTATTCTCTTATTATCAATATCGTTCTACTTGGATTATTAAAGCTGATGTTGCTCAGTTTTTTGATAATTTATCTTGGGCTTTGTTGTTAACTCAGTTGGAAGCTTTGCAGTTAGACAGTACCATTTTGCAGTTATTAGAACAGCAAATCAAAGCTGGTTTAATTATTGCTGGGAAGTACATTAATTTTGGTAAAGGTGTATTGCAAGGTGGAATACTTTCTGGTGCGTTAGCTAATTTGTATTTGACGGCTTTTGACAAAAGATGTCTTGGGAATGGAATTAGTTTAGTTAGGTATGGAGATGATTTTGCGGTGGCTTGTAGTAGTTGGTCGGAGGCTAACCGCGCTCTGGATTTAATCATAGCTTGGTTGGGCAATCTTTACCTGACTTTGCAACCAGAAAAAACTCAGATTTTTGCACCCCATGAGGAGTTTAAGTTTTTAGGCTATCGCTTTGCAAATGGTCATGTTTATGCACCGCCACCACCAGAACCTAAATTGAATGGGGAATGGTTGGTGAATGCTTCCGGTACGCCTTACTTTCGTCCCAAGGAAAGACTTTTTAAATTTGTTTCTCGTCCACCGAAAGCTTGTGATATCAGCAAGCCGGCGAATCTTCCTCGCGCACCTATTTCTCATCTTTGGCAGGATTCTATGACTACACTATATATAACGGATCAAGGTGCTTATTTGAGTGCCAAAAATCAGCAGTTTCAGGTTTTTTATCAACGGGAATTGCGGATGAAAATTCCTGTCATGCGCGTGACGAATATTGTCTTGTTTGGTTGTTGTAATGTTTCTCATGGTGCTGTGAGTGTAGCATTACAGCGACGGATTCCGATTATGTATTTGTCGCAGAAGGGACGATATTTTGGGAGGTTACAGGCGGAAGGGATGGCGAAGGTGGAATATTTGGCGCGTCAAGTTGAATGTTCCCAAAATCCTGAGTTTACTAGAAAGCAAGCTGAGGCTATAGTTTGGGCGAAGTTACATAACTCTCGAAATTTGTTGATGCGATTAAACCGTCGCCGCAATTCTCAAGAAATAGATGATACTCCTGTGTTAGCAGCCATTAAACATTTGGATGTTTTGATGGACAAATTGTTTTTTGCAGAAACTATGGATGCGTTACGGGGATATGAAGGACAAGCAGCAACTACATATTTTCAAGCATTAGGAACTTTATTTGTTGGGAAATTTCAATTTGAAAAACGGACTAAGCGTCCACCAAAAGACCCAATTAATAGTATGATGAGTTTGGGTTATACGCTGTTGAGTCAAAATGTGCATTCCTTTATTCAAACTGTAGGCTTACATACTCATTTTGGTAATTTGCACGTTCCGAGAGATAATCATCCGGCTTTGGTTAGTGATTTGGTTGAGGAATGGAGAGCGCAGTTAGTTGATTCTCTGGTTGCTTATCTGGTAAATTCGGAAATTTTTACAATTGATGATTTTACTTATCCAGATGAACGAGGAGGAGTATATTTTCAGCCTCATGCACTCAAAAAGTTTCTCAAGCATTGGGAGGAAAAGTTACAATCGGAGATCACACACACTCATACAGGGCAAAAATTGGCTTATCGTCGCTGTATTGAGTTGCAAGTACGAGAGTATATTGCTTGCTTGATGGGTGAGGTGAAGGTGTATCGACCGATGATTTGGAAAATGTAACGAAATGTAAATTTGCGGGGGGTAGGCAATGGCTGAAATACTGATTCTATCGTTACCCCCCGCAAATCGCTTTCTGGGTAAGGGTTTGAGTGCTGTCCTCTAGGGTATTGTTCTCAATAAACTAGGCTTATTGACAGGTGGTCTTGACCCCCCGCAAATTTGGCTGTATATAATTAAGTCAGGGTAAGGTTTTCAGAAGCCAAGCCTTTAAACTTCTTCGGAAGTTGAATTAATGGAAACTCTTGGTCATTGACCGAAACCACGACACACTCTATTCTTTAAACTTCTTCGGAAGTTGAATTAATGGAAACATAAGCACTGTATTCTGGCAGTGTTGTGGAAAATGCTTTAAACTTCTTCGGAAGTTGAATTAATGGAAACAGCCACGAGTGCCTTCACTAATACCACCAAACTTATTGATGCTTTAAACTTCTTCGGAAGTTGAATTAATGGAAACACGCATACGATCCTGTCCTTGATCAGTCCCAGCCTCCTTTAAACTTCTTCGGAAGTTGAATTAATGGAAACATGACCCTGTATGAATCCAGGGCGGGGGAGTAGATCTTTAAACTTCTTCGGAAGTTGAATTAATGGAAACAAAAAATCTTTTTTTGCTATCCAGCAAACAGCCTTAAGCTTTAAACTTCTTCGGAAGTTGAATTAATGGAAACCAAATCGTCAATTGCAGTAGCAAATCTATGAAACAGCTTTAAACTTCTTCGGAAGTTGAATTAATGGAAACAAATTGATTAGTAATCTTGCCCTATCAATTTGAACTTTTCTTTAAACTTCTTCGGAAGTTGAATTAATGGAAACAAGCTTCTTTGATTACATTAGCAGTCGTAGAATCCAACTTGCTTTAAACTTCTTCGGAAGTTGAATTAATGGAAACGTTAGAAGCTGCCCTGATCGAGCATTGCTTCTAGAAATCTTTAAACTTCTTCGGAAGTTGAATTAATGGAAACGTTACGCGCTGCCATCAACCCTTGATAATAGGTGATGGCTTTAAACTTCTTCGGAAGTTGAATTAATGGAAACAGTTTAACAACGAACTAACAGATGCTAGAATCCGTTGGTCTTTAAACTTCTTCGGAAGTTGAATTAATGGAAACAGTCAGCGACTTTACGAATGTGAATTCCGTTTACATCTTTAAACTTCTTCGGAAGTTGAATTAATGGAAACGTTGAGGCTTCGGCAAGAAGCAGGTCGGCTATTTGACTTTAAACTTCTTCGGAAGTTGAATTAAGAAAATGTTGATGCGATCGCCTTTTCATATTTGATGAGTAGTGGTATGGAGAAAAAAGGCGATGGTCTGCGACCGACCGGAGGTCATCGCTTTTTTCATCTTCATCATCTCAAAAAAAAGAGATGAGATATTTGTATATCTCATCTCTTTTTAGAAAAATTAGAATCATTTAACGACCAGGATTTTGCTCAAGCCAAGTGACTAAATCACCGACTTGTATAAAATCTAAAAATTCTTCTCCCAATGCTTCTAATTGTCCTGTAGACAAGACTTGAATGCGCTCAATTATGGCTGAATCAATTTCGCCAAATCGCCGATTTAACTGACGCATTAAGAAACGCAAAGCTTCTTTTTGTTCACCTTTGCCCAAAATATACTGATAAATTACTGATTCTTGCATAGTCTCCTCCCGTAACAATCGCAGAATCAAATCTTGCTCAAACTTTAACCCCGCGAAAATCTCTGTATAAGCCCAAATTATTCAGAAATATAGCTGAATCTTGCTCCCACATTCTTATCACTTGATAGTGATGAATTGTCGTCTCGCTGACATATTCTGTGGTAAAAGCAATTTCATCCCTGGTTGGTTGCAAGAAAATTACTACTTGGGTAACAGGAAGTTGATATTTCTGTGTTAATCGGACGTAGTAATCTAGCATCCGCAATCCTAGTGGGGTTTTAGATTTGATTGTGGTTTGAAATTCGAGATGTAAAATCCGATTTTCTGTTTGTAAAAATGTCCTGCATCAGCACGAATTGGTTCAATGCTCAATTCGGTTATTAATATTTTAATTTGCTGTGGTTCTTGATTTAATAACCACCTAATAAAATCACGGGGATATTTTTCTGCGAGGTTTTTACAGAGATTATCATATTCTGCCATTTAGAGATTAATGAGGATGTTTATTATACATAATAATCAATTATAAAATAACTTGTATCGTAGCGCAATTTATATACACCAAAAAACTTATATACAAACTTATATACAAAGTAATTTTAGTTATATATCAGGTTATATAGGCATCTGAGAGGATGTAATTAAGTAAGGGAACAAGCCGTACAACATAACAGTTGCCGATTGTTTTTTTACTTTTAACCTTTTATTTAATTCTAACTATGTCCACAATTTACATCACTGAGCCAGAGGCAAATTTTCAAGTGCAACACCGTTATTTAAAGGTGTTTCACCAGCAAAAGCAATGTGTTAGCCTGCGAATTAGCAATGTCAGTCAAATCATTATTTTTGGTAATATTAAGTTACCAAATGATGTAGTTAAAGCTGTAGTAGCTCATCAGATCCCAGTGCTTTATTTAACTACAAATGGGGAATTCATAGGCAGATTAGAAAACCCAGCACAACGCCAATATAAATATCAAACTCATCAACGCCAACGCGCACGTAATGCAGAATTTAATCACGCTACTGCCGAAAGTATTATCTGGGCAAAGTTGCATAACCAACATACATTTATGCAAAGCTGGACTAGATATTACGCCGACCATACAACCCAGCGTGCATTAAATTACCTCACACTGTTGATAGATAATTTATCACTGGCAACATCTGTTGATCAACTGCGTGAATATAGCGAAGAAGCAGATCAAGTTTATTATAATGCTGTTACTTCACTACTCAAGTTTCATAACTCCTGTTCGCGCTTTCAGGAACAGCGTATAAACGGGTTATTTAACTTGGGATATCAACTGCTACATCAATATATATACACCTTGCTTGACACCGCAGGGCTTCATCCCGATTACGCCATCCTACACCGCAATGTACACCATGAGTTACCCCTAGCATGGGATTTTACCGCCGAGTTTCGGACTGCGATTGTTGACGACTTAGTATTAAATTTCGCCCGAAATTTCCCCCACACCAACGGAAATGGGAATGGAAACGGTAAAGGTCAGCCACGTAATATTTTGCAACGTTTCCTGCAACATTGGGAATCTAAGTTGAGAACATTTGTACTACACCCCTACGGTGGAGAATTTAGCTATCGCCAGTGTATGGACTTACAAGTACGAGAATATCTTGCGTGTCTGCTGGGTGATGTGGAATATTATCGTCCGCTTGCATTCAAACATCATCCTGCACATTCTGACTTTGCCAAGATCAGTGAATCCCAAAAAGCACCGTTAACCCTGGTGAAGTAGTAATGTTCTATTTAGTATGCTACGACATTGTGAGCGATACTCGCCGTAACAAAGTGGCGAAACTTTTAGAATCCTACGGTTTACGGGTACAAAAGTCAGTTTTCGAGTGTGTATTAGATGAGAACCAGTACACTACTCTATCCAAATACTTAACTCGACTGGTAAATAAACGCGAAGACCAAGTACGATTTTATCCTATGTCTGCCCACACTCGTTGTAAGATTGCGGTCTTGGGAACAGAACCGGAGTTTGTGATTGATGATGCGGCGTTTATCGTTTAGTAGCTACGAGCTTTAGACAGTATTTACCATAATCAATATACCAAAATGACTGCTGAAAAAAAAGCACGATCTCCACCTCTTGTCATGTAAACATTTCAACACTTTCGGTCAAGTTTGGATAATCGGAAACTATTGAATGCAGATTCAATCTTCCAAATTCTGTTTAGTTTTTACTTCCAAAGTTCAAAAAAAACTGGATACTTTATCTTCTTCAGACCGCAAGCAATACGACAAAGCTTTTAAATGTTTTGCTGAACAAGGTGCAGCTTATCGGAGTTTAAGAACACATCGATATCGCTGCAAATATGGTGTTGGAGTTCTTCTGCATCTATGGCAAAACGGTTTTACTGGCGTTACATCGATAAGCAAAGTATTGAGATTGTACACATAGATTCTCATTAATTAGGCTAAAAGTAGAAGCCGGTGTAACACGTTACCAGAGATTTTACCGTGCGTTAGGACTAGCGTTCATAACGCACCCTACTGGACTGACTACTAAATTTAAATTTCGTCCCATCTTTATTTTCTTCTATGCCCAAACCTCGTCCATTGCAAACACGAGAATTAAGGCTGATTTCAATGTACAGCAATTGGGAATTTGGCATGACACCCCGACAATTTTATTCTAAGTGGGCGGTCAGCTACGAACAAATAGCTATGATCTGCGATCGCTCTGACTCTACTGTTAGGGGTTGGTTTAGAAATGGTCAAAACCGACGCAACCCAACACGCAATGATTTATTAAATCTGGGTTTAATGGATTTCCTGCTAGAGCATATTGACGAAATTCCTGAGCATCTACAACAGTTATTGCGTCTTGCTATTTCATAGTATTTTTCATCCACAAAAGAAGGAATCTGTCAATATCGTTTAGACCTGTTTTGCTATATATATCCTGAACTAATGTGAATTGAGGTAATTCAAAAACACGTTATTCATGTAATTTTCAGCAATTCTAGGAGTCACTATGACATATTTTGAGCAGTTACATCCGTGGTGCATAATTCGCAATTTATCTAGGAATGATTGCATAGTGGTAGCGAGATTTCGTCGCCGCAATGATGCGACTGCTTACCTACAAGTGCTGCAAAGACAAGTGAATAGTGTCAAGTTTGTGCTGAAATTTAATGCCCAAATTTGAATTGCTTGACTTCATATGAAGTCGAATTAATGGAAACATTGGCATTTCATTCACGCTAAACGTGCTTAATCTCCAGCTATAATTTATGGCTGGGGATTTTTATTTACAAAAAACTTAACGGGAGTCTGAAAGCCCAGGAGAAACCCCACAGGAGCTATTTTTCCACATATAGTTATGTATTTTCTTGTACTTAATATTGAACGCCTTGCTCATCTTGCACTTAGTCAATGATTTAACATTCAGATTTCTAAGTGGAAAATGTAAGTTAGATAGAAACTGCGATCGCCTCTGGTAGCTGGAACGCCATCGCTGCTGCACTTAACTAGCAATTTTTCTACAGGAAAGTCCATCCGGTTTTTGTGGCTGAGTTGGCGTTAGCTTTGTCGTTAGGCATCGCCTTTTGTGGAGTCTTCTGAACTCAAAGCTAGAGAGCCTTAATTTGTGAAAAATGTATTGCTCCTGTTGTATAACTGTAGATCCAAAGCTACAATCTGCCTGTATTAGAGGCATTTTTAATGACAACTTTAATTTATTACTCGTGAGCAAAACCCATATTATTGCGCTATTTAATCAATCAGGCGGAGTAGGAAAGACAAGTTTAACTATGAACTTGGGTTATCACCTTGCTCAAAAAAAGAAAAAGCGTGTTCTTTTAATAGACATGGACCCTCAAGCCTCACTTACGACATTTATGGGGCTAGAACCGGAAAATATCACTAAAACTGTCTACGAAGCAGTGGTGGGGGAAGAACCATTACCAATATACTCTGAACCTATTCACGGCATGGGTTTAGTGCCAGCCAATATCAACTTAAGTGCCGCAGAACTAGAACTAGTTGCCGCCTTGATGCGGGAAATGCGCTTAAAAAATGCGATCGCACCCGTACTCGCTCAATACGACTACATTTTGATTGACTGTCCCCCATCACTGGGTATCCTCAGTGTTATTAGCTTAGTAGCAGCTACTCATGTTTTAGTCCCAATTCAGTGCCAGTTTAAATCCTTTCAAGGAACTGATTTACTATTAAGAACCGTAGCTACACTCCGAAAAGGTGCTAATAAAACACTCGCCATTGCTGGCTTCATCCCCACAATGTATGATGCACGTACTGCTCAAGAAAGCAGAACCATGAAAGCTATCACAGAACAACTTTCACCTGTGGCAACAGTTTACGAACCCATTCCTAAATCTATTGCCTTTGCTGATGCAAGTGAGGCACGTTTACCTTTAGCAGTATATAATCCCAAACATCCTGCCGTCGCTGTACTAAAAAAAATCGCCCTCAATTTAGAAAAACTACAGTGAGCAAAAAAGAGCAACCCTATACCAGCCAATTAAAAGGTGTAGCCGCCCTACTAGGCGAAAGTTTTAACGAACCTGAAAGTATGGCTACTACACCAAATACTGTTGCCATCAACTTAATCAAAATCCCCCCATCCCAGCCCCGGCGTTACTTCGACGAACATAAGCTTGAGGAACTATCACGCTCAATTCAAAAATTGGGTATCCTTGAACCTTTGTTAGTGCGTCCGCTTTCTGGAGGCGATTATGAATTGGTAGCGGGGGAACGACGCTACAGAGCAGCAATAATGGCAGGGCTAACCGAAGTCCCTGTGGTCGTCCGCGATATGGATGACATCACTACCTATCAGGTGCGATTAGTTGAAAACCTGCAACGAGAAGACCTCAATCCCCTAGAAGAAACCGAAGGCATCCTTGAATTATTTGCCATCCAGATGCAGATCACCCAACAGGAGGTTAGCAGCCATCTCAACCGCATGAGAAACGTTTGCGATCGCAATTCCGAATTGAGACATAACGTTATGTCTCAAAGAGAAACTAAGATAGTTGAAGAATTATTTGCATCGCTAGGGCGAATGAGTTGGGAGTCATTTGTGAAAAATCGCCTCCCACTGATCAATCTGCCAGCAGATGTTCTAGAAGTGCTGCGTTCTGGTCAACTTGAATACACCAAAGCACGAGCGATCGCAAGAGTTAGTGATGAGTCTACTAGAAAGCAACTTCTTGAGGATGCGATCGCCTACAATCTCTCATTGAGTGAAATCAAGCGGAAGATTAAAGGAATTGAGACTACTGTTCAATCAAATTCGTCATCTCCAACAAATTTAGCATCGATAAAAGACCGAGTTGATGATACGTTCCAACGCTTCAAAAAAGCAAAAGTGTGGGATGATCCCAAGAAAAAATCAAAGGTAGAGAAGTTGTTATCTCAGTTAAATGAATTGATACAAGATGACAATCAACTGTGAACCAAGGTGTTTAACGAAAACAGGGTATGGGGAAAGATTGTTTACCTAATAGGCTACATGGCTTTCATGCACATTGTTCGTCCAGTCGCTTCTCTACGATTCAAAAAAGGTCAAGACACATTACACAAAATCACTCTCTACATTAGAAAAAATGTGCTGCTGTCAGGATTTGTGAGCAACTGTTAGGAGTAGTGGAGCGGCTCTCCACTACTCCTAACACTCAACTTAACTGTTAATTTTTTAATACTGAGCCTGTTTTTTTTCTAACGTCCAAAAAAACAAATTAACCGACATTTTAAATTGTACCCCTAGTAGGGTATATATAGGGGTCATATATACCCCAAGGATAAAATAGAATTATGAGGGATAAATAGCCCCTATATAGGGTATATTTAGGGGATGCTTAGGGTATTTTAGAGCCAGCAAGATTTTGTACCCCACTTGACCCCCATGTCCAATATTCACAACTTACAAAAAATTTTTCCGGCAGGCTTTGATAATGGTTACGGCAGTCTAAAACTTTTAGTAGATGGCTTTGAAGTAGTGCGCGTCCCCAGCTATATTTCCACAGCAGAAATGGAAGATGTACCAGGGAGAGTAATTCTCAATGGCAATGCTTACACAGTTGGGGAATCAGCGTTCCGAGCCGGAAATCATTTTGAGCGCAACACAGATAGCAATGAAAACAAAGTCAAGAATGCACTGACAACATTGTTGGGAGCATTAGCACATCTGCCACACCGTAAGGCGTGGCATTTAAAATTAGTAGTCAGCTTACATGATGTAGCTCTAGCAGAAAATTTGAAGAAAGTATTAAATGGAGAATACCAGCCAATACTGGCGGGGAAAGCATCATTAGTAAAGATAGAAGTGCTGAAAGTAGTACCAGAGGGGATAGGCGCATTATTTGGGCAGCAACTGCCAAAAAAATTAACAGTGTTGGACTTTGGCAATGGCACAACACTGTATTCACGTTACAGCCAAGGAAAGCGAGAAGTTCACACCCCCTACCCCATAGGTGTAGAAGTTCTCATCGATGAAATTGCCCAAAAAATGAAACATCTGAATGGAGGAAAAGTCGGAGAGCCATCGAAGATTAGATATTGTCTGGAAATGGGGCATACCAGATATAGTCGTGACATCGATATCAAAGATATCTACAGTGGTTGTTTAAAAGATTGGTACGAGAAATACCTGAAAAAAATAGTGAGTATGGCACTTGATGCCAAACACACTGGAGATGAAATTTGGGCAATTGGTGGAGGGTGTCTGTTACCAGGGCTAAAGAAACTGCTAGAGAAGAACGGATTCACAGTGTTGGAGAATCCAGTAGAAGCGAATGCCTTTGGACTACTATCAATGGCAAAAGCGATTGTTAGTAAGAATGGGTAGGTGAAAACAATGGCAGAGAATCAAGACAAGACCCCCGAAAAAATCCGCATCAAAGATAGCTATCGTGAACGTATATTTACTGAATCACAATACCTAGATAAAAGTTATCTAGAGACGCTTTATTTTATTATCGATTGCTATTTTGCGTTTAAAAAGGGAGCGTTCCCCATGCAACAAGCAGTTCCCCACTCAACAGTGTTTACCCCTGTGACGACAAACCAAAACCAACCACAGCAACCTTCTCTAACTGCACCAACACTGGAAACAACAGAAGATTCAGATAGCGACACATTTACCCTGGATTTTGATCTGTGAAGGTGAGTTTTGAGGAGAAATTCCCCTTAACCCAGATAGCCTCGCTGTGATAAAAATCGCCACGTTGCTCCAATATAAAACCACCCAGTAACAATCCTAACCATACCTCCACCATCGGCATTTTCAATCCTCGTTGTAGTAAAGGAAGGGCAATTTCATCTTTTACCTGGGTAAGATGGTTGGCGATCGCACTTTGCCATTTCTGCACATCTTCATCACCAGCCAACCGATGAACATCTTCTACAGTCTGAATTTCAAGCATCGCTAGGACGTTCTCTTTCTCAACCGGAGCGGCTACTGAATCATGACTTTCGGCAGTATGAGAAAACTGATGTGGCCCATGAGGTCTAAAATTCTGCGGTGCTGGTTCTTCGATTAGGTCATCCAAATCTAGCTGCATTGTCGTCCGCACCAAACCAGCAAAGATATCCGTGCTGACAACCGGCCCCAAAGTATCGTTCTGAGCGCGGACATCTGACAACAGTAAATCAGCACGAGATTTGAGAATATCTGCAATTTGGGAAAAGGCTTGTGCGGCGGTTGATAATTGTGCTTCCACAGATAAACTTTCAAGCTCGGCATCTAAACAATCCCAGACGGGAGCAAGAGTTGATGTCGCTGGAGCTTCTGACATCTCATCTAGCACATCCCAAATTGTTAATTGGCGATAGCTGGTCATAATTCAGGATGTAACGGGCAAGGTCGGACTGGGCAATGGGATGGGCTAATCTCAAACATATCCTTATATTGGTGGAGGGAAACACCATATTGTTTAGCAAAAGCCTGCAACACCTGATCTGTATAGGCGCGGATTTTACCAGCAGTTAGACCAAAGCAGTGGATTGGCTCTAACCGACAAATAGGCTTTTGTCCTAGCCATAGTTCTGCACCCAAGGCGTGCAATGGCTTATCCCCCGGTTCTTTATATAAATACAGTACGGCAAAATATGTTTCTGGCGGTTCAACTGCGATCGCCTCAATCTGCCCAGAATCATCTTTACTTTTGTTGCGGTAAAACGAACGGCGATTATGACAGACTTTGGGATTCCAACAGCCATCACCTTCTGTCCCATGCAGCACTTTTGCTTTTGTTGTTGGTAGCTTCGCGCATAACTGACACTTAGGGTCTAGTGGCTTTGGCATGGATTATTCTGATTCTTCACCAATAGCACGATAGTAAGCAGCGATCGCTGCTTCTTGCTCACTACGAAGTGTATACCGCCGAAAAGCCTTCTCGCTTTGATGGCCCGTCAGTTTCCGCGCATGGCTGGGGTCAACACCCATTAGTAGTAAATCAGTGGCGTAAGTATGCCGAAATTGGTGGGGATGCAAATCTTCAATACCAGCTAATTCACCGATTTTTTCTACAGCAAAGTAAATCCCGTGATAACTGAGCCTTTCTCCTTTATATGAGGCATGATGCGAAATCATCAACGGCGTGAGGCTGTTTAGTTCTTCACCCCCAACTGAGCGCGATCGCAAATACGCCGCTAATACTTCTCTGCTTTCCTTTCGCAATGGCACTAAGCGCGGTTCATTAGTTTTAGTATCTGGTAAAAACAGCAGCTTGCCATCAAATGAGCCTACATTTAGCTGTACAACTTCCCCGGCGCGGAGTCCGTGGCTGAGTATGTGGACAAGTGCGGTATCTCGTTGTTTTGTTTCTAAGAGCAATTCTAAAGCTGACCAAACGCGCTTCATCTGTTCATCAGTTAAACTTTGGGCTGGTGGCAGTGGTACTTTTTCTAGCTTTATCCCCAGTGTGGGATTAGTAGCGATTATGTCTGGATATGTATAACACATCCATTTAAAGAAGCTTTTGAACGCAGCAACCCCAGCATTGATACTGCTTTTTGACAGGGGTTTTCCTGAATCAGTTTTTACTTCATCGCGCAGATATTCCTTGTATAACCCCAGGTGACGTGGGCGTAGCTCATGATAGTGTAGCTGTGTCCAGCCCAAAAACCGCTTCAATTCGCGCTCATACATTTTGCGACTGTTAGGCGCAAGATTGGTGCTGCGTAAAAACTCCAGTACCTTTATCCATCGAATATCTGTGGGTGCAGCTATTTTTGCTCCCCTAGTTCTAGATTGTCCCTGTACAGTTGATGGTGCTTGATCCTGAATGTGGATCAGCTTGATTGGTGGTAGGTTGTCAAGCTGAGTATTGTTGATCATAAGCAGGGATTGTCGGCAGTGAAAAGTAGAACTAACACACAAGCATTGTATGTGACTGGGAGTAAAATCTGGCTACCTTGTCGCTAAAATGCTTATAAATCTTAGTGCTGAACAAAGAAAAAAAGGGTACAAGCCCCTAAATTTATTTATGGAGAAGAAAAAATTCAAACAAGATTAATTCAAGCCCCCGGATTTATCCGTGGGGTATTTAATTTTGAATTTTGAATTTTGAATTCGGAGCAAAGCGACGTGACCAAGCCCCGTTCGGCCAGGGTGTGGGGTGTAGGGGAAGAAAGAGCATCGAACAACCAGTGGGTCGCAAGCCTCGTCTTCTCAAGACGATTGTATTGGTGGGGGTTTCAAGCCTCGACCAATACCGTCTTCCCTACCCCCTACACCCTCTTCGTGACCCGAATTGTTAGAAATATTTATAAATCTGGGGCAAGGTAACTGTCTGTATTTAGCCGCCAATATCGGACAGTTTTCTTATCACTCTGAGTGCGACCACTTTATCCTTTAAGTGACAATTACATCAGGTAATTCTTGTTCAACTCTTCTCAAAGGAGGATAATGATATCCAACAATGGTGATTACTATCGTCATTACTCCCGTTAGCACAAATATTAGTGCAATCCCTCGTCCTGTTCCAACACCAATTATTTGACCAATACTTCCGGCTAGTAAACCATTAACAGACATTAATGGTTCAAACACTTCATCTGCAAGCGGCCCAGCCACTAAATAAGCCAAGGGAAAAGATATTCCGGTAACTCCTCCAATGAATGCAAAGACTCTTCCTTGAACATCAGGCGCGACTTTCTTTTGAAAAATCAATCTAGTAGAACTGTTAATTATCGGCCAGCCAAAAAAGAATAAAAACGCCGCCAATGCGGAAAGTTTCACAGAAGTTCTTAAACCGGCAAATAAAATTGATAACCCACCTAAGAACTGAAACATAAATACATTATTGATTGCACTTTGCTCTCTTTTATAAAGAGTTATAACTAAACTACCCATTAACATACCAACACCACCAATGGACATAATGCTTCCTAAAGCAGTTGGTGAAGCAAAAGACAATACTAAGGGTGTGATTAACACTTGAACTACTCCCAACCCTAAGTCAGTGATAGCAGAAAATATTAGTAGTCCTAATAATCCTTTCCTCTGAAAAATGTATTGAAAACCATAGAATATTTCCTTGAATAATGAACTTTTAGCTATTTTCTTTGTCCTATTATTTTTGTTATTAGGGAACTGAATGCTTATGAGGATAAACAAAGAGAAAATAAAGCTGATAAAGTCAATCAGAATAATTCCTTGTAGCTGGATTTTAGCTAACAAAACGCCAGCTAGCACAGGCGAAATTAGATGAGATAAAGCTTCTCCCAATTCCATCATCCCATTAACACGAATCAGCTGTGCTTTGGGAACTATTAAGGCTATAGCAGCATTGTAAGCTGGCCATTGAAAAGCACTAAAACTAGCACTAGCAATTGTTATTAGATATATATGCCAAATTTCTAGATTATTAGTACCTAACAACAGGAACAATAAGAGCGTACTTATTCCTGCACCAGAATCGGCAATGATCATCACCCAACGACGCTGCCAACGGTCTACCAAAGCACCAGCCAGAGGAGAAATAATCACTCGTGGGATGGTTGCAAATAAAGAAATTAAAGCAAATTGAGTCACTGAACCAGTATGCTGATATACCCAAACACCCAAAGCAAAATTAGTAAGTCCAGAACCAGTCAAAGAAGCTATTTGTCCCAGCCATATAAGTATAAAGACTTGCATTCCTTTAACAACTAGGGGTTGAATCATCTTATTCTACTCCCACAGTTTGAACTTGATTGATGCAAGCTTTAAGCTTCTGAGCTAATACTTGAACGTGAGGTTTACTGAGCATACTGTGATGATTTCCTGGAACTGTTTGAATTTCTACCCGTGTAGAAGAAAGTTTGTTCCAACCCCAGGCTGCATCTGCTGGAATAAAAGTATCTTCAGCATCATCCTCACTTGCTTTAAACAAAACAATCGGAATTGGATAAATCGCTTGTGGGAGATAATTAATTCCAGCTTGGACATTGGCATCGAAAACTTGGATTAAAGCACGAAGTTGATCAGTTGTAATTTCGCTAAATTGTTCCTGAAGGTAGTTTAATTGTCCCTCCAAATTGAGTTTTTGCCAAACCTCATAATCAACTTCTAACTTTTTCCCGGATAGGCGTTCCACAACACGAACTATATGTTTGAGTCTAGTTGCTTCATCCAAATGAAAATCTTTGGGTTTGTTACTATTAATTGGCGCAAAATTATCCAGAACAGCAAGTAAAGCAACTTCATGTCCTTGTTTTTTCAATTGTTGAGTCATTTCAAAAGCTATGTTGCTGCCAAACGAATAACCTCCCAAAATATAAGGTCCTTGAGGTTGTACAGTTTGCATTGTTTGAACATATTGGGCTGCTATATCTTCAATGCTGGTATGAGGTTTTGATTTACCATCCAATCCTTGTGCTTGGAAAGTGTAAAAAGGCTGTTCTGCACCTAAATGATGTGCCAAATTGTAAAAATACAAACCATTCCCACCAACTCCAGGTACACAGAATAAAGGAATATTAGAGCCATTGCTGTTAATAGCAACTAATGCAGAATTTGCTAAAGAATTTGTATGTTGACTAAGAGTATTTGCTATTTGGTCAACTGTAGGATTTTGGAGAATTGTTGCTAAAGGTAAATTGATGCCAAAATGCTGCTGAATCTGAGCCATTAGCCGTACTATTAACAGTGAATGTCCGCCAAGATTAAAGAAGTTATCTTTAATCCCGATAGGTCGAATATTTAAAATATCTTCCCAAATTTGTGCTAGTTGTAACTCTATGTCATTTCTCGGAGCGACAAATTCATAAGAAACATAAATCTCGGAACTATTCGGCGCAGGTAATGCTTTACGGTCTACTTTACCATTAGCAGTTAGAGGTAAAATATCTAGCTGCACAAAAGCAGATGGAACCATGTAATGTGGTAATTTTTCTTGCAAAAATTGATATAATTTCTTATCAGCAAAATCTTGTAATTTTTCAGGAACAATATAGGCAACTAACTTTTTATCGCCCGGCTTATCTTCACGAGCAATAACTGTTGTAGAAACAACATTTGGATATTGAGCAATTAAGGATTCTATTTCTCCAAGTTCAACCCGAAATCCGCGAATTTTTACCTGATGGTCGATACGTCCAAGATATTCAATATTTCCATCCGGAAGGTAACGAGCTAAATCTCCTGTTTTATATAATATTGATTTATTAAATGGACTGTTAATAAATCTTTCTGAAGTTAATTCAGGACGATTGAGATAACCTCTAGCGACACCAGCACCACCGATATACAACTCACCTATAACTCCAATCGGAACTGGTTGTAAATGGTTATCCAAAATATATAGCTCGGTATTGGCAATGGGACGACCGATAGGGATATTTCCTCCTGGAAAGCTTTGTTTTTCAACTTCGTAAGTACAGCATCCTACTACTGTTTCTGTGGGTCCGTATTCGTTAATTAATTTAGTTGATGGTGCTTTTTGTAGCCAAAAAGAAGTTACTTTTTCTGATAAAGCTTCACCACCAATAATAAATGCTTGTACTTGAATGTTTACTTGTTCATTAGCTAATAAATGATTGAGGATATATAAATGAGCAGGCGTAATTTTTACTAGGCTGAATCTAGTTCCAGAACACAAAGCTTTTTTGAGTTCTTCAATTTCATTTTCTTCTGGCAAAAGCACCACTTTACACCCCACTATTAAAGGAGAAAATAAACTGGTAATAGTGGAATCAAAACCAATAGAAGAATTGACAGTAGAACCTTCTCCTACAGCAACATTATAGGCTTTTATACACCAGCTTAAATAGTTCACTATGCCACGATGGACAATCATTGTTCCTTTGGGTTTGCCTGTAGATCCAGAGGTATAAATTATGTAAGCTAAATTGTCAGGTTTGACTGCGCTGTTAGGATTATCTTGAGGGTAATTAACAAAATTTTCCTCATTGTCATCTAGACAAATTGTTTGTGCTTGATGTTGTGGAAGTTTGTCTAATAGTTGCTTTTGAGTCAACAGTATTGGTAATTGTGAATCTGCCAACATATAAGCCAAACGTTCTGGGGGATATGTGGGATCTAAGGGTATATAAGCACCACCAGCTTTGAGAATTCCTAACAGTCCTACCATCATTTCCAGAGAACGATTGACGCAGATACCTACCAATACTTCTGGTGCAACTCCTAATGTTTGTAAATGATGTGCTAGTTGGTTGGCACGATTGTTTAATTCTCGGTAAGTTAACTGTTGGTCTCTAAATACAACAGCTACTGCATCCGGTGTTTTTTCTACTTGTGCCTCAAACAATTCATGAAGACATTTATCTTGCGGATATTCAGTTTGAGTATTGTTCCATTCTACTAATAGTTGATGCCGTTCTGCTGGTGTGAGTAATGGTAGGTTCTCTAATTTTTGGTGAGGATTTTCGGCAATGCTTTTCAGCAAAACTTGCAGATGCCCTAACATTCGTTTAATGCTATCATCTGCAAATTGGCTAGTATCATAGCTAATCCGTATAGACAATTGTTCTCCAGGTTCAGCTACAAGTATGAGAGGATAATTAGTTTGCTCAAAGTTACGAATATTGCTAACTTGGATGCTGCTACTTTGTGCTTTTAACGAAGCATCTAATGGATAATTCTCAAAAACAACTAAACTTTCAAACAAGGGCATTTCACGAGATACTTCACTCCATCCCTGAATATCAACCAGTGGACTATATGAATATTCCTCTTGTTCTACTTGTTGCAGTTGTAGCCCTTTTAGCCACGGTAATAACTCTGTTACCTCTGATATTTTGACTCGTACTGGCAATGTATTAATAAACAGCCCCACCATTGATACTACTCCCGATAAAGCAGTGGGACGACCGGAAACAGTAGTGCCAAAAACTACATCTTGTTCCCCACTGTAACGACTTAACATTAACCCCCAGGCACCTTGTAAGATAGTGTTCAGTGTCAGACGATTTGTCACCGCCAAAGATTTAAGGCTGGCAGTCAGGGAAGGAGATAATTGCAGATGTTGATGATTTTGAATGTGTTGAGGATGGGAGTTTTTATCTCCTAGTAAAGGTGTAGGAGCATGAAAACCTTGGAGCCTTTGCTGCCAGAACATCTCTGCTTGAGAATAATCTTGCTGCTGTTGCCAGAGGATGTAGTCTTTGTAAGGACGTGGTAGAGATAAGTGTAAATTTTTTCCTTGAATTCCAGCGTCGTAAAAAGCGAAAACTTCTTTGAGGATGATAGATAAACACCAACCATCCATCAGTAAATGATGATGACTCCAAATAAATTCATAAGTATCTTCCTGCAATTTAATCAGAGTACAACGCATTAATGGTGCTTGATCTAATGCAAAACCAGTCTTACGTTCTCTCTCCAACAAAGCCTGCAAACCTTCCTGCTGTTCAATAGCAGATAACTTCTGCCAATCATGAATTATCCAAGGCAAGTTAACCGACTTACACACAACTTGCAGAGGTTGTTTTCCATGTTCCCAAACAAAAAGAGTACGTAAAATAGAATGTCTATCTACTACTTGTTGCCAAGCACGCTCAAACGCTGTAATCTGTAAGTTTCCTTTCAAAGTACAGCTTAACTGCTCAACATAAACCCCTGATTCGGGTGCATAAAGAGTGTGAAATAACATACCCTGCTGCATCGGAGAAAGAGGATAAATCGACTCGATATTTTTATTTTGCTTGTTCATAATTCTCTCCTTTGTCATTAAAATTTCGCGTTTACCACCCTGCGGAAAGCCAAAGAATCTAAAACGATACTTGGCGTTAAAAACCTGCTAAATTCTCCTCACTCAGACAGTTTGCCGAGTAATAATTCCAGTTCATGTTGATTCAAACCTGCTTCCGGAAAGTCCGAAGGTGTATAACTACCAACTTCCACGTCAGCACAGTGATAAATCAAAGATTCCAATGTTTTGATGAACATCCCAGCCAAAAACTCAATAGTATGTCTGTGATGAAAACTCTTGCTATACGTCCAATTCAGTTGCAATTTGCCATCAACCACAAAACCATCTATTTCTAGTAGATGACTACGGTATCCTTGAGGACAATGGGTGAGTCCAGTTGAATCCTTAGCGAATCCTAACAGCATTGAAGAAGAACGAACTCCATCCAATTGTCCCAAGTAGTTAAAACTGATTTGTGGTTGGGGTAGAGATTGTAATTGGTTATCCTGACTCAAATATCGCAGCACACCATAACCAATACCACGATTGGGAATTTGTCGTAATTGTTCTTTAATTGATTTGAGTGCTTCCCCCTGAAGATGATAATTAAGTTCTAACTTCACAGGAAAGACAGAAGTAAACCAGCCCACGGTACGGGATAAGTCCACATCCTCAAATAATTCTTCTCGTCCGTGGCCTTCCAAGTCAACTAATAAAGTATTCTCGCCAGTCCAATCAGCAAAAGTTTGCATCAACGCAGTCAGCAGGACATCATTAATTTGAGTGTTGTAAGTAGAGGGTACATCTTGTAGCAGTGCTTGGGTTTGTTCCACACTCAAAGAAACTGATACTTGTTCTGCTGAGGCTATTGTATTTTTCTCTCTCCCAGCAATATAGTCCACTGGTAAAGGCGGGACATTACAAGCAGATTGAGTTAACCAGTAATTCAACTCTGTAGCTAATGCTGGACTTGAAGCATATTCGCTCAGTCGGTTTGCCCAATCTTTGAAAGAAGTTGTTTTTGCTGGTAATTGAATTGCTAAACTATGACTAAGTTGCTGATAAGCTGTAAACAAATCTACTAGTAAAATTCGCCAAGAAACACCATCGACTGCTAAATGATGTACGATGAGCAACAAACGTCCTGGTTGGTTATTACCAAGATGAAACAGTATGGCTCGCATCAGAGAACCTGTTGACAGGTTTAGTTGAGTTTGCATTTCATCAGCAGTAGATTTTAGGGCTGATTGCTGTTTGTTTGGAGATAAATCGGATAAATCTACGCAAGTGAAAACCTGTGTTTCATCAGCTTCAGCATTGAACTGAACTACACTGTCTGCATCCCATGTAAACCGCAGACGAAGAGCATCATGATGTATCAATAATTGCTGTAAAGCTTGTTCTACTAGGTCTGGCTTGAGGTCTGGTGATACCTCCAACATTACAGACTGGTTATAGTGAGAGGGATTCGGTAAATTCTGCTCAAAAAACCAATGCTGAATAGGTGTTAAGGGTACTGTGCCTGTGACTACACCTTGTTCGGCTATAACAGTGGTGTTTGTCGTCACCACAGTAGATAAATCTGCAATAGTTTGGTGTTGAAATAGCTGTTTGGGAGTCAGCACCAAACCTTCTGCATTTGCGCGAGTTACTACCTGAATACTGAGAATGGAATCTCCACCTAATTCAAAGAAGTTATCGTAAATACTTACTTGTTCTACACCCAGTACATCAGCCCAGATTTTAGCTAGTATTTTTTGAGTAGATGTAGTAGCTGAAACTACATCTATTTCTGTATTTTTATTTGGTGCGGGTAATGCTTTCCGGTCTACTTTTCCGTTAGGAGTTAAGGGTAGTGCATCGAGAGTTACAAATGCACTGGGAAGCATATAATTCGGTAATTTCTGTTTGAGTTCAGAGTGCAGTTGCTGAGTATCAAGTGTATCAGTGTTAGCGACCACATAAGCTACTAATCGCTTGTTACCAGGATTATCTTCTCTGGCAATGACTATTGCTTGTTTTACATGGGGATAAGTATTGAGAATAGACTCAATTTCTCCTAGTTCAATTCGGAAACCGCGAATTTTAACTTGGTTATCAATGCGCCCAATAAATTCAATATTGCCATCCTTTAAGTAACGCGCCAAATCGCCTGTTTTATACAATTTGGAATCACCAAACTGATTTTTAATAAACTTTTCTTTGGTTAATTCAGGACGGTTGAGATAACCTCTAGCAACACCAGCACCAGCAATGTATAATTCACCAACAACACCAACAGGTACTGGTTGCAGATTCCGATCAAGAATATAAACTTGAGTATTGTCGATAGGACGACCGATGGGTATACCACCAGTTTGATTGTTTAGCTTTCTCAAGTCTGGTTCATAAATTGTGGCTGTAATTGTGGCTTCGGTGGGGCCGTAAGCATTGAGTATTTTGATACGATTACCAATGTGTTTTTGCCAAATAGCTAGTCGTTCCCATCTAACTTGTTCGCTACCTACAACCACCAAGCGTAAACACCTTGGTAAAAAGTCTGGGGATTGAGCTAAATCTAAGACCCATTCATGCCAAAATGTTGCGGGTAAATTTAATACGGTCAAACCTTGAGTGTTGATAAATTCTACAAAGTCTGCAAAAGAAGCAAACATTTGTTGGGGGCGTAATACTACTGTTGCACCACTTAACCAAGAAGGGAAGATTTCTTCGATCGCAACATCAAAACTGAAAGCGGCAAATTGCAGGACTTTATCTTGGGATGTGAGGTAAAATTTTCGAGCGATCGCGCTACTATGATTTACTAAATTCTGATGTGTAACTAACACTCCTTTGGGCTTGCCTGTAGAACCAGAAGTGTAAATTACATAACCAAGGTTGCTGGGCTGCACATCAGACTGAAGATTTGCTTGACTATAACTAGAAATTGCTTCCCATTGTGTATCTAAACAGATAACTTTGGCTCCATACGTAGGCAATTGTGCCAGCAAATTCTCAGTCGTTAACAAAACTGACACACGAGAATCAGACAAAATATAATCCAAGCGTTCTTGGGGATAACTAGGATCAAGCGGTACATAAGCACCACCAGCTTTGAGAATTCCTAAAAGTCCCACCATCATTTCCCAAGAAGATTCAATGCAAATTCCTACTAATACTTCTGGTTTCACTCCCAGTGTTTGCAGATAATTCGCTAGTTGGTTAGCACGGTGATTTAATTCTCGGTAAGTAAGTTTTTGCTCTCCAGATACAACAGCAACCGCATCCGGTGTTTTTTCTACTTGCTCCGCAAATAATTCATGAATGCACTTATTTTGAGGATATTCTTTGTTAGTTTTGTTAAATTCTACCAATAATTGATGGCGTTGAGATTCGTTTAATAGGGGGATAGTAGCTAGCAACTGCTCAGGATTAGTTACAGTTTTTTCCAAAAATGTTTGGAAAATTTCTAGTATGCCATTAATAGTGCTGGCATCAAATAAGTCAGTATTGTAATCACAATCTAAAATCAATTCACCGTCTATCTCACTGACATTAAGACAAATATCATGATCCAAAAAACTAACAGATTGAGATAATAAACTTGTCTCAACTCCAAACATCTGTGGCACAGCTAAAGGTCGGTTTAAGTTGAATACTGCTGTGACTAGAGGCGATAAATTTTTATTTTTAGTTGTTTTCAGTGTTTCAATTAACCTAGCAAAAGGATAAACTTGATGTTCGTAAGCATTTAACAATTCAGTTTTAGTAATTTGCAAATGCTGTAAAAATGTCACATTTCCATCAATGTAACTTCTAATTGGTAATAAGTGAGAACAATAACTTACAAGTCCTTCACTACCTTTAAATCTTCCAGAGGACGGAACGCCAACTACAATATCTTCTTGACCTGTTAATCTGTGCAGTAAAGTAGTGTATAAAGATAAAAGAGTCATCAACAAAGTACAACTATTTTCTTGACTAAATTTCTTGACTTGACGGAATAAATTAGCATCAAGCTGAATAGTTGTTCTGCTACCTTTATAAGTCTTTATGGGTGGATGAGGACGGTCTTTCGGTAAGTCTAAAATAGGAACTGTAGCTGAAAATTGTTCTAACCAATAGGATTCATGTAGTTTCATTTCTGGTGTGTTACTTTGCAGCTCTTGCCACTCAATGTATTCTCTTAATTGCATAGGTGGTTTGAGTCTGGTGTCAAAGTTCTGACATTCTGCTGAATACAAAGCAGCTAATTCTTGCAGAATTACTCCCATTGACCAACCATCAACAATAATATGATGAGCCGTGAACATAAGTAAGTGGTGTCTTTCCGTTAGTTTGAGGATATTAAAACGGAATAAAGGAGCTTTGCTTAAATCAAAAATGCCGCAGCTTTCTTTCTTCAACCACCTATCTACTTGAGACTGACGTTGTTCTTGATTGAAGCAGGAGAAATTGATTACAGGAATTTCAAATTCTAAGTCAGGCAAGATATTTTGAAAATTGCCTTCACTGCTGATGCTTGTCCGTAAAGCCTCATGACGATTCACCAGTTTTTGCATTGCTTGACGCATTGCTTCTAACTGAAAATCACCCTTTAATTCTGCTGTAGCAGAAACGTTATAAGCCAGCGAACCATTATCTTCCATTTGTGCCAAAACCCAAAGTTGTTTTTGAGCTTCGGAAAGAAGAACTATAGTTTCTTCCTCTGATATTTTTTGTGTAAGATTAACTGGTATTGAAGCTGTTAAATTAGCTGATGAAGATTGATTTTGACTGATGTAATTAGCCAAAGCATCAAGAGTTGTTAACTCTTCAAACAATTGGCGTAGTTCAATATTAGTCCCAAACAAATTTTCTATAGCTTCAGCAGCTTCAGCCATTACCAGAGAATCTGCACCCATTGCTATTAAAGGTTGATAAATATCAACTTCGGCAAAGTCTACCTGTAATAAATTTGCTACAATATTGCGTAATTTAACGCGGATATTCTCTAATTCTGGAGATACTTTTACTACTTCTTTTTCCTGTTTTTGACATTTTATTTGCTGCTTTAAAGCATCTACCTCTGCCAGCAAATTACGGAACTCTGATTTATTTTCAGGATTCTTACTCCAATCCCAGATAATATTTAACTCTCCAGCTATAAAACCAGCGCGACAAGCACGATGGCGAATTTTACCGCTAGAGGTTTTGGGGATACTTCCTGTTTTTAGTAATAATACAGTGTGAACTTGCAGTTCATGTTCTTCCCCGACAGCTTGGATAATATTTTTGGCGATCGCATCACCATCTAGTTTTCGTAAATATTGACGTTCTACCTCACAAGCAACTACTAATTGTTCTTGTCCATTAATCTCAACTGAGAAAGCAGCACTAGAACTAGATTTAAGTGCAGGATGACTATTTTCTACAGTCAGTTCAATATCCTGGGGATAATAATTCCGTCCGCGAATAATAATTAAATCTTTCAACCTCCCAGTTACAAATAATTCTCCATTCTGTAAGAATCCTAAATCACCAGTCCGCAGAAATGGACCTTCTTTGGTATCTGTTAAATAAGCATGAAAAGTGGCTTGTGTTTCTTCAGTTTTCTGCCAATATCCTTGAGTGACACTTGCGCCTCTAACCCAAATTTCTCCTACTTCATCATCAGAACAACGTTGCAATGTTTCAGGATGAACGATCGCAATCTCATGATTGCCTACATTTTGACCAGAACTAACAAGAGTTTGGACAAAATTATTTTTATTAGATGCTGGAGTTACATGATTTTCTAACAATGCTTTGCCATCAATACTGGTTAGTATTGGTGGGTTTGTTTTCATCCCACCAGCCACAATTAAGGTTGTCTCAGCCATGCCATAGCAAGGGTAAAAGCTACTAGCACGAAAACCGCATGGTGCAAATGTTTCTGCAAACTTCGTCAGTGTTTCCGCTCGAATAGGTTCAGCACCATTAAAAGCTACTTCCCAACTAGTCAAATCGAGAGTTTCTCGTTGTTCTGGTGTAATTTTACGCACACATAAGTCATAAGCAAAATTTGGCCCTCCACTGGTAGTAGCTTGATAGCGAGAAATTGCTTCTAACCATTGAAAAGGCTTTTGCAGAAAATCCACTGGTGACATTAGTGTGACTGGGAAGCCTCCGTAAATAGGCTGGAGAATGCCACCAATTAATCCCATGTCGTGATAAGGAGGCAACCAAATGACCCCTTGGCTTTGGAATGAATGCCCAAAACACTGATAAATTGAGGCTAAGTTGTGCAGAAGGTTGCTGTGGCTAACTATAACGCCTTTTGGCATCCCGGTAGAACCAGAGGTGTATTGCAGAAAAGCTAAGGAGTTGCTATTGATTTGTGGCTGTTGCCATGAGTTGGCTAAATCAGTATTGATGTTATCAGTAGCTAGCCAATGCAGAGATTGTAAATTAGTTAAGTTAGTTAATTGTCCTTCAATGTTAGATAAAGCGGTTGTAGTGGTAAGTGCAACTGTGGCTTGTGCATCAGCTACTACCGCCTGCAAGCGAGATAGAGATTTATTTTGTCTGGGTGGATAAGCTGGGACTGCAATGACTCCAGCGTATAGACAGCCAAAGAAGGCGGCGATAAATTCTAATCCGGGGGGATAAATTAGCAGCACTCTGTCCCCGATGGTTGTAATATTTTTCAGGGCGACTGAGATCGCTCTAGCTTTTAAATCTAATTCTTGATAGGTAAAATCAGTTTCTTGCTGTCCATTAACTAAGAATGAGAAGGCTTGTTTTTCTGACTGATTAACTGCTCTATAGCGCAATAACTCCACTAAGTTATCAAAAGATTTATTCATATACTTTTATCCTCTTTATTTGTTGCGTGTTTTTAGAGCTTTATGAGGTAACAATCACTGGAATTAAGTAGATAATTATGAATTGCTTTATTTCATTGACTTACCATATTCATAATCTTCTACTCTGGATGTTTGTCGAACTTTTACTTTTATAAAATGCAAAAGATTTAGCGTCGATATAGAAAAATTAAGGAATTTCTTGCCAATCAAGCACTTAACTGTTGCAAGATTGGTGAATAACAAATTCAAAAGTTTAATTTCTCATCCCCAAAGTTAACTACCTAGCTCCTCTCTGTGTCGGAGTGCCGGCTTCCGGCGATACCTACGGCAACGTCTGCGACGAACTGAACTTTTCAAGACAGAGGGGTTGGGGTGAGGTTCATCGAATTCACGATTATTAGTTTTTCTCCCCCACACCCCTACACCTGTGTTTCTGGAAAAATCCTTAACTTTTCTACATGGACAGTGACAGCTAGAACCTTTATAAATATGACAGTCAACAGCGTGATACATTGCATCGATTCAGACTTGAAAGGCAGGAATACCCGTGCAGAAGCTGATTTCCACCTACGAATATCATATTGGCGGTCGTCTTCCCATTGATGCACCCAGCTATGTAGTACGGCAGGCTGATGAAGAACTCTACAAAGCTTTAAGGGCTGGTGAGTTTTGTTACGTCCTTAACTGTCGTCAAATGGGCAAATCCAGTTTGCGAGTGCAGGTGGCTAAACGACTGCAAGAAGATGGTATTGCTTGCACGACGGTTGATTTATCTGGAATTGGCAACAGCAATATCACAGCCGACCAGTGGTATGCAGATATTATCATGCGCCTGGTAAGGAGTTTCCGGCTTTCACCTCAAATTAATGTCCGCAATTGGTTAACCCAAAGACAAGATTTTTCACCTGTGGGTCGCTTGGGTGAGTTATTGCAATCTGTTTTACCTGAATTAATTCAGCAGCCGATTGTAATTTTCTTCGATGAAATCGATAGCACCATTAGCTTACCCTTTAATACAGATGACTTTTTTGCTCTGATTCGTGCTTGTCACGACTATAAGCAATTTACTTTTGCTTTGTTGGGAGTAGCCACACCTTCAGATTTAATTACAGATAAAACTCGCACACCTTTTAATATTGGACGAGCAATTGAATTAAATGGGTTCAATTTGGCAGAAGTTCAACCATTAGAAAGAGGGTTAGCGAATAAAGTAGAAAATCCCCAAGCTGCACTGAAGGAAATACTTGCATGGACAGGAGGTCAGCCGTTTCTGACCCAGAAACTCTGCCAATTAGTCGCACAGCATTGGGATGAAGGAACAGGACAACAGGGAAACTGTTCTCGGATAGAATCGCCCTACTTGAAAAAATTGATGCAGGAAATATTAACTACCAGTGAGGCGATGGCTGCGCCAAAGCCTTCGGCTAACGCTGATCAAGTATCTGCTATAGTGCGATCGCATATCGTCGAAAATTGGGCTTCCCTGGATGAACCACCCCATTTAAGAACCATCCGCGACAGATTACTTTGCAACGAACAACGCGCCAGCAGATTATTGGGACTGTATCTGCAAATCTTACAAAACGGTGGTGTGCCTGTCGACGATTCACCAGAAAAAATCGAATTGCTTTTATCAGGGTTAGTTATTAAAAAACAAGGTAGCTTACAAGTTTATAATCGCATCTATCAAGAAGTTTTTAATTTAGAGTGGGTAGAGAAGCAATTAAAAAAGTTACGTCCCTACGCAGATTTAATTAACGCTTGGGTAGCCTCAAATTATCAGGATGAAAGCAGCCTGCTGCGTGGACAAGCCCTCAAAGATGCTCAAACTTGGGCCAAGGGCAAGAGTTTGAGTAATATGGATTATCGCTTTTTAGCCGCTAGTGAGGAACTAGAGAAACGCGAGGTACAGAGTGCGCTAATTGCATCTCAACAAGCAAACCAAATCCTTCTCACCGCCGGACAGCAAGCAAAACAAACAATTAGGCAGGGAGTGGTGAGATTATCCGCCCTGTCTCTAGTGACTGTTTCTCTTTTGGGATTATCAGGTTTACTTACATGGCAAACCGCGCAACAAAAGCGACAAGTAAGCTTAGGCGAGATTAAAGCTTTGGCTCTCTCCTCAGAAACAGCTTTTGAGTCCCATAATAACTTTGAGGCTTTACTCGAAAGTCTCAAGGCTGGTATCAAGTTAAACCAGATTGGTTGGAAAAACGCAGATACACAATTACAGGTGCAGGTAGAGAAGAATTTACGTCAGTCTCTATATTGGGTACGTGAACGCAATCGTTTGCTGGGTCATGGTGATGTTGTTACACAGGTGAAATTCAGTCCTGATGGACAAAAGCTTGCCAGTGCCAGTTGGGATAAAACCGTGAAAGTATGGCAGCGTGATGGTAAATTATTGCATACTCTGCGTGGTCATACGGATGCAGTGTGGAGCGTTAATTTTAGCCCCGATGGTAAGATGCTCGTCAGTGCTAGTCGGGATAAAACCGTGAAAGTATGGCGTGTGGAGGATGGTCAAGAAATTGCCACCTTAAATCATCAAGATTGGGTGGCGTGTATTGGATTTAGCCCTGATAGTAAGACAGTGGCATCAATGGAATGGAATGGGACAATGAGACTCTGGAGCATCCAAGGACAGGAGTTAAAATCTTTCCCTACCCATGATGCCCCAACTGTTGCCATCCATTTCAGTCCTAACGGCAAAATGATTGCTACCGCCAGTCGGGATGGTACGGCGAAGGTTTGGAGTTTAGATGGTAAAGAATTATTATCTCTGGAGGGCCATAAGAATTGGGTCATGTATGTTAATTTCAGCTGGGATAGTAAGAACCTAATAACAACGAGCCGGGATAAAATCGCGAAAATTTGGGATTTAAATGGGACAGAACTGGCAACACTACGCGGTCATAGTGATACTGTAGCGAATGCAGTATTCAGCCGCGACGGTCAAACTATTGCTACTGCAAGCTGGGATAGAACCGTGCGACTCTGGAATCCCAAAGGTGAAGAATTGCAAGTTTTTTGGGGACATACCGATGCTGTCTGGGGTGTCAACTTGAGTAAAGATGGAAAACTTTTAGCGAGTAGTGGCGAAGATGGGACTGTAAGATTTTGGAATATGGATAATGGGGAAGCCGGAAAATTTCAATCCCTCAGTTTCAATCTTGGTGAAGCTGCTGCTGGAAGTGTTAGTTTGAGCCAGGATGGTCAGACCTTTGGTACAACTGGTCGTTACACAATGGCGAAACTCTGGAATCTTCAAGGACAGGAATTAGTGACACTTAAGGGTCATAGCGATACTCTTAGAAGTCTCCAGTTCAGCCCAGATGGACAGATTATCGCTACCGCCAGTCGAGATAAAACTGTCAAACTTTGGAATTTGTCTGGAAAAGAAATAGCAACTTTGCACGGACATCAAGCCGATGTCAGAAGCGCAACTTTCAGCCCCGACGGTAAAACCATTGCTAGTGCTAGCTGGGATACAACAGTTAAACTGTGGAATTTGGATGGTAGAGAATTAATGACTTTGCGCGGACATCAAGCTGGTGTCAGAAGTGTCAGTTTCAGTCCAGATGGACAAATTATCGCTACCGCAAGTGAAGATGGAACAGCTAAACTCTGGAGTCGCCAGGGACAAGAACTAGTTACACTCAAAGGACATCAAGCTGGGATACAGGCAGTAAGTTTCAGTCCTGATAGTCAAGTTATCGCCACAGCCAGTAAAGATAAAACCGTGAAACTCTGGAACCGAGAGGGTAAAGAACTATTGACTCTGCGGGGACATGGGGGTGAGGTAAATGCAGTGAGTTTTAGCCCGAATGGAGAAACCATTGCTACAGCCAGTGAAGATATGACAGTCAAGCTGTGGAACTTTAAAGGAGAACAGCTGCAAACCCTTGCAGGTCTGGATGCTGGGGTTAAAAGTGTGAGTTTTAGCCAGGATGAGGATGGTCAGGTTTTGGCTTCTTCCGATTCCTTGGGTAAAGTCACTCTCTGGAATTTAGATTTTGATTCCAGTCCTGAGAAGTTGTTGAAGCAGGCTTGTGATTGCGTGAGGGATTATTTACAAAATAGTGCAGATGTGAAAGAGGAAGATCGTCATTTGTGCGTAGGCTTAATTCATCGTAGATAGCTGAAAATGCAGCGATACGATATCTGAAAAAGTAGGAAATAGTATATTGACACTCTACCAGGCTAGAAGCCGGGAGATTCACAACGATGGCACACTCATGCTATTAACTTCTCAATCAATACAGAAAAGTTAAGTTAGCGGTAATTCAAAAACTACATAACTTTTATCAATCGACTGCTGATTGATTAGGCGATATAAAAATGAAGACTTACAATTATTGAGAGCCTAATCATGAAAAATCAGACGAAAAACTGCTGGAAAAATAGAGTAATTACCAGCACCATCTTAGCCATGAGTTCAGCATTGATGTTGGCAACATCGGCAACAGCAGCTACTCTGAGAGTCAAGATTGAGAATCTAGCACCCCAAGGAGGTACTTTCTTGACTCCTCTGTGGGTTGGCTTTCACAATGGCAATTTTGATACTTATGATCGCAATACACCTTTAAACCCTAATTTTCCGGGTACAGAAAGTGTTGTTGAAGATGGTGCAACAGCAGAAATTACAACTCGGTTCGCCAATTTTGGCGCGGGTGACGTTCAAGCTACAATCTTGGGAAATAATGGGATTCCTGGGCCAATTGATCCAGGTGAGACTGCTACATTTGATTTCGATTATCAAACAGTTCGCAACAGTGGCCGCTTTTTTAGTTATATTTCAATGGTGATTCCCAGTAACGATTTATTCATCGCTAATGGTAATCCTCTGGCTCATGCTATTTTCGATGAAGCAGGTAAATTCATCGGGACTGACTTTTTGGTACTGGGTTCTCAAGTGCTGGATGGTGGTACGGAAGTCAATGATGAATTACCTCAAAATACAGCTTTCTTTGGTCAACAAACCCCTAATACTGGTGTTGATGAAAATGGCGTAGTCCGCCTAGCTTCAGAGTTTGGCGGTTTCTTACCTGCTGGTAGTGGCGGTATTTTAGATGATCCGAGATTTGCGAATGCTAACTTCCTTACCCCAGGCTATCAAGTAGCTCGGATTACTGTAGAAAAAGTTCCCGAACCTGCTGCTAGTGTTGGTTTGCTGGCATTTGCTGGTTTACTGTGGCTAGGGCGTGGTTGGCATCGGCAAGTTAAGACTAAATCACTGATGAAAACTGGCGAATTGTAAAAGAGCGATCGCAATCTTAAAATTTGCCCCTTAGTTAACTTTGGATTAGGGGGCATTTTTTGCAAATAGCAAGTGTCATCAGAATAAAAAACCCCAATTTATTGTCCCATATTCCGCCATACGCCAAGCTAACAAATGTGAAGATATCAAAAAGTTAGAGGGTTTAAGGATTGGTTCAACTCTCTAACCTTTGCATAATATTATCAGTATTGAACAGGCGATGCCTACGGCAAGCTACGCCTACGCTATTTTGTATTATGCAAACAAAAACTGGGCAGTATTGCCAGATGCCAGATTCAAATTGAGATTATCGGCAGCAAAACCATTGACACCTCGTAACTCAGCCAATAATTCACCTGCACCAAACCCGCTATTACCAGCTACGCCGTCACCTAAGTGGAAGTAGGTATTGCCACGATTCACTACGACATCTATCGCATCAATACCTTCAAATTGCAATAAATCGCCGCCTGCACCACGCTGGAACTGATGGATCACATCACTGCCATCACCCTGGCGATATATTACTGTATCAATGTGGCGATCGCTTCCCAAATACAGGGTATCATTTCCCCAACCACCAATGAGAATATCTGCACCAGTGCCACCATGAAGGGTGTCGTTACCTTCACCACCGCGCAAAATATCATCGCCACTCAAACCCCAAATAATGTCATCACCACCTTGGCCATTAATCACATCATCGGAGTTGTCAAAGCCACGTACATGATTATCTAAATCATTCAGAAAGGTGACGGTATTACGATTCCAAATTCTGTTTTGGGTGGAGTCAGCATTAAAGACATCAAAACTATCTTGCAGGGTTTCATCACCATCAAACAGAATGTTCCCAATCTGACCATGCTGACCACCAGGAATCGGCAAGTTATCCAGGTTTTCTAGAGCAAAGTCCTTGAGAATCACTTGGGTATCATCAACCCCTTCAAAACTGACAACTAAATCATCACCAGTTTGGGTAAGGAGCAAGTTTTTGGCAACTAAACCCTCTCCTGTAAATATAAGTTCATCAAAGGTTTCCCGCACTTCCAGCGAGGGATTGCTTCCCCGTCCTACTCCCTGAAACCCTTCTACCTCAATAGTGCGATCGCCTCGGTTGACTTTAACTGGATAGATATTGCTATCAGGATTCGCCGTTGATGCAGAATTTTGGATGAAACGCACTCCACCCATATCCCGCAATCTACCCCCCGACTGAACGAAGATTGCACCACCCCGTCCTTGACCATTTTGAAAGCCACTACCACCAACAGCAGAATTTAAGAGAAATGAACTGTTCCTGACGTTGAAGGTTGCGCTGTTAGAGACAAAGACTGCACCTCCTAAACCTGCACCACCGCCGCCTTGTCCTCCCACACCGCCGTTACCTGGGCTGTTACCAGTAAAGGTTGAGCGACCATTACCTCCATTCGCCCCAGCGCGTCCAGCCCCAGCAAATGCGCCAGCTGCACCCCCAAGACCACCACCACCACCAGCACCAACACTTCCTCCCAACACATTGGCACCACCGCCGCCACCGCCGCCGCCACCGCCACCGCCAGCACCGTAGTTCCCAGAAGCACCACGGCCGCCGCCACCGCCACCAGTCGCACCTCGGAAAGAGCCAGCACCGCCAGCACCGCCGCCACCGCCGCCGCCACTACCGCCACCAACACCAAAGCCTCCTGAGCTACTACTCACACCGCCACCAGCTCCCAAGCCTGTACTTCCGACTATCCGACCAGCAGCACCACCGCTACCGCCGCTACTTGGGACGATACCACCAATGGCGAAGAAACTTGGTAAGCCACCACTACCACCCGGAAAGCCATTGCTTCCAGCCGAGGAATCATTTCCACCCCGCCCACCGTCGCCACGACCAGTAAAACTATTACCTCCGACTGCTCGGTTATCAAAAAACACGACATTATCTGCTGTGACATTAGCACCTGGATTCAGAAACAGGCCTCCTCCAGCCTAGGGTGTTGACTTTGGGTATCTTATGATGATATTTCTTCATACAGGATAGACACCTAAAAATATCAAATTGAGGTTGGGTGGTTAATGAATAAATTAAAAAGTTCCTCCAGCCGATTAATTCGTCTGTTTAAACAAAGTAGAGAGAATTGGAAAGAGATAGCCCTTGAGAGACAAAAAAAGCTCAGAGCATTAGAAGTAAAAGTTAGGGATTTATTGCTCTCAAGAGAGAATTGGAAAACACGGGCGATGAAAGCAGAAAAAGAACTACGTATCCTTCATACCAATTTGGTTGATGGACAAAAAAAGGGGAAGAAAATTCCGAAAAAATAGAGATGGTGGCAGCGTTCGGGCATCAATATAGCGTTCAAACAGTACAAAAAAGCCATACAACAAAGCATTGATTCTGGAAGTAGCTTACGAGGAGTTGAGAATAACTTGAAGTGGGAAGCATCGGCGGAGGAAAGTAAAAACTCCCTGCTTCAGTAGTGTGAGAAGTTGGTTAGGAAGAATTGGTTTATATGAACTACAACGAGCCAAAGAATACCGAAGTGATTGGGTTTTTATTATAGACCTAACAGTAGAATTAGGAAAGCAAAAGTGTTTGGTGGTTTTTGGGAGTATCTCAACAATACTTAGAATCGGAAGTTTTCCCATCAAAAAGAGGATTAAAACACCATGATGTTCAAGTATTAGCACTGGAAATCATGGATTCGACCAGAGGAGAATTGATTGAACAAAAGCTTTGTGAACTAACTACTAAAGTGGGCTGCCCAGTACAAATAATAGCAGATCATGGTAGTGACATTGAAAAAGGAATTAAGCTTTACATACAAAAATATCCAGATGTAGTTTATACGTATGATGTAACTCATGCAATGGCTTTATTACTCAAACATGAGCTAGCTAATTCCGAAAAATATCAATCTTTTATTCAAAAATGTAATCAGTGTCGGCATCAACTTCAACAAACCGAATTAGCCTTTATATCTCCACCATCGCAACGCTCTCAATGTCGTTATTTCAATGTAGAGAAGTTGATTAATTGGGCAGAGAAACTGTTGAAATGTCCAATTGAGACTTTATTAAAAATTAGCAGAAACTTCTGACCCGGACATTTTCAATCAAAAATTAATTATGAAGTTTGGATGGTTAAAAGATTATCAAGAAGACATCCGGATTTGGAGTCAAATGGTGATGATGACCAGAGCCTTAGAAATTCAACTTAAACAAAACGGTATTAATCAAGAATCTCTAGCTGAATTCCAGTTAAAAAAACAATTCAACATTTCTGGATAATAACTTTCCCACAAAATATTTGGTTATATATAAAAACTGAAATCGAACAGATTCCCAAGGATAAAACTTTTTTGGCAGCTTCTGATATCATTGAATCTATTTTTGGTAAATACAAACATTTTTCCTCTAGATGCCCTCTCAAACAGATAGGTCAGATGATTTTAAGCATTTGTTTATGTACGATGAATTTGACCACATCTGTGGTTAAACAGGCATTAGAAAATGTTCGCTATATAGACCTTAAGGATTGGTCATCTCAAGTTTTTGGTCAGTCCATGCTCTCGAAAAGAAAAATCGTATTTTCGACCTTAGATAACGACGCAGAATTTGTATGAACTTTTTTTAATGCTTTTCCTACAAAGTCAACACCCTACCTCCAGCCCCTAAACCGCCACCTCCGCCTCGACTGCCGTTTCCTCCTTGAGCAAGACCCCTGTTAATCTGCAAATTATTAAATGTAACGGTGCTGTTATCAATGAGAAATAGGGAAGTGCGCCCCTGTCCATTGAAGCCAGTAAAGCTAGTGCCATTCCCCTGGAAGTTAATGTTATTGCCTGGTCTGATGACAATTGGGCTATTTAGTAGAGCAATGCTATTAATGGCGATCGTATCTGTTCCTGGTAAGGCTTCGGCTGCTGTGACAGCTTCTCGTAAACTTAACAGTCCGTCATTGGGATCAACAACATCATTCAATGTAGTAACGGTAAAAGTTGCCATGTGAGTATCCTTTGATTAGTAAATTTAGGCAGAATAGGGAATACCACCGCCTTTGTAGAAGCGGCGTTACATTTAGTTTTAATTGGTGGATTTTAAGAAAAATTAGGCATAAATCACATCACGATATTTTAAAATTCTCGGTGGTTGGGAAATTGTAGATATAACTTGGTTTTTAATATAAAGTGCGCCACGATAAATTAGAGTTGGTACATTTTTGTTAACAACTGAACAGTTAATATTGTAAGCAGCACCACGATACTTTCAAGATACTTTTGCTATTGTTTCTTGAGATAAAGGATAATCGCACTCATAGGGTAATAATTGATAATTTATTTCCATTTTATTAAGCCTCATTGTAAGTGAATAAAATGCTAGTTTGCTGCAACATTTGATTTTGTGTTTCAGCAATGATTTATTTATAGGATTTCTAGAAATTAATGTCGATGTATAAAAGTTAAGGATTTAGCACGGAGTCGATTTACTTAACTTTTCGCCCTCTTTCTCAGCTAAAGGAGCGTTTTATCGGAAAAGTTAGGTTTAATACCGTACTTCTCTCCGTTCGCTCCGCGTACTCCTTCGGAGAAGCAAGCTACGCGTAAGCGTCCCGCAGGGAACGTAGAGTAGGTAAAAACCCCACCCCTCCCTGCAGGACGCTGCGCGAATGTGGGTGGCTGAATTAATTGCGTAAAGCCTGCGGCATAGCTACGCTCTAAGCGTAGCGGGGCGTTAGTCCATTGCGAATTGGTTTTATTGCTGTTTCACTCAATTAAGTTAAGTCAGTTAAGCCAGATAAGTCCTTAGCTTATTGATAACTTCCGCCTGAGTGTCCTCAATGCCACTACAGCACCCAAAGATTGCAGGGTCAAAATCGTTGCATCTGTTAACCCTTTGACACCTGTAATATTCATTCCCTCATAAAGCCGTTTTGCCCTTAATAATCTCACAAATTTACCTGTTTTCATATCCCAAATTCTCACAGTTTGGTCTTGAGAACCACTAGCGATAAATTCCCCATCTAAACTAAAGGCTACGGAAGATACTAGATGTGTATGCCCAATGCAGACATGACGACATTCTCCTGTATTTACATCCCAAATTCTCACGGTTTGGTCATGGGATGCACTGGCTAGGGTTTGTCCATCGGGACTAAATGCAATGGCAAATACCCAGTTTTCATGACCAGTTAAGATTTTGAGACATTGATCAGTTTGCCAATTCCATATTTTTATAGTTTGATCTGTGCTACAAGTGGCTATGGTTTGACCGTCTGGACTAAAATTTACTGAATACACTCTATTGTTATGTGCTGGCAATGTCTTGATACAACTACCTGTAGAATATTCCCAAAATTTTACTGTTTGGTCTGCACTGGCACTAGCTAACATTTGCCCGTCTGGACTCCAAGCAATTCCCAGAATTTTATCGGTATGTTCGCTCAAGGTTTTGAGACATTGACCTGTGCTAATATCCCATAGCTTGACTGTGCAATCTGCGCTACCAGTAGCCAGGATTTGACCTTGGGGATGAAAAGCAACAGCATACACCCAATCTGTATGTCCGAGTAAAATCTGGAAGCATTGACCTGTGCTAATATTCCATAATCTGACTGAGGAATCGGTACTCGCACTGGCTAGGATTTGACTATCTGGACTAAAGGCAATTCCATAAATAAAATCGGTATGCCCTTCTAAGCTGCTGATGTATTTGCCAGTTTGCCAATCCCAGAGTTTAACTGTTTTGTCGTTACTACCACTAGCTAAAATCTGTCTATCTGGACTAAAAGCTACAGGTAATGCCCAATCTGTGTTACCGTACCAAGCTTTCAAACATTGACCAGTACGACAATTCCAGAGCCTAACACTTTGGTCTAAACTAACACAAGCTAGTGTTTGACCATCTGGGCTAAAGGCGACGGAACAAACTTCATTGGTGTGTCCATGTAAAGTTTTGATGCAGGTATTGGTTTGACAATCCCAGAGTTTGATTGTGCGATCGCCACTACCACTAACCAGTATTTTACTATCAGGACTAAAGGCAATGGAATAGACGCTGTTAGTATGTCCGGTGTAAGTTTGCAGACATTCACCTGTATGATAATTCCAAATTTTAATTGTGCGATCGCCGCTACCACTAGCTAAGGTTTGTCCATCTGCACTAAAGGCCACGGAACGCACCCATCCTGTATGAGATTTCAACGTTCTCAAGCATTTACCTTGAGACACATCCCACAGTTTAATCGTGTGGTCAGCCGCACTACTCGCTAAAGTGTTACCATCTGGACTAAAAGCAACGCAACGTACCCAATCTGTATGTCCTGTCAGCGTTTGCCAGCATTTACCATCTTGAATATCCCAAAGTTTGATTGTCTTGTCACCGCTTGCACTGGCTAGAGTCTCACCATCTGGATGAAACGCTACGGAAAATACCTCATGTTCATGCCCAGTTAACGTTTTTATACAAACACCATCGCGGACACTCCAAAGTTTCACATTCTCGTCTGCGCCACAACTTGCTAAGATTTCTCCATCTGGGCTAAACACTACAAAGCGCACCCAATTAGTATGTCCTCGACAAATTAGTAATAATTTCCCGGTTTTCACTTCCCATACACGCACATGACAGTCGGTGTCGCAGGTTGCTAAAAGTTGACCCTTCGGGTGACGCTCCTTCGTCGCTAACGCTGGTGCTAACGCCAGTTTGCTTATGCCGGGGAACTCGTCCACCGCAACTGGCTCACCATCGGGACTAAAAGCAGCCGATAAAATATTACCTAATGTTTCCGTAAATACACAGCGAGATAAATCTGAGTTAGCAAAATTCACATCATGGAGGTTTACGCCTTGAAGATAAGCTTGCCAAACAGTTAACCCCGAAAAATCATAGCTACTGAGGTCAACTTGTGCATGATGCAGCAAATTAAGAGCATTCCCTCCAGCATAGCCCGTTTCTTGGGGTGACTTACCCCGCAGCCTAGAGAGGATGTGAACTAGACAATTACTGACATTTTCCAGACTGCCAAATTCTGTAATTAATTGATTGATGAGAGGCTGAAGAATCAGACTAATTTGACTCTCCCGCACATAATCTTTAGCTTGTGCCTTAATGAGTGCATGAGTAGTAAATAAGGGAGTAGGGAGTAGGGAGTAGGGAGTAGGGGGGAAAGATTGCGTTTCTATTCCCCAGTTTCTCATCTCCTCACACACTTGCTCAATTAAATGATTGCTCACATACTCCATTACTACAGGCTGCTGAGTCAACCCTCCAGCACTTTTTTCAATTAAAGAACGTCTTTGCAGTGAACTTAGGGACTCTAGCAGTTCACGGGGTGGGACATTGGCGACAAAATCGGCTTGTAACTCTGCTAAAGTTACAGGTTCACGGTTGATGGCTAACCAGTACATAATCTCTCGTTCCAAAGTTGTTAAACGCTGGAACTGTTGGTCAAGTAAGTCCCGAATATCATCAAAAATGAATGTAACTTGCTGAGAAACTTCCAGAAATTGGGAAACATCACCATCAAAAAAGTCTCGGATGGAAGACGCTACAATTTTGAGAGCCAGAGGATTACCGCCATAACGTGAAATTAAAACTTGCCATTGGTCACAAGAAGCAGCAAATTTACCCTTAACATTAAATAATTCGCGTCCTTCTCGTTCTTGTAATCCTGTCAGTTGTAGAGAACGTACTGGTAAACTATCACCTTCATACTTAGCCAGTCCTTGGGGTTTTTCCCGTGAAGTGAGAATTAAACAACTTTGGTGGGAAGTTTCTGCTACACATTGCAGGAATTGACCGTAACCTTCACATCCAGCACGATAACGACCATTGCGATCGCCTGCTTGTAAAATTGACTCAGCATTATCCAAAATAATTAGACAGCGCGACGAACGTAAATGTTTGAGTAACAGCGAAATTCTGCCCTGTACATGATTTGATAAATTTGTTTCCTGCTGTCCAGATAAAAATTGAATTAACTCCGCTAAAATATCCTCCACTGGTGGCGCGTTTCGCAAACTACGCCAAATTATGTATTCAGGGGACTGGGGACTGGGGACTAGGGACTGGGGACTGGGGACTGGGGACTGGGAAAGATAAATTTTCTCGCTGTTGATAATTTCCTGCGCTAGTTTTACAGAAAGTGTCGTTTTCCCAATTCCACCCATTCCCAGCAGCGTTATCAAGCGACAATTTTCTTGTGTAACCCATCGCTTAACTGTGTCTAGTTCTTCACTTCGACCATAAAAAATCGATACATCAGGTGCTTCACCCCAGTCTGTATGAGTATGAGGGGATAACGAAAATTCTTCTTGTCTCCTTGTTCCTGTGTCTTTTCGTTCCTTGGTGCGTCCTCCCTCCTGCACTTCTTCCCAATTCAACCCCAGCACCTGACAGTAAGCTTTAAAAGCCTCAGCATTAATCGCTTGCTTCCCAGCCAAGAAACGCTTCCATGTTCCCTCTGATATCCCAGCAGCGAGAACACCATTTTCTTGCCAACAAACACCTAAAACTTCACTGGCTAATTCTACCCATCTAAAATCATCAACAGACCAACTCTTATCACTTCTAGCCTGTTTAATTCTTGCGAGTCCCTGTGGAGAAGCTTTGAGAGTAGCCACGATTCTTAGGTTAATATACCTGCAATTATTTATAGATATATTTACACAACAGTGACATTGATCGCAATACCATAAAATTCTGCGATCGCCAAGATCAGTTATCCTTAAACCCATCAATCCAAAACTGATCTTGGGAAATAGAGTTTATATAAGAAATACTAAAGAAATATACGATGTGATTTCTAAGAGGGCATCTATCCCGCCTGGGAATCAATTCCGAGTCTCATAGTACAAGCCCGCTCAAGAGGACTCAATGAGAAATTCGGCGTTGCATATTTGCGGGATGATTTGACTAATTTTGTGGGATGGGTCGGACAGCCTTTCCCTTGTATTTCTGGGCAGGCTTTTCGGCCTACCCTACAAGAATCATCCCTTTATTCAGCAACGCCAGAAATTCCATCCAGTCCACTTCACTGGACTTTAGCTATTAGACCGGAACTTTAAATTATGTAGCCGTTAGCCTAGCCGTAGACTATAACGAGTTAGTAAAATGTCTTCTTTTCATTTTGGAGAAATTACAGTCCAAACTCAGGCGGGTGTGCGAGAAGAGGCGCAACGTCTATGTCATTTCATCAGTAACACCATTAAACCACCTGCTGAGGAGTTCCTGCAAACACAACAATTAGCAGTTGCTAGCACAGTGGACACAGAAGGTAGAGTCTGGGCATCTTTGTTAACAGGAAAACCTGGTTTTGTAGAGGTATTCAACACACAAACCATACAGATTAATACTATCCCCATACAAACCGATCCCCTACACCAAAACCTACATGACAACAATGATATTGGTCTATTGGTAATTGATTTAGCGAACCGTCGGCGTTTACGTTTAAATGGCAAAGCAGAGGTAAATCAAAAGCATATCAAAGTAGAAATTCAACAGGTATTTTTTAACTGTCCTAAATACATCCAGGTACGTCATATAGAAAAAGCGGTAATTGATGCAATAGAACAACCTGAAGCTTTTACCACAGATAGTTTAAGTGATACAAATCAACTTTGGATAACCCAAGCCGACACTTTTTTCATCGCTAGTTATCATCCAGAAAGTGGGGCTGATGCTTCCCACCGAGGAGGCTTTCCAGGATTTATACAAGTTGTGAATAGTAATCAGCTTGTGTTTCCCGATTACTCTGGAAATAATATGTTTCAAACCTTCGGTAACTTAAATGTAAATCCAAAAGCAGGTTTATTATTTATCGACTTTGAAAAAGGGCATACCTTGCAAATAACTGGTAAAGCACAGGTAATTTGGGATGTGGCAAGATTAACTGAATTTGCAGGGGCGCAACGTTTAGTAGAGTTTGCTATTGAGCAAGTGTTGGAAAGTAGGAATACTACTTCCCTACGTTGGCGATTTGGGGAATACTCCCCAGCAAATCCTGGGTGAGAGAGTAATTAGTTGTTGTTACCAAAAAGATTTTAATATCATAAATAATATATTTCGTCAAGACCAGTTTTACAAGTACCGCTTCGTGACAAAACTGATCTTTCATTATGTCGGGCGATCACGTCATCCTAAGAAAGTAAAGATCCGCACATTCCCAACGCAGACGTTGATGATATGGAGTAAATCATGCCCCAACATCCTCTTAATCTTGGTATCGAAGTAGTCCCAGCAGATGTAATTAACCTCATTGCTTTCAAGAATGCAGTAAGGAATAATGCTTCCATGCCTTTTCCTTCCAGACTAAACCAGAAGAAGTTTTTCAACAATTGCAAATAGAAGTTAATTCCCTTGGCAATAGCAAGATATCTTAATTACGAATTACGAATTAGTATTCTATGTCTAAAATTATTGTGATTCACTCCTTTCGAGGTGGAACAGGTAAATCTAACTTAACAGCAAATTTAGCAGTAGCAATGGCACTTCAAGAGAAGCGAGTGGCAATTGTAGATACTGATTTACAATCTCCAGGTATTCATGCTTTATTTGGTATTGACAAGACAATTGCAGGCAAAACCTTAAATGACTATTTGTGGAATCGTAGTTGTATTGCAGATACTGCCTGTGATGTTACTTCTCATCTAGCAATTTCTCAGGGGAAAATTTTCCTCATACCCTCTAGTATCAATGCTGATGAAATTGCCAAGATTTTGAGCGAAGGATACAACGTTAGTTTACTAAATAGTGGCTTTCAAAGATTAATTAAAGAGTTAGAATTAGATTACTTGTTTATTGATACTCACCCTGGATTAAGCCGAGAAACTTTACTATCTATCGCTATTTCTGACTTATTAATTATTACTCTTCGTCCAGATCGCCAAGATTTTCAAGGCACGGCGGTAACAGTGAATATTGCTCGTCAACTGCAAGTCTGCGAGATGATGATGGTCATTAATAAGACCCCAAATCGCATGGACTTTGCATCACTACAGCAAAAAGTAGAGAAAACTTATAACGTTCCAGTTGCAGGTATATTGCCACTTTCGGAAGACATGGCACAACTGGGCAGTAGTGGCATATTTTGTTTACAATATCCTGACCATCCATTCACTCAAACCCTACAACGATTAGCAGATAAAGCAAGTTAAAAAAATGAAGATAAATTTATAAACACTAAATAAAATGACGGAAGTAATTCAAGAAACAGCAATCACATTTGAAGCAGCCTTGAAAATAGCAGATGCCGCAGTATTTGTCAAAACTAAAAGACATCTGAAAAACATTGAAGTAGCTGTACTACGAGGAGCTTTGCTAGGTCAAAAATATGATAAAATTGCCGAAGAATGTGACTATGCTCCTGAGTATATAAAACATGATGTAGGTCCGAAACTATGGCAGATTCTTTCAGCTAGTTTAGGGGAAAAAGTCAGTAAAACTAATTTGACGGCTATCCTAGCACAACGAGCATCTGAAGAATTAAAAATTGAAGAATCTTCCTCATTAGCCAACTCCCAATCGCCAGTTATTAATCCCCAATCTCTAGAATTAGAATCACCAGTTGGACTCATACCATTAAACTCTGCTTTATATGTAGAACGTCCTCCAGTCGAGTCTCGTTGTTATGAAGAAATTACCAGAGATGGAGCATTAATTCGCATCAAAGCACCTAGTCAAATGGGTAAAACTTCTTTAATGGTAAGAATTTTAGCTCATGCTAAACAAGATAATTCTTCACAAGTGCGTACTGTAGCTTTGAGTTTGCAGCGAGCTGAACGTTCTATTTTTAATGATTTAGATAAATTCTTGCGTTGGTTTTGTGCTTCTATTACTCGTAAGCTGCAACTACCCCATCGCGTAGAGGATTATTGGAGTGAAACTTTTGGTAGTAAAAGTAATTGCACTGCTTATTTTGAAGACTGTTTGTTGCCAGATATTCATGGTGTTTTGGTATTAGCTTTAGATCAAGTTGATGAGGTGTTTTTACATCCAGAAATAGCAGACGATTTCTTTACATTACTGCGCTCTTGGTATGAAGAAGCAGCCTATGGAGATAGTGGTAATCCTCTGTGGCAAAATCTGCGGTTAGTTATTGTTCATTCCACAGAAGTGTATATCCCGCTTGATATTAATAAATCACCATTTAATGTTGGTTTAGCAATTGAATTGCAAACATTTACACCTGTACAAGTATTCAATTTGGCCCAGCGTTATGGAATCCATTTATCTGAAGATGAATTATCCGAATTAATGCAGCTTGTGGATGGACATCCATATTTAGTACAACAAGCTTTATATCATTTAGCACAGCAAAATTTAATTTTCCAACAGTTAATTCAAACAGCAGCTACAGATGCAGGTATTTACAGTAATCACTTACATCGCCATTTACGCAGCTTACAAGAACATCCACAATTAGCAGCAGCCTATGAATTAGCGATCGCCTCATCAACACCTGTAGAGTTAGAACAGACTTTAGCCTTTAAGCTACACAGCATGGGGTTAGTCAAGCTGCAAGGAAATCAAGTCATATCCAGTTGTAAGCTATATCGACAGTATTTTGAAGAACCTTTACGAGTCACAACAAAGCGAGCAAATTGCTCAACTTATGGTTTTTGTGACACCCCTAAGACAAAATAAGTAACCCTTATCTTTTGTACGATATAAACTCCGATTAATACCTTTTTCCTAGGACACACGATACTTTGGATGCGAATTTAAGAGGAAAATTTCACTTAGTCCGCACGAATTTCATTTAGTCTGCAACAAAGGTTGCCCAAACCCTTATTCTTGCGTTAAAAAATTTCACTTAGTCTGCAAACCCACAAAATCCAGTCAGCTGGAAATGAGATTTTCCAGACGTAATAACCATTGGTGAAAATGTTGACATTCCTGACGTATGGTATCCAGTCCAATATCGAGAGCCAGCAGCGAACCATGTAGTGCTTTGTCATATCCCTTGCAACAATTACGAATTCGTTTGGATGGTGCTTTCTGTGGATGATCATTAATATGTTCAGGAGAAGGAAAGGCATGACGTTCAGCTTGTAGAATACTCACCACACCTTCATCAAACCACAGGGAAAAAGCGTCTGGCTGACTGTATAGCAGCCCTTCAAATTCATGTACCAGCAAATTCGGGATAAAATTTTTGTGACCAACATCCTTGCCCATCTCCCGTTCTAGATGTTCAGCCTTCTGAAATGGGTCCTTGGTTTTGGGTATGGAATGGCTCCCCGGAAAATCATTAGGCAAGGCATACATATCAAACATGGTAGTGACGATAGCCGTTTTGTCTTCCAGGCACTTGCGATTTAATTGGGGCTTGATTTTGGCATAGCTCACCACACCACCTTTACCAGTGGAACTGGTTTTGACGAGAATCGGATTGAGGTAGATATTTTTGGCTAGAAAATACCCGTAGAGCAGTTCTCTGACAAAAGTTTCTTCGGTTTGTCCTTCCACGAAAATATTGACTCGAATCATCGTGTAGGTCTCCCGCCCAGGAGGTTTTTGAGCCAAAGCTCACCCAAGCTATAATCCAATAGCCAAGCTTCTAATTCCTGCTGATTCAGCCTGCGAAGGCAGGAAGTCCCTTCATTACGGTCTACAACAATGACATCGTTGGCTTCAAATTCGTTGAGCAACTCGACGGACTGAGTAGAAACAATCACTTGTTTGGAGGCAGTACGCATCAAAGAAGCCAGCACGGTAATAGCATAAGGATGAAGTCCTAATTCTGGCTCATCAACGAGAATTGTTGCTGGTAGGAGGTCTTCAGGTTGTAGAAAAACCGTTGCTAGACAGATAAAACGCAGCGTGCCATCCGAAAGCAAGTGAGCCTTGAAAGGAATATCTTGCCCCCGCTCAAACCATTCCAACTCAATAATTTCCTTGTTTTGTGGAGCAGGACGCAGAAAAAAGTCACCAAAGAATGGAGCAACAAGTCGAATGGTTTTGACAATTCTTTGATAATTTACTGGGTAGGTGTCGCGCAATAGATAGAGGAAGGATGCAAGGTTACGTGCATCAGGACGTAGGTAAGCATTGTCATTGATTCCATGAGGCTGTTTGATGTAGGCACTCTCACTAGTGTCATGAAAATGATAAACGCGCCACTGCTGCATGGCTTCTAAAACGGATTCATCAATTCCCGTTCTTGTGCTGGTCAAAGCCTTTGTCTCGAAATGACCTCTACCTATTTGATACTCACCACTCATGTTGCACCAAAAGGATTCCTGAGTGAACATCAAGCGATTATCCTTGGTTGGTTCAAGGGTAGCGAAGTATCCATTATTGCCGAAGTATAGCTGCCACTCTAATTGTTCCGTTGTTTTCCGCCCAAAATGCAATAAAGCATCAGGACTGCCCTGACGACTAACAAACACTTGCAGGTTTTGCTCAAGCAACTGTCCAACCATGCGGAAGAAGCCAATAAAATTAGACTTCCCCGCCCCATTAGAGCCTATCAAAATGTTAAGTCTGGATAATTCAAGGTCACATTTGGCGATAGACTTGAAGCCTTTTAAAACTATTCTCGACAGTTGTTTGTCACTGTTCATCCCCGTCATAGAAAAGTCTCCTCATAGACAGGCTTTTTATCTGCTGCTTTCATCAGCCTAGTTAGGCTATTACTAATAATACCTTGAAGGAGCTCATGGGCTAGTCATCTCTTACGTTGCAAGAATCAGCTTGCAAGCCTACACGCTATCTTGTACTCAGGTCAGTGTAGGTAGTTGACTATAATTGTGTATGCTGTTTAAAAACAAAATATGCCAAAAATTTATCGGTTGAAAATAGACAACTATGTCAGTGCGAACAACCACTGCATGATTGCTACCGTCCATGTAGATACTTTCCCAACAGACTTACCTTTAGAACCCAACATTAGAGAACCGAACAAAAAAAGTGCGACATACAGACAAATATTTGACTCAGTGACGACTCAACCAGAAAAATTCTTTGAGCGTCACAGTGGAATTGTGCTGTGTGCCAACAAGGTTAAACCCACCAAAAACAAAACTGAACTAGAACTAGAGGTATTAGAAGCGTGTGAGGGTGGCAGTGACGGGATTATTAATGGAGGGCATACAGTTTTAGCGTTTGAGCAAGCGAGAAATTATAAATATGACCTAACCGAAGCTAGGGTCAAAGTGACCATCCACATTGGACTAACGGAAGAAGAAGCCAAAGATATAGCATTGGCATCAAATACAACGGCCCCGGTGGATGCACGTTCTAAAGTGAACGCCAGGGGAGATTACAAATTTGTCAAGCAGTTTTTAGCCAAACTGGAACGAGAGGAAGAAACAAAATTCCGCATCGCGTACTATCAAAACCAAACCGGTGCGCCCAAAAGTCCCCAGTGCAATGTGAATCATTTAATCAAATTGATGAACTGCCTGGACAGAAACAGATATAATCCTGAATCTAACAAGAGAACCAAACATCCTCCTGTGAGCAACACACCAAGCTTAAGTGATGCGGAAAGAGAAAGATTGACTCTTTTGTTACCTCTGCTACCCAAAGCTTTATGGCTTGAGCAAAGAGTATTTGAAATTATTCAGGAGCATATCACGAACCCCAGAAGAAAGGGAGTGAATGACTTGGCATCAATAGATACACGAAAAAATACGCTTCTGCCTGACAGTCGATATTCTTTTGGGTTTAGTGCGCCGGCGGATATTGCTATGCCCATTGTTGCTGCCTACCGGGTGTTTTTGGATGAACAGTACAACTGGATAATACCTTTCGATGAGTTTGCTGAGGATTTTGTACAACATTTGTGGACAAACTATTACAAAAAATACTTGGTGTCGGAGAAATTGGCTCTTAATACAGTAGGAAGCAAAATCTGTCGCAATCCAGAGATTTGGGACAGTCTCTACGTCTCGGCTCAAAGCTATCTCAATCAGCACTTGATGAAGATGGTGAACTCGAAAGGGCGCGAAGAATTAAAGCTTGCTAATTAAATCAGTAAACAGTTATCAGTTACCAGGAGTTCAGCGAAGCCTCACTCGATCTGCGTATCGGCGTAGGCTTAAACCCAGGATTTAACTGTTGACTATTCACTGTTAAAGAGGGAATAGGGAATAGGGAATAGTTTTTTCTATTTCTTGTTCCCTTATCCGAATCAGAGAACCTTACTTTTGTAGGAATCATATTTGATTTATATTTGAGATTTTGTGACTGAGATTTAAATATAAAACAACAGAATTATACTAATAAAAACTAATGAGATTTACAAAAAGATTAAGATAAACAAATCTGATATTTTCAAGTATTTAAAAATGTAAAATGGCGATAATTGCTGAATAATTTATGTTATAAATAGAGAATAAATCATGCAAGTATCTAAATAAATACTATGCACCCAATAGAGTTTAAGAAAAAGTGGGAATTAAGCTATCAACAACTTGCATCTGTCCTCGGATACGAAAGTGACTATACTGTTCGCTGCTGGGGAATGAAAGGAAAGTTTAAGCGAAACCCTCAAAACGTTGTTCACGTAGCGTGCAGTCTTTTAGACGAAAAATGGTCAAGTCAGGGCAAGCAGCTAAAATCTTGCCTATAAAATTTTTTTGATATTTTAGTTGCATTTGCGACTTGCCCGCCTAGTTAAAAGCGGGTATTTTTATATGCAGTGAAGTTCTAAGAGATGCAGAAAGAATGGAAACAGGAGGGCTAATCTGCCAATATGAAGAACTAACAAGACCACAAGTAGCGGCGATGATGAAGCCACAGGTTAGTGCCAGGCAATTATATGCGTATTTGAATATAGCGCGTAAATATATCCCAGAGTTTAAGAAGTTCAATAATAGAAGAACAGGGGGGATAAATGGTTATGCAAAACTATACGAATATCATGTTCCGGCACTACAAGAAATTCGGACACTAGCGAGGGAGCATACATTAGAAGAAATAGAGGATGATTTTAAAAAAAGAGTTTTAGCTGAAACAAAAAGCTGCTGAGGGAAGAAGTAAGAATATATCCGCCAGACTTCAGGTTTGAGAATGGTTTAAAAATGATCAGCAAGAGAAAAAGGAGGAATCAAAGTGGATAAGAAAGAAGTTCAAATGTTGGCAAGAATTGTAGGGAGACTAGGAAGGAAATATCAGCATCAAATATATGCAACAGGAACAACGGTAATTATCGGAGTGCAAGCAATGCCAGCCCATGCCTTTGGGCTATTCAGTCCTGCTCAGGTAGCACTGACGTGTATGTTTGGTGGGACATCGGCAGGGACAGGAAATGCGGCAATAGCGGCGTTACCAGGGGTGATAAATGCAGCAATAACAGTAATGCTATTTGTGTATTTTGTAGCGTCTGGGGTGAAAGTAGCAAACTCCTTAGGAGAAGGACAAGAAGTAACCCAAATGGTGCAACAACCCATCGGGATATTTTTTATTACGCTGGTGCTGTTCATAGCGCAAAATATCTTATTTAACGGCGTGACAGCAGCTTGTTAAATGAAACAGAAAGAAATTAAGCCAGTAAATCAATCATTAGGAAAAAATGCAGCGATTGGAGTCTTGACAGGATTCCAATTTGCGATTGCCATAGCCTCATTTGGGTGCGGATTCTTCTTGGCATTTCTATTAGGAATAGGAATGATATGGAGCATACTAATTGGGTTATGGTTTAGTGCAACAACCATAAGTTTATCGGGCAAAAAACCTTATCTATTCTGGTCAAGGATATTTCCTGGTGTACCAATGTGGACACGAGGATATATCAAGTATTATTCAGCCATAGAGAAGAAAAAAGTAGGGTCGAAAAAAGTCAGATTATGGCACTAAAAAAGACAAACGCGCCAAATAAAAAACTAAATCCTTTTGAAGACCAACTGGATATAACAAGTTTAGTGAGGTTGAAAAAGGGAGGATATACAATAGGAGCTTACTTGCTAAGTAAAAAGCAAGTAGGAGACACGGATAGTACATTGCAGTTGGTGTTTGGGTATAGTTGTAGAGGCATTCACCCATTGTTCAACTCATCAGAGCAAGTAGAAGCAATAGGCAGCGCATTTGAGAATGGGTGTAAAGAAATTCCCCAAGGAGAAAGATTTACATTTAGATGGAGTTCATTTTGTAATGAAGAAGAAGTAACCGAGCGTTTTCGAGAGCGTTTAAGCAATCCAGTAAATGATGAAAGTGAGTTTTTGGATTGGGGCTGTCTGGCGAGACTACAAGAACTAACAAGAGAGAAAAAACGCAAAAATATTGCCCTGAATGTGTATACAACATTTACAGTGAAACCAGGAGGAACAGAAGCAGGGGATGCTGTAGATAGAGCAATAGTAAAACTATCAAATTTCTTACAAAGAAGGTTTACTTCTACAGGTGCAACAGAAATAACCAGGAAAAACCTGACACAAATCCTGGAAAAAGCCATAAACATTTCTCTGAGGTATCAGCAGATTTTAGCGGGAATGGGTTTAAGCCCAGCCCCAAAAACAGAGAAACAATTGTGGAAAGAATTAGCATATTTAGTAGGAGCAAAACCAGTAAAAGTACCTCATACTCTGGTATTTGATGAGCAAGGTTTAACAGAAGAATTTCATGAAGCTCTACCAAGAGCAGAACAGTACAAAGACAATGCTCATATCACCTCCGTGCTGTTGAATAATGGTATACCCTACGCAGATAGGCAGTGGGTATGTCTGCCAAATGGAAAGAACGCTAAGGGTAAATATGTTGGGGTAATGACCTTAAGCCAAAAACCAGAAGCATTTGTGTCCACAGAGCATCAAGTGAGGTTTTTGTGGGAGATATTTGCAAGAGACAACATTCATGATCTTGAAATTATCACAGAGATGAGTCCAGCCGACCAGAAAATGGTACGGCTAACCCAGCAGCTAATTACGAGGAGATCCCGAAATGCAGAGATGAGTGCTGCGAAAAAAACGATAGACGTAGCATCACAGATAAATACAGAATGGTCAGTAAATGCTCAGAAGCAGCTATATACAGGTGATGTACCGCTAAATGTGGCATTGATAGTCTTGATTTATCGGGAAACACCAGAAGAAATTGAGGATGCGTGTAGATTAATTTCGGGGTATGTGAATCAACCAACGGAATTGACGCGTGAGAGGCAGTATAGTTGGTTGATTTGGCTAGAAACCTTACTCTTAAGGCAAAGACCGCAACTAACAAACCCTTTCAACAGAAGAGTAGCATTTTTCGCCAGTGAAATCATTGGGTTAACACCGGCGGTGCAAATAGCCTCAAACGATAAACAAGGATTTGAATTAATTGCTGACGAGGGACACTCAGGCGTAAGTATCGATTTAAGCACAACGAAAAACATGATGGTAATCGGTACAACAGGTTCAGGGAAATCAGTATTAGTATCCTCCATCATTGCGGAATGTTTAGCCTTGGGATATTCAATATTAATGATTGATTTACCGAATGATGATGGTTCAGGAACATTCGGAGATTTTACGCCGTATTACAAGGGATTTTACTTTGATATTGCCAGAGAGTCGAACAACTTAGTACAGCCGCTAGACCTATCAAAAATCCCCTCTGAACAAAGGGAAGAAAGAGTAAAAGCCCACAGAAACGATGTGAATCTGATTGTGCTTCAGTTGGTGTTGGGTACGCAATCATTTGATGGTTTTTTGGCACAAACAATCGAATCCCTGATTCCATTGGGAGTAAAAGCCTTTTACGAGGATGTGGAAATTCAACGCCGATTTACAGAAGCCAAGAAAGGAGGATTGGGTTCTGGGGCTTGGGAGAATACCCCCACATTGGTAGATATGGAAAAATTCTTCTGTACAGAACAGATTAGCTTGGGGTATGAAGATGAAAACGTAGACAGAGCATTGAATTATATCAGGCTGCGGCTTCAGTATTGGCGGTCAAGTTCAATAGGGGATGCAATATGTAAGCCATCAACATTTGAAACAGATGCCAAATTAATTACCTTTGCCCTGACAAATTTGCAATCGAGTAAAGATGCCGAAGTATTTGGGATGTCGGCATACATTGCAGCGTCAAGACAAACATTAGCTTCACCCAACAGCGTATTTTTCATGGATGAAGCTTCTGTATTACTACGCTTTCCGGCGTTGTCAAGATTAGTAGGGCGAAAATGCGCGACGGCAAGAAAATCAGGATGTCGGATTATTCTGGCAGCCCAGGATGTGATATCAATTGCTAAATCGGAAGCAGGGGAGCAAATATTACAGAATATGCCATTGAGATTGATGGGAAAAATCGTTCCAGGGGCAGCGAAGAGCTTTTGTGAAATACTGGGGATTCCCAAAGAAATTATTGA